>JAISYL010000167.1 GCA_031269935.1 Planctomycetota bacterium
ACTTTGTCGGACAGACCTCTGGTGTGCGAGTTGTCCTGCCAAGGGCAATGCTCGGTAGCTATGTCTGGAACGGATAAACGCTGAAAGCATCTAAGCGTGAAGCCAGCTTCAAGATGAATCTTCCCCGAAGGCCCCCGGCAGACCACCGGGTTGATAGGCTGGGTGTGTAAGACCCGTAAGGGTTTCAGCTAACCAGTACTAATTGGCCGTTCGGCTTGATCGCAACGCTTTCGCCCTCCAACTCCGGTTCTCCGGAATCGGCGGGGGCGGGGCATTGTCGTTTGTTGTTCGCGCTCGGGTTCGAGTTATCAATTTCCCAGCCGGCGCCGGCGTATCCGCTATTCATTTTATTCTTGGCCGTCCCCAAGCGGGATGGAATTTTTTCCTGGTGGCTTTGGCGGAGGGGCAACGCCTGTTCCCATTCCGAACACAGTAGCTAAGTCCTCCAGCGCCGATGGTACTGGCAACGGGAGAGTAGGTCGCCGCCAGGATTTATTTTAGCCCTCGCGCCGCAAGGCGCGAGGGCGTTTCGTTAGGGACCGTGAAGAAATAAAGTTTACCCGTTTAGACTTCGTTACTCGGCTCTCTCGGGGTTTTTTCGCCCAACCGCCGGCGAAAAAACCCCGTCAATCCTCGCGCCTCGTTTAAACGGGTAACCTTTATTTCTTCACAAACCCTTGCGCCATGGACCACGGACTTTTAAAGGAACTCGAACGGGGGTTTGCTTGATTTTTCTTTAAAAATCCGCGGTGCCGCCGGACGGCGCCTCAATCAAGATCCGGAACTCCGGGGTTCGAACACCAGATCCGGATTGGAGAGGGTGACGACGGTGTCGGGAGGCACCGAATCGGTGAGCCAGACGCTGCCCCCGATTACCGAGTTTCGGCCGATTACCGTCTCGCCGCCGAGAATGGTGGCGTTGGCGTAAATTATCACTCCGTCCTCGATGGTGGGATGACGCTTCATCTTTCGCCCCGATTTTCCGGAGGCGGGCGACAGCGCCCCCAGGGTGACTCCCTGGTAGAGGGTGACGTCGTCGCCGATCCAGGTGGTCTCGCCGATTACCACCCCGGTGCCGTGATCAATAAAGAAGCGTTGGCCGATCCTGGCCCCGGGATGGATGTCGATGCCGGTGCGGGAATGGGCGCGTTCGGTCCAGACCCGCGGGATTATGGGAACCCCTTGGCGGTGCAAGGCATGGGCAAGGCGAAAGGTCGCCACCGCCTCCAGGCCGGGATAGCAAAAAAGAATCAGGTCCAGATTGTCGGCCGCCGGATCCCGCTCGTAGGCCGCTTGGGTGTCGCCTTTCAGGGTTTCCCGCAGTTCCGGCAGGGCTTCCAGCAGTCCCATGGTCGCCTTGACTGCCTGGTTGGAGGCTTCGCAATCCGCATCCCGTCCGTTCCGGCGCCGGCAATCGTAGATCAGGGCCCGTTCGATCAGGCCCGGCAGTTCGTTCCGCAGGCGGGTCAGGATATCCCCGAAATAGTAGGGGAGGCTGGCCGGGGCCAGGGCCTTGCCGTTGGCATAGCCGGGAAACAGCAAGGACAGGAGCAGGTTCAGGGTCAGTTCCACGTTTCCCTTGTCCGGCAGGTCATGGCCATCGCGGTGATTGACCGCTTGGTTGTCGAGTGATGATTCGATTAGGCGCTCCACCAGGACGGATATTTCATTCAGCCCATTTTCGCCCATGTCATGGATCCTTTCGTCCGGCGAGGCGGTTGGTCCGGGTCCCCGCGGTCGCCAATTCAAGCTCTCCGGCGGTGGCGTTCAACGCCTCGGCCTGCCGGGTCAATTTTTGGGCGGCGGCGGCGACCTCGCCGGCCGCCTGATCGTTTCGCTTGACCTCCGCCTCCAGTTCCGCGACCGCGGTGTTGACTCCGCCGATGGCCAGGTTCTGCTCGTCGGTCGATTCGCGAATGCCGGCCATCAACCGGACCGCGCCGCTCATCGCCTGATCGATGTCACGGAAGCCTTTTTCCAATTGTTCCGTAGCCCGGGCGCCGAGTTTCACCCGTTCGGTGGAATTGCTGATTAGCGTTTCGGTTTGCCGCACCGCTTCGGCCGAGCGGCCGGAAAGATTCCTCACCTCCTCCGCCACCACCGCGAAACCCTTACCCGCCTCGCCCGCCCGGGCCGCCTCCACCGACGCGTTGAGGGACAACAGGTTGGTTTGGAAGGAGATGGCCTTGATGGTGTTAAGGATGCTGCCGATCTTGTCCGACGATTCGGAAATGCCGGTCATGGCTTCGGTCATCTTTCCCACCAGGCCCAGCCCCGATTCCACCTCCCGGGTGGCTCCGGCCATGGCCTCTCCGCACCGGCGGACGCCGTCGGCGCTGTTTTTCACCTGGCCGGAGATTTTCTCCAGGGATGAGGAGGTTGCGGAAAGGGTGGCCACCTGGCTGGCGGCGCCGTCCGCCAGCGAGCGGGAAAGGTCGGCCATGGTGTCGGCGACCGAACCGATGCCGGCCGCTTCCCGGGCCACCGCCGCCACCGATCCGATCAGGCGGTTGGCGACGTGGATTAGCGACAGCAGCGTCGCTCCGGCCGCCAGCAACAGGATTGCCAGGGAAATCCCCCCGGCCAGGGCGACTTTCCGCATTTCCTGTTTCTGGAACGCCTCCATGTCGGTCAGCAGCGTTCCGGCCCGCAGACTGTCGGCCATTATTTCGGCTTCCGGGGTCAGGGCGGCCATACCGATCCGCTCGTCGACATCCAGGACGATGAGGGCGTATTCGGCTCCCTGGCTGCGGATGGAGGTTCGCAGGACATTGTTGCCGGACAGCCGGCCGAAGAGGTCGAGGATTTCCCGGCCGAAAGACAGTTCGGCCAAGGTTCCGCCTTTTTTTTCCTGGGGATCGGAGATCCCGGAGGAAGCGAGAATCGCCCCGGAAGCGGCGGCGAAAACCAGAATGCCGGTATTGGGGGAAATTGCCAGCCGGGAGCGCTCGGCCAGTTCCCGCAAATCGGTCAGCGGCAGATCCAGGAAGGCCACGCCCGCCGCCTGGTTGTCGAGGTTGATGGGCGCGGTGGCCGAAAGAGTGGGCCGTCCGGTTATTTCGTCCAGGTAAATGTCGGTCCAATTGACCTGTTCGGGCAGGGGAGCCGCCCGGTCATGTCCGGCCGGCAGTGAGGCGACGTAATAATCCAACTCCCGTTCGTGCCGGAATATGTCTTCCCGTTCCCGGTCGGTCAGGGGCGCGTCCGGATTCCGATCCGGCGGAAGCGTCACCTCGTCGTCGTAATTGATCCCGCCCTCCTCCCAAAAGGCGAAGGGCATGAAATAAGGCAAAAAAGGGGAAAACCGGCCCGGCTCGAAAGTGGCCCCGATGCCGGAGGAGCGCGGCAGCCGGCTTTGGATGGCGGTTCGGCAGAATTCAGCCACTTCTCCCCGGGCAATCTCGGTGTTTTCCGGGGACAGCCGGGCGATCCGGGCCTGGGCGGCGAAGAAATCCCTGGCCAGCCGGATGGCCTGGGAATATTCGTTGAGCAGGAGTTTCAGGTCGATGACCTGGTTCATCAGGGTGTTTTCGAGACGCGCGCCCTCGTGGTCGGCGACATTTTCCAGCATCAGGGCGGCAATTTCGTGGGAGCGCGACACCAGCCCCCGGCCCAGCATTTCCGTCAACCGCCAACTGATTGCCATCTGCCCCAGGGTCGGGAACGCCAGTATGCCGAAAAGCAACAGGACGGTCTTTTTAAAACCCATGGGAGATCCCCCCGCGGATCGGCTTCATCTTAACGCGGCCCGAATCAGGTCTTCCACCCCCAGGCCGGGCGAATCCCGGAGCGCTTTTTCCACCCTGGCGGCGGCTTCGGCCGGAGAAATCCCCAAGGCCACCAGGGCGGCCGCCGCTTCGGATCCGGGTCCGGCGGGACCGCCGCCCTCCTCCGGCGGCAGGACGGTTTTGGCTCCCTTGAGTTCGAGGATTATGCGTTTCGCGGTTTTATCCCCTATTCCCTTCACCCGGCGCAGGGCGCCGGCGTCCTGGCGCTCGATCGCCAGGGCGAAATCACGGGGGGCCATGTCGGAAAGAATCTGCAGGGCCAGGACCGCCCCGACTCCGGAAAGACCGATGAGGCGGCGAAAAAGCTCCCGTTCGTCGGATTCGGCGAAGCCGATCAGGCGCAGTTCATCCTCCCGCACCAGCAAATGGAGCAATACCGTCGCCTCCCCGCCGGGTTCGGGAAAGCGCCGGGCGGCGCGGAGCGGGACGGCGATTTCGTAGCCGATTCCGCCGGACTCCACCACTAGGCGGCCCGGGGTTTTTTCCACCACCCGGCCCCGGATGTGATTATACATTTGCCGGCTCGCTTTCCCTCGGGCGGGCGCCGGAAACCGGCCTTCCGTCCGGTACGGGAGAGCCATGAAAAAAGTTCGCCGCCAGCCCGGCCAACTCGTCCCGGCTCCGGCAGAAATTCAGCCGGTTGCGGAATTCCCGGGCGCCGGCCAGCGACCGGGAATAGAACGAGCCTAGCTTGCGAATCTGGCGGATGGCGCGTTCCGGATCCAGCAACTCGGCCAATAGGTCGTGGTGACGGAGCAGGATGTCCGCGACCTCCGCCGGCGCCGGAGGCGCCCAGGATTCGCCGGAACATTCGGCCCGGACGCGGGCGAAAATCCAGGGGGCGCCAAGGCAGGCCCGCCCCAGCATGATCCCGGCCACCCCGGCCTTTTCAAACATTTCCCGGGCTCCGGCCCCGTCCCGGACATCGCCGTTGCCGATTACCGGAATGCCCACCGCCTCCACCACCCGCCGGATTTCCCCGAGGCGGCAGGGGGAGGCATACGATTCCCGGGCATGGCGGCCATGCACGGTAAGCCAATCCGCCCCTTCGGCCTCGGCCGCCCGGGCCGCCTCGGCCGCGTTGAAATTGTCGCCGGAAGGCCCCAGGCGAATCTTTATCGACAGCGGGAGGGAGGTATTTTTCCGCATCGCCCCCACCAGGCGCGCAAGCCGGGGAATGTCCTCCATGAGTCTTGAACCGGCTCCGGCGGCCCGCACCTTGCGTACCGGGCAGCCGCAATTGAGATCCACGGCGGCGGCGCCCCGCTCGGTCACCACGGCGGCGGCGAAACCGGCGGCTTCCGGTTCGGAACCCCAGATTTGGTACATGATCGGGCCTTCCGCCGGGGTTCTCCGGAGATAGCGTTCCTGGCTGGCCAAACCCTGGCGCAGGGCGTTGGCCGAAATCATTTCGGTCGCCAAAAGGCCCGGCCGCCCAAACCGCCAGGCCAGCAGCCGGAAGGGGAACGACGAATATCCGGCCAGCGGCGCCTGGATCAGATTGTCGGCCAAATCCAGCCTTCCCAGCCGGAGGGGAGCCACGGGATTTTCAGGCATGGGCCGTCCATCGTCTCCTGGGTGTTTCCGGCTGGGAAGCGGGGGGATGCTGGCGGTCCGGAATGAAGCCGCAACGGCGTCCATGGAAAGGGGCGAAGTTCCCCTTCGAATAAACAAACGGTCGGGACGGATCGGTGGACTTTTACGTCAACGATCCGCCTCCCCGTCCCCTTGCGTTTCCCTGGCGTATAATATCCTGCCGCAGCCCTGGCAGCGGCAATTCTTGATGTCCCTGCCGATAAGCACGATGTTCACCACGTTGGAATTTTGCCGGCGAAAACAGGACTGGCAGATGCCGTCCGGGGACATTTCCGCCAGGGGATCGCCCTTGGTGCGCTTCAAGGCTAGATCATAGGCCTGGTAGGCGGTGGAATCCAGGGAATTCACCCTGGCCATCGCCCGTTCCCGTTCCTCAACCAGGCCGGCGTGCCCTTCCTTTATCCGGACGGATTCCTCCTGGGCCGACTGCCGCAGGCTGGTCAGCTTCAAATCCTCCTCCCCGATCCGATTGCGGCATTCCGTCACCCTTTCCCGCAACCGGTCCAGTTCCTCCATCCCGGCGAGGAGTTGGGATTCGTTTTCGTCCACCCGTATCTTCAGATCCTTTATCCGGTCCGTGACTATGCGGAATTCGCGTTGGTTCTTGATGGCCTTGAGTTTTCTTTCCTGTTCCCCCGCCTCCGCCTCGGCGGCGCGAATCTCCATGTTAAGCCGGTCGGCCTGCAGAATGTTTTCCTTGACCGCCAGTTCGGCGGTCCGGGCCTGTTGGCGCGCCGCCTCCACCGCCTTCTCCTGGACCGCCAGCGAGCGTGCCAACTCCTGGAGGCGCAACTTGCCGCGGACCAGGCGGAGATCCACCTGGTTCAAGGCCATGATTTCGCGCGTCACTTCGCTTTCCATGTCGCCTCTCCCGGGAATCGTCCCTTGGTCAGCAAGTTCGTCAATTATAGCGAAGGCGGGATCCAAGTCGACTTTTAAAGGAAATCGGACCAACCGCCGCCCGGTTTCCCTTAAAAATTCGACCGCTTTCGTTTCAATGGGCGGTTTTTTCGTCCCCCGATTCCCCAAGCCCGGGGAAAAAGAAGGCGGGCGGGGATGTCCGCCGCCCGCCGCCTACAGACGCACGGCCACGCCCAGGCCGCTCAATTCCTGTTTTATGTCGCGGCTGGTCCTCCCGTCGATGTGGGCCAGGGAGGCTATCAGGGCGGCGTCGGCTCCGCCCCGCAGCAGAACGTCGCGCAGGTGGATAATTTTGCCCGCCCCGCCGCTTGCCACCACCGGCACCGGCACGGCCCGGGCCACCCGGCGGGTGATGTCGAGATCGTAACCGTCCCGGACTCCGTCGGCGTCGATGGAGTTCAGGCATATTTCTCCCGCCCCCAGGTCCGCCGCCCGCTTCGCCCATTCCACCACGTCGAGGCCGGCCGGCGTCCGGCCTCCCCGGATTACCACCTCGCAGCCGGAAGGGAAGCGGGGATCGCCGGGCCGGCGCTTGGCGTCGAGGCCGAGAACGACGCACTGGCGGCCGAATTCGCGGGCGCCCTCCTCCAGCAGGGCGGGATTCGTCACCGCCAGGGAATTCAGGGACACCTTTTCCGCCCCGGCCAGGAGCGCCGATCGCATGTCGGAAAGCGAACCCAGGCCGCCGCCCACCGTGAAGGGGATGAAAATCCGTTCCGCCACCCTCCGGACCATGTCGATGTCGATGGCCCGGCCTTCGGCCGAGGCGGTGATGTCGTAAAAGACCAGTTCGTCCACCCCTTCCTCGTAATAGCGCCTGGCCAACGACGCCGGATCCCCGACCTCGCGGTTGTCGACGAACCTGACCCCCTTCGTCACCTTGCCGTCCCTGATGTCCAGGCAGATGATGAGTCGTTTCAGCAGCATGGCGAGCCGTCCCACACGAGAAACCGGGCCAGGATGTCCAGGCCGGCGGCGGCGCTTTTTTCGGGATGAAACTGGGTGGCGAAAAGGGAACCGGTTCCCACCGCCGAGGCAAAGGTCAGGCCGGCGTAGGCGGTGGCCCCGTAAACCAGCCCGCCCGGCGAATCGGCTCCGGCGGCGGGCCGGTGGGAAACCCCGGCGGCATTCCAGGCCGGTTCCGCGTAATAGGAATGCACGAAATAGAAATCGCCTCCGGGCAGCGCCGGCGGCAACAACGGGTGCCTCCGTCCGGTGTCCACCCGGTTCCATCCCATATGGGGAATTTTGCAGCCGGGGTCGGATGGCCGAAAGCGGCGCACCCGCCCCGGCAGGAGGCCGAGGGCGGCCACTCCGCCGTCCTCCTCGGAAAAATCGAAAAGAAGCTGCATGCCGATGCAGACGGCCAGGACGGGAATGCCCCGGGACAGGGAATCGGCGAGGAAACGGTCGAGGCCGCGGGAGCGCAGGCTGTCCATGCATTGCCGGGCCGTCCCCACTCCCGGGAAAACCACCCGGGTGGCCCCGGCGGCGGCGGCGGCGTCGCGAACGAATTCCGGTCGCCCCCCCACGTGCCGGAGGGCCAGGCGAACGCTTTCGATGTTCCCGGCGCCGTAATCCAGAATGGCGAGCATTGCCCCTCCCAGGTTTGTTTCCCGGCCGCGAGATCGCCCGCCGGCCCGCGTGGAAATAAATCCCCCTTCCCGTTGGGGAAAGGACGGCGTCAAACCTTCCCCATTTTGGCTAGGGAAAAGCTCGTGTCAATATGTCGCCCGGAGCCCAAAGTGAAAAGCGGACGGGATTATCCCTTGACACCCGGCTGTTTGGGAATTATCATGGCTTTCGCGCCGTCCCATCTGTCGATGCGGACGGCGATTTGGCGTTCGCCGGATTCGGCCGGGAGTAAAGCCCGCATGGCGAAACAAGGCAAAAAACTCGAGTTGTACGAAATCCTGGCCGCCAAGAGGGGAAAAGGCAAGCAGCCGTTGGCGTTCGAGCCCCGAAGCCTCCGGCCGCCGGGAAAACCCGGCCCGGAGCCGGCGGCGGCCGACCGGATTGGGACCGCTCCGGCGCTGATTATCGACGAGGGGGTTTTGCCCGAATTGCCGAACGCCGTTTCCGGCGAGGGCTGGAAAAAGGCCGGGCCGGAGGTGAAAACCGCCCCGGGAGAGATCCATTTTTTTTCCCCGCCCCAGCGTCCGGCCTATCCGGCGGCGGTTGCGGCGGAAGCCGTGAGCGAGCCGAAGGCGCCGCCCCGGCCCCGATCGCCCCGGGAGGTGGTTTTGGCCCTGGACATGGCGTTTTTTTGTTCCCTGGCGTTTTTGGGAATGGCGGTGTGCTCTTATTTCATCGGCTATAGGAGGGGGCAGGAGGAACGGCCGGCCTCCCTGGTCGGGGGGGACGACATTTTTTACGCCGATCCCAACCGGTTGAGCCCGCGCCGGCTGGCCCCGGCGCCCAGGGCGGTTGTCAGTCCCGGGGAACAGGATTATACCCTGATTATCAGAACCGAGGCGGTCGACGGCGAGTTGCCCGAACGTTTGGAGCTGGAACTGGCCGAGGCGGTTGCCAAGGGGAAACTGGGCGGGGGGGACGAGGTTCAGGGTTTCATATTCAAGACCGGGGGGACGGATCCGCGTTTCGTCCTCTCGGTGGGTTTGGGGAAAAGCGCCAACGATCCCCGGTTGGACAAGCTGCTTAAGATATACTACCAGATGGACGGCTTGACCTTTTCCCGGGAAACCACGCCTTATCGGGGTTGCCGGGTGGCTCCGGTGCGGGAGTTGGGCGTCCAGGTTTATTGATTTTTCGACCGATCCTTGGATGTCGTGGGGGAGGCATGAAAGCCATACCTGATTGCGTGCCGGAAGCGTTGGCGATGATCCTGGCCGCCGCCCGGGCGGTGTCCGAGGACGATTTCATTCACCGCAAGGTATTGTTGAAGGTAATGGGGGAAATCGCCGAGGATGGCGACTTGGGGGCGAACCCGGCCGAACTTTACCTTCAGTGCTGGGATTCGGCCTGCCGGGCGTTGGGGGTAAGGGACCCTTACGAAAATGAAAAGGCCCGGCGGAACAAAACGGCCCTGGGCATCCTGAAAATGCTGGCCGAACGTTTCGCCTCCGGCCAGGACGACCGTCTTGGCCGGGCCATCCGTTTTTCCCTGGCCGGGGCCATGCTGGATTTCGGCGGCCTGGGGCGGACCGACATCCAGGAGGACGCGGCGGCCAATTTCCTGCGCCCCCCGGCGCCGGACGAATCGGCGGCGCTGGAAGCCGCCATAGCCAAGGCCGATTCCCTGATGCTGGTGGCCAACCGGGCCGGGGAAATCGTCCTGGACAGGCCGCTGGCCGAGGCGGCGGCGGCGAAGGGGAAACGGGTCTTCCTGACGGTGGCCGCGAAGCCGGTTTTTCTTCTCGCCACCCGCAAGGACGCCGAACTGGCCGGCTTCCCGGCGGAAGTGGAGGTGGTGGATCCCGGCACCCCCATGTTCGGCCTGGCGCCCGAACGGGCATCCAGCGAGTTCCGGGAGCTTCTGTCCCGGGTGGATTTGCTGATTGCCAAGGGCGACACCAATTGGGGGACCATGACTTCGGATCATCCCCGGTTTTTCATTCTCAAGGCCGGCGATCCGGCCTTGGCCGAAAGTCTGGGGACGGGCTTGAACGAAGGGGCGGTTTTCCGGGCTACGCCGGCGAAAAAATGACGGGGAGGCCTTCCCGATTACGCTGAAGGAGGCAAAATGAGCATCCATTCGTCTTTCCGGAGCGGCGGTTCGGCCGCCAGGCACCGCAATGTCCTCACCCGCCTGGAGCGGTTGGAGAGGCTGGAAGAGGCCAAACGCTGGGACGCGGCGGGAAACGGCCTCTTCGGCTTGCCCAAGGTGAGATCCATCAAGATCGCCATGAAGAAGAAAAAGAAGAAGGAGGAGGGCGCCGAGGAAGAGGCGGCGGCCAAGAAATGATCCGCTTTCGGGGGGGGGCTCCCCGGCGTTTCGCCAAGACGCCGCCGGGAAGGGGCGAAATGCCCTGCCGGCGGGGATGCCCCAAGGGGAATCGTCCCGTGACTAGACTCGCCCAGCGCGTTTTCAACACCGAAGCGTCGGGAATCCGCCGGATTTTCGATTTGGCCGCCAATCTGAGGGATCCGGTCAACCTGTCCATCGGCCAGCCGGATTTCGATGTGCCCGAGCCCCTGAGGGAACGGGCCGTTTCGGCCATCCGGGCCGGCCGGAACGCCTATACCCAAACCCAGGGGGGGAGGGAGCTTCGGGCCGCCCTTCTCGCCGGACCCTTGAAGGATTACGGGGAAAGGGAGGTGTTGGTTACCGGCGCGGTGTCCGGGGGGTTGATTCTGGCCTACATGGCGCTCCTGAATCCGGGCGACGAAATCATGCTCCCCGATCCCTATTTCGTCATGTACAAACAACTGGCGTTGATGTTCGACGCCAAACCGATTTTTTACGATTGTTATCCCGACTGGCGGTTCGACGGGGAGAGGCTGGCGGCCGGGATCACCACCCGGTGCAAGGCCATTCTCATCGGCTCTCCCGCCAACCCCACCGGGGCGGTTCATTCCCGCGAGGAGTTGGCGGCGGCGGCCCGGCTGGCCGAGCGCCACGATTTGGCGATTCTGGCGGACGAGACTTACGAGAGCTACTGCTATGAGGGGCCGCCGGCGAGAATGCGGGAGTTTTGTCCCCGCCGGACGGTCACCCTGGGCGGTTTTTCCAAGAGCCATGCCATGACCGGCTGGCGGGTGGGCTGGGCGGCGGGGCCGGAGGATCTGATCCAGGCCATGACCAAGTTCCAGCAGTTCAGTTTCGTCTGCGCCCCCTCCCCCCTGCAAATCGGGGCGGCGGCGGCGATCGGCTTCGACATGTCCGGCCGGATCGGGGAATACCGGGCCAAGCGCGATCTGATTTATCGGGGCCTGGTGGACGCCGGCTTCGAGGTGGTAAGGCCGGGAGGCGCCTTTTACATCTTTCCCCGCGCTCCCCGGGGAACCGGCGGGGAATTCGCCGAGGAATGTGTCCGCAACAATCTCCTGGTCATACCGGGCAACTGTTTTTCCGAGCGCGACACGCATTTCCGCATTTCCTACGCCGCCCGGGACGAAACCATACGCCGGGGATTGAGGATACTCGGCGAGTTGGCTGGAAGGGGATAAGGGCCATGCCGGAAAGCACCATGCAGAAAATCGTCAGCCTGGCCAAGCGGCGGGGATTCATCTTCCAGTCCTCGGAGATTTACGGCGGGCTCAAGGCCTGCTATGATTACGGCCCGCTCGGGGTGGAACTCAAGCGTAATATCAAGGACGCCTGGTGGCGGGACATGGTTCATCGCCGGGACGACGTGGTCGGCCTGGACTGTTCCATCATCATGCATCCGGACGTCTGGAGGGCCTCGGGCCACCTGGCCGGCTTTTCCGATCCCCTGGTGGATTGCCGCAACTGCAAGGAGCGCTTCCGGGCCGACAAGGCGCCCCGGGCGGTTCCCGGTTCCGCCCTGGTCTGCCGCGAGGGCGGGAAAAGGGACGGGAGGAAACTCGCGGGTACGGTCGGTCCGGCCGGCTACGTCTGCCCGGTGTGCGGTTCCGGCGATCTTTCGCCCGAACGCCAGTTCAATCTGATGTTCCGCACTTCCCTGGGGCCGGTCGACCCCGTCCAGGAGATTCTCGACGCCCTGGATTCCCTCGTTGAACTGGAACCGTCCAAGCGGAAGGAGAGGCTGGCCGGGATCGTCGACCGGACGGCGGTCTACCTGCGGCCGGAAACCGCCCAGGGGATGTTCGTCAATTTCCTCAATGTCCTCAACTCCGCCCGGGTCAAGCCGCCTTTCGGGGTGGCTCAATGCGGGAAATCCTATCGAAACGAAATCACCACCTCCAACCTTACCTTCCGTACCTGCGAATTCGAGCAGATGGAAATGGAATTCTTTGTGGAGCCCGGCACGGACGAGCATTGGTTCGACTATTGGTCGCGCGCCAGATTCGCCTGGTACCAATCCCTCGGGATGAGGGCGGAAAAGCTGCGCTTGCGCCGCCACGAGAAGGAGGAGCTGGCCCATTACGCCAAGGCCTGCGTCGACGTGGAATATTTTTTCCCCTTCGAAAATCCGGAAGGCGAGGGAGAATGGGGGGAATTGGAGGGGATAGCCAACCGTACCGACTACGATCTCCGGAGGCATTCGGAGCGTTCCCGGAAGGATCTTTCCTATTTCGAGGCCGAAACCCGCAAGCGCTACGTGCCCTACGTCATTGAACCGGCGGCCGGGGCGGATCGGGCCGCCCTCGCCTTTCTTTGCGACGCCTACGCCGAGGAGATGGTGGAGGGTGAGATCCGTACCGTTCTCCGCTTCCATCCCCGCCTGGCGCCCATCAAGGTGGGAGTCCTTCCCTTGGTCAGGAAGGACGGCCTGCCGGAGAAGGCCGGGGAAATAATGCGGGAACTGATGGCCGCCGGCATCAACGCGTTCTACGACGAATCCGGGGCCGTCGGCCGGCGTTACCGCCGCCTGGACGAGGCGGGAACCCCCTGGTGCGTCACCACGGACGCCGAGACCAACGCCAACGGTTCCGTCACCGTCCGGGAGCGGGACAGCATGAGGCAGACGCGGGTGCCGATGACCGGCTTGGCCGAACATTTTCGGAGGCTTCTGGGCGGGGGATGAGGCGCCGGGACTTGCCGGAATTCCGGCCGCGGCGGGTCTTCGCCCGCGGGGGGCGGAATGCAAGGCGGCTTCGGGGGGCCGGGTCCGGTCGGGC
The DNA here is from genome assembly GCA_031269935.1 of Planctomycetota bacterium. Taxonomy (GTDB): domain Bacteria; phylum Planctomycetota; class SZUA-567; order SZUA-567; family SZUA-567; genus JAJBSZ01. The sequence goes on from JAISYL010000167.1 coordinate 13,032, forward strand.
GTTTTCAGGAAAACGAGGAGGATTTATGGAGTACAAGATCCGCTATATCCGGAATCGGAAGGAGCGCAAAATCAAGAACCGCGAGGCGGCGGGATATGTCCGAATCAAGACGCGCGGGCGCAAGCGCTGGGTTAAAAAGATCGCCGTGGAGGCGGAGAAAAAGAATTGATTCGTCCGGATTACGGAGGCGCCGGGAGGCGGCGGGCCGGACCGATTTCGCCGTTCCGGGCCGGGAGAGCGAATTCGCATGACACAGGATAGCGGCGGAACCGTCGACGGCAAGGTTGACGTCAACAACCTTTACCGGCAGGAAACCTACACCGATCTAGGCCTGGGTTCGATTCAGAGCCTCCGGCCGATAACCGCCGAGGGCGATCCGGATCCCTCCCGCAAGGTCATTTTCATGGGATCGGCCCAGATTATGACCCCCCACGGCCCCATCCCGGTCCAGTGCGAGATTGACGCCGACAATCTCCGGGCCGCCTGCGCTGCCTTTCCCGGGGCGATCAAGGGGGCGGTGAACGAGCTGCTCCAGGAGGTCCGGCAGATTGAACGGGAGCGCCAGGGCGGCATCGTCATCCCCCGGGGCGGCAAGCTGGAGCTTCCTTGAGGAAGAAGGCGGGATGGCGCTGACCGGGATACTCTCCCTCCTCCGGTCGCCGGGGCTGTCCCGGGTGGCCCTGAGCGGGCATGAACGGCCGGACGGGGACAGCTTGGGCGCCTGCCTGGGCCTCATCGAGATTTTCCATTCCCTGGGCCGCCCCGCCCGCCTGGTCAACCCCGGCCCCATTCCCGAAAAATACCGTTTCCTGCTTCGGCCGGGTTGCCTGGCCGAACACGGAGAGCCCGGCTGGTGGCGGGAGTACGATCTGTTCGGCGCCCTGGACTGCGAGGCCGGGCGTTTGCCGGAGGCCAATCGCGAGGCGGCGAATCGCCTTCCCGTCTTCAATATCGATCATCATGTTTCCAATCCCGGTTTCGGCCGGGCCTTTTGGGTGGAGCCGGCCGCCAGTTCCACCAGCGAAATGCTGGTTCGCCTGATCGGGGCGGCGGGCTGGGAATTGACCCGGGAAGCGGCCCAGGCCCTGTGGACCGGCATAGTCACCGACACCGGGCGCTTTTCCCAGGAGAACGCCACCGCCGGCGCCCTTGAGGCCGCCCGGATATGTTTGTTGGCGGGGGCGGATCCGGTGCTGAGCGAGGTCAAGGTCAACCAGTCCGCCAGCCTGGGCGAGCGCCGGCTGCAGGGCCGGGCGCTGGAGCGCCTGCGGCTGCTGGCCGGGGGGAGGCTGGCCGCGTCCTGGGTGGAGCCGGCCGATTTCCGGGCCGCCGGGCTGCCGGGGGACGTCTCCTACGACCTGATCAATTGCCTGGGCGGAATCGCCGGGGTTGAAGCCTGGGTTCTTTTCACCGATCCCGGTCCCGCCGCTCCCGGGATAAAGGTCTCCCTCCGGACCCTGGCGCCCCACGACGCCGTTCGCCTGGTCCGCCGCTTCGGCGGCGGCGGGCACAGGCGCGCCGCCGGCTGCCAAATCCTGGACGGGCTGGCGGCGGCCAGGGACCGGTTCATAGCCGCCGCCCTGGAGGAGTTCTTCCCCCCGGACGGCCATGGGGACGGCGGCATTCCCCCGCCTTGATGAAAAGCCGCCTAAGGGTCTGTCCATAAATAACTTATACATGTTTAGACAAGGAATCTAGTCGCGGAGGTAAATTTTCGCCCGTGGTTGGGCGAAAATTTACGAGAGCGACGTTGGTGACGCGATATAACCATGTATAAGTTACTTATGGACGAGCCCTAAAGGTAGGGCCGTTCCGGCCTTTTGACCGGCCTGAGTTCGGGTTCCTCCAAAATCGGAATCTTCTGGCCCTGGATCCGGCGGATGGCGAATTTTCCGGTCACCCTGGCCCAGGCGTTTTCCTCAAGGGAGGCGCTTTCCGGCAAATCCACCACCAGGGCCAGGGGAATCGCGTCGGCGGCGCAGCAGGTCATGGCGAACCTGAACAACACCGGACAGTTGCGGCCCATCAATTCGGCGACCTGACGGTTGTCGGTCGTCAGCATTCCCACCACGGCCAGCCGCCGGCCCGCATACAGATAGGGATTCTCAAAAATTTTGTCCATCGGCACTTCGGAAACCGGCTGGTTCGAAAATCCGGTCCCCGGCGGGGTTCCGGCCGCCGGGCCGTCCCCTTCGCCGGTTGATAAGCCGCCGATGAACCGGGTATTGAAGGCGTCCGACTCCAAAACCATCCCCTCGGCCCGCCAAATGCCGTACAATGGCAGCAGCAGCAGCAAGGCTCCGGCCGCTTCCCGCAGGACGATGCCGCCGGACGGGGGTTCGCCAATCCTGGAGCAGGTGAAGAGAATCAGGATTACCGCGGCCGGCCACAGGACATGGAAAAATTCCGGGATGAGGAACATTTCGAACCGGCCGCCGGACAGGAGCCCCAGTATCGCCAGGAGCCATACCAGGCACACCGTGAATTTATGCCACCGGCCAAAAAAGCGGAGAATGCCAGGCATGTGCGATTTCCTCCCTTTCCAAAGTCCGTCCCGCCGTTTCAGTTCGCCCTCACCAGCAGATGAATCAACAGCGAGGCGGCGAACACCGTCGCCGGAATCAGGGTGGCCAGCAGAAAGATCGCCCGGCGGCGAAAAATGCCCCGATACATCAGGAGAAGCTTCAGGTCGAACATGGGCCCGATCAGCATGAAGGCCATCTGGGCCGCCAGGGGGACGTAACCGGTGAAGGAGGCGGCGATGAAGGCGTCGGCCTCCGAGCAAAGGTTGAGCAAGACCGCCAGCGCCATCATGGCCAGGTTCGAAAGAAGCGGGGAGGAGGAAAGGGCGACGAAGGCGGCGCGCTCGACATGGGTTTGCGCCAGGGCGGCGATGAAGGAGCCGGCCACCAGGAAGGGGGCGGTGGCCATGAAATCGTCTTGCGCATGCCGGACGGCGGCGCGAATTCCCTCCAAAATAAGGGAAGTCTTTCGAACCATCCCCCGGGCGGGGGCGGGATGATGATGGTGATGGTGATGTCCGCAATCGCCGCCGTCCCCGGAATCGGAGGATGGCGGAACCGGGCCGCCGGGTTCGACAATTCCGCCGTCGCCTAGGATTCTTCCCGCGAGGAAGGCCACGACCACGGCCGTCAGATAGCCCCAAACGGCCCGGGAAGCCGCCACCTGCCAATTGAACCGATAGGCCAGGCCGGTCGAGACAAACACCACCGGGTTCACTATCGGCCCCCCCAGGAGGTAGGCTATGGCCGCCGCCGCCGGCAAACCCTTGCCGATCAGGCGCCGCACCACCGGCACCACCGCGCATTCGCAGACCGGGAATATCAAGCCGAGGGCGGAGGCGGTGCAGATGGCGTGAAACTTGTTGGCCGGCAGGAGGGAGGTCATCCGGTCATGGGTCAAGAAAACCTCGATCAGCCCGCCCACCAAGGTGCCCAGCAACATGAAGGGGATCGCCTCCAGGAGGATGCTGGCGAAAATGATGAAGAAGGTCCGGGTGGAGGCGGAGTCGGGGTTGAGCCCCGGATAAACGACTATCAGGAGGGCGACTAGGAGCCAGAACCAGGTCATCCATTCGACCCGGCCGCTGGCGGACGCGGATTCAGGCATGCTTGCGCGCTCCCCGTAAAAGGATCGGCAAAAGGGACAATCCGAACCAGATCAGCGCCGCCAGGACAATCGTGGCCCCGGTGGCGGTTCCCGCCCAATCCTGGGCGGAAACCGCCAGGCCGGCCACGGACGAGGAAAGGCTGATCAACAATGCCCACCAGAACATGCCGCCGGCGGAGGCGGCCAGATTGCGGGCGGCGGCGGCCGGCACCACCAGCATGGCGGTGACCAGGAACACCCCCACCGACCAGACCGAAAAAATGGCGGTGAAGGACAGAAGCCCGGCGAAAATGTATTGCCAGGCCCCGACCTTCACTCCATGCGCCCCGGCCAGCACCGGATCCAGGCCGAGGTAGAGCATCCGGTTGTAGGCGAAATATTGGAACGCCAGGGTGATCGGCAAGGCCGCCGCCAGCACGAAAATTTCCGAATCGCCGATGGTGAGAATGTCCCCGTAAAGGAAAGCCTGGACGCTCCTGGCGATGGCGCGATCCCGGCTGGCGGCCGCCAAGCCGGCCGCCACCACCCCGGAAAAGAAAACCCCAATCACCGAATCGCCGGAAAGCCGGATTCGGCGATGGCAAAAAGTGACGCCCAACCCGATTAGCAGGGCCAAAACAATGGCGCTGAACCGGGGATTGACCGCCAGGGTCAGGCCCAAGGCCACCCCGGCGAAGGCGGAATGGCTGATGGCGTCGGAAAAGAAGGCCATGCGGAGGTTAACCACCTGCACCCCCATCGCCGCCGTCATGGGCGAAAGCAGGAGCAGGCCCAGCAGGGACTGGCGCATGAAGCGCGGCTGGAGAAACTCGAAGGGGAGAAGCGTCCCCATGGCCCGGTAGACGTCCGCGAGATCAGGCACTTTCACTCCTCGCCTTCGGTTCGGCCAGGGAAATGCCGGGGAAAAAGGCCGCCAGGTCGCCGGAAGCGTCAAGCGCCTCCGGCGTTCCCGCGGCCAACACCTTCCGATCCAGGCAAATCAGGTGATCCGCCAGGGCGAGAACGGTGGCGAGATCGTGGCTTATCATCACCTGGGCGAATCCCATTTCCCGCCGGAAACGTTCCAGAAGCCGGATCAATTCATTGCGGTTGACCGGATCGGTGGCCGAAACCGCTTCGTCGAGCAGAAGCACTTCCGGCTTGCGCTCCAAAGCCGCCGCCAGCAGCAAACGCTGCAATTCGCCCCCGGATAGGTCCCCGATCCGGCGATCCCGGCAATACTCGAGATTAACCAGCGACAATGTACGCTCGATCCGGGCGCGTTCCCCTTTTCCGGCCCGGAGCCACAAGGGCGAACGGCTTTCCCCCAAGCGGATGAATTCGCCCGCCGTCAAGGGCAGTTCGCGGTCGAAATCGAGGCGTTGAGGGACATAACCGAAACGGGGGGCGCCTCTCCGGCCGGGAAAGCCTATTTCGCCCCGGTGGGGAACGTACCCCAGCATGGCCAGGAGCAGGGTGGTTTTCCCGGCTCCGTTCGGCCCTACCACGGCGGTGCAACCGCCCCGGGGAATGACGGCCGTCACCCGATCCAGGATCAGGTTGCGGTCCAAAACCACGGTGACGTTTGAAAACGTCACCGTGGCGTTGACAATGTCCGGAGGGTTCATTTGGTTCCCAGGGCCTCGGCGATGGTCGCCAGATTCGTTCTCATGACGGTTTCGAAATAGTCGATCGGCGCCTCCTCGGGTCCGGAGGCGGCCGGATCCAGAAGGAACACGCCGATTCCGGTTTCGGCCGAAACCAGCCGCCCGGTGCGATCGGAATACTGGGGTTCGATGAAAATGGCGCCCGGCTTTTCCCTTCGGATGGTTTCCAGCAGGGCCAGAATTCCCGAGGCGGAAGGTTCGATTCCATGCGGCTGCAGGACGCCGACGACGGCCAGTCCCATGTCCCTGGCCAAATAATCGAAGGCGCCGTGCGGCTCCACTATCCGGTTGTTGGCCAGTCTCCTCCCCAAATCGGCGGCTTCCCTGGACAGGCTGTCCATCGTCAGGCGATAGCGCCGGGCGTTATCCGCATACAGGCCGGCGCGAGGGGGATCCAAGCGGGCCAATTCCGCCGCGATGTTCTCCCCCATCCGGGCCGACAGGGACGGGCTGACGAAAAGGTGCGAGTTGATCCCCTCGTGGACATGGGCGTGTTCCGCCTCCTCCCCCTCATGATCCTCTTCGTCCCCATGCCCGTCTTCCGCCTCATCCTCGTGATCCTCGTCGTGCTCCTCCCCCTCATAGGGCAAAAGATCCTCGATTCCGGCGGAACTGTCAATCATAATCAGGCGGTTGTTCGCCTTTTCCACCGGGGAACCGAGAAATTCCTCCAGGCCAAGCCCATTGACGATCAAGGCGTCGGCGGCTTCAAGTTTTTTCATGTCGTCCGGCGTCAAGGTATAGTCGTGGGGGCAGCCCATGGGGGCCGGGATCATCAATTCAACTTCGGCGCCGGCGCTTCCCAGGGCGATGTTTCGAGTGATTTGATAGACGGGAAAGGTGGTGCAAAGAAGCTTTATCCGCTTGTCCGGCTCGGCCCCGCGCAGGACCGGGAACAGGCAGACGGCCAGGCCTAGCAACCAGGGCGAACACGGGCCCGTTTTCCTTGATTTCAGCATGTTTTATCCTTCGTTATCCAATTGTCGATTCGAATCGACGTCCTCCGGATCGGCGGCAACGGCCGGAATTCCGGACTATTCGGACGTCAAATTGCCGGGATGATCGCCAAACGGGAAAATCAGCCCGCGGGAGGGGCGCGGGATCGGCTGTTTTCGGGAAAGAAGGGGGGGGCGGCGAAAAACGCGCCGGGGAAAGCCGATAATCCAAGATCTTCAAGCCCGGGCGGGGAAAACGCGCTCTCCGCCGGCGGATCGGTCACCAGTTGGGCCAGAACGTTGCAGACTGGGCAATCAAGGGAATCGGAGTGGGCGGGAGCGGCGCAATCCCGGCAGGGGTTGGCCAGAACCGGCGGCATCGCTTCCGTCAGGCCGGCGATCAGCGCCGGCTGGCCGCCAAGGGCAAGGGAGGGATGGTGGCAGGAAAGGGAATGCTCCTGCGCGTGGCGGGGCAGCAGGATCAGGAGCGCCGGAGCCAGGTGAACGGCGAGTCCGATCAGCCGGGAAAGCGGAAATTTTGGCCGCATCAAACCCTCCGCGTGGCGGGGCAGCAGGATCAGGAGCGCCGGAGCCAGGTGAACGGCGAGTCCGATCAGCCGGGAAAGCGGAAATTTTGGCCGCATCAAACCCTCTCCCGGTTTGGACGCCGCGAACTGGATCCCGCGATTGGGGGCGGAGCTAATCAAGGTTGGGGCTCGTCCAAAAATGACTTATGCAAGTTTATACCGCGTCACCAACGCCCTTCTCGTAAATTTTCGCCCAACCCCGGACGAGAATTTACCGCCGCGACTAGGTCCCTTGTCTAAACATGTATAAGTTATTTTTGGGCGGACCTTTACCCGTCCCCGCCGGAAACCCGGAAGCCGCCCAATCAACCGCCGGCGTAAAAAATAATACGCTTGATCGTCCCGAAAGCAAGCTTAAAATGCCGGCGCGAATTTTGCCAATGACCAAACCGCCGCCGATGCCGGCATGGTTTTCCCCGTCCTTCGCGCGACCGCCCCGCCATTTCCGGTTTCGCCCGGCCGCTCCGGCGCATCGCGGGTTCTCCCGTTGCGCCGCGTTCCCGGCCGGCGCCGAAAATTCGGGAACGAAAGCTCCAACCGGATAGTTTGACCACAATTGTCGGGGAATCGCGAGGAAACCGTGAGAAATAAAATTTTTGGGTAAAATCCGGCGGCGGTCGGCCAGGTTTCCCCGGGCGGGTGTTTTCATGCCGAACCCGGTATTAGTTTCCCCGTTGACGGTTGCGGGTTTTTATCCTTGCGCCCGATACTGAACGGGGTATAATGACGATTGGTTCGGCAAGCCGTCGTCGGGGCGGCTTGCTGTTTATTTATTTTTAGGATCCTCAAGGGTTCTCCCCGGCCCTTTTTCCGCGTTCCGCCGGATTCGCCGGAACGCCTTCGCGCAAACGCATCGCCTGGATGCGGGCCGACCCGACTGTCGTCCGCGCGGGATTTTATTTGCCCGGCGTTTTTTGCCGGGCCCGGAAAAAGGGCGTCCGTTCGAAGGAGCTTGTCGCATGGCGGTGGAAAGAGGCACCCCTCTGGAAAGGGTGAGGAACATAGGCATAATGGCCCACATCGACGCCGGCAAAACCACCTGTTCCGAGCGCATTCTTTATTATACCGGCAAAACGCACAAAATCGGGGAGGTCCACGACGGCGCCGCCATCATGGATTGGATGCCGCAGGAACAGGAACGGGGCATAACCATCACCTCCGCCGCCACCACCACCAGGTGGAAGGATTGCGAAATAAATCTTATCGATACCCCGGGGCATGTCGACTTCACCGTCGAGGTTGAGCGCAGTCTCAGGGTTCTGGACGGGGTCATCGGGTTGTTCTGCGCCGTCGGCGGCGTCGAGCCGCAGTCGGAAACCGTTTGGCGCCAAGCCGACAAGTACGAGGTGCCGCGCATCGCCTTCATCAATAAAATGGATCGGATCGGGGCCGATTTTTTCGGGGTGGTCGAGAAAATCAAGAAAATCCTGGGCGCCAACGCCGTTCCCATAGCCATCCCCATCGGCGAGGGGTCGGATTTTTCGGGGGTCGTCAACCTGGTGACCGACAAGGCCCATTATTACGACGAGAAGGACAGGGGAATGACCGTCCGCGTCGAGGACGTTCCCGGTCATATGCGGGAAGCCGCCGGCCATTGGCGGCGGAACTTGCTGGAAAAAGCTTGCGAACACGACGACTCCCTGATGGAAAAATATCTGGACGGGGGCGAGATAGACGCCGACGAACTTCGCGGAGTGGTGAAAAAAGCCACCCACGACCAGGTCATCTGCCCCGTTCTTTGCGGAAGCGCCTTTAAAAACAAGGGCATACAGATGCTTTTGGACGCCATCGTCCATTATCTCCCCAGCCCGGCCGACAAGCCGCCGATTATCGGCGAATCGGTTCGCGGCAGCGTACGCCGGCGGGTTCCCGGCGAGGGAAATCCGCTCGCCGCCATCGCTTTCAAGATCATGGCGGATCGCCACGTGGGGAAGCTCGTGTATGTCCGGGTCTATTCCGGCCGGTTGGAAAGCGGCTCCTATGTCCTGAATTCCACCCAAAACAAGCGCCAGCGGGTGGGGCGGATCATGCGGATGCACGCCAACCGCCAGGAAATGGTGGACTGCCTCCACGAAGGCGACATCGGAGCCGTCATAGGCATCGGCGACACCGTGACCGGCGACACCATCTGCTGTGAAAGCGATCCGATAATCCTAGAGGCCATCGAATTTCCCGCCCCGGTTCTCTCCATCGCCATTTCCCCCCGGGAGCGCGCGGATCGCGACAAGATAGACAAGGCGCTCCAGAAGCTCTCGGAGGAGGACCCCACCTTCCTGGTGTCCTCCGATCCGGAGACCGGCGACACCCTCGTCGCCGGGATGGGGGAACTGCACCTCGACATAATTATTGATCGCATGCGGCGGGAATTCGGAGTCGAGGTCGATACCGGCGCCCCCCAGGTGGCCTACCGGGAAACCGCCACCATCGTCTCCGAGGTGAGCGAACGCTTCGCCAAGCAAACCGGCGGCCATGGCCAATTCGCCCAGGTGGCTCTCCGGATAGACCCCTTGCCTCCGGGAACCGGATTCGAGTTCGTCAACGCCGTCGTCGGCGGCGCCGTTCCCAGGGAATACATACCCGCGGTCCAGAAAGGGGTGACCGACGCCCTGGCCAAGGGCGCCTTCGCCGGCTATCCGGTGGTGGACGTGCGGATCACCCTGTTCGACGGGAAGCACCACGAGGTCGACTCCTCGGAACAGGCGTTCCGGACCTGCGCCGCCCTGGCCTTCCGCAAGGTCCTGATGCGCGCCAATCCCCAGTTGCTCGAACCCATGATGTCGGTGAACGTCTCCACCCCGGATGATTTCGCCGGCGGAATCACCGGGAATCTTTGCGGCAAGCGGGGGAGGATTGTCGGCATGGAGCCGTTGGCGGGCGGGCAAATGATCAAGGCCGTCGTCCCCCTGGCCAACATGTTCGGCTACGCTTCGGAACTTCGCAACATGAGCCAGGGCCGGGCCTCCTTCACCATGCATTTCGAACAATACGAAACCACTCCCCTGCGGATCGCCGAGGAGGTGGCCGAGGAAAGAAAAAAGCGGCGGAAGAATTGACCGGCGGGCCGATGAATCGGTCCGGCCTTGGCGAGCGCCGTTTTTCGGCCGGACGGCCGGGGATTCGGCGGGCGGGGCGGGGGAACGATCCATGCCGGAGGCGGGGCTGGAATTTCCGGAATTGGAGTTGATCGACAGCCTTATCTACCGGCTGGACAGCCTGATTAACGAATCGGACAGCGCTCCCCTGGTAATCGCCGCCGCCGGCCAGGCCAAGCGGGCCGTCTACCGGATTCTCAACAATCCCGTTCTGGATCGCAAGCCCAAAACGGCGGAAGCCGTGTTGCTTGACGACGCCAAGCTGGTCCTCCAATGCAGCAAGACCGATTTGGTCCGGCAGTCCACCCTGGAGGTGGTGGTGCAGGCCAGCAAGAACGGGCGGGGGGAAAACATGGCGGTCATCAATGGCCGCGTGGACGGCATCAAGAGGGTACGCGGAGGTTACCATGTGGAAATCGAGGTCGTCGATCGCCGCATGCGCCGCATCACTCCCGGCCAAAAAATCCGGGAATGCCTCAGGCGCAACGACGTCTCCGGCTGGAATCGCTGGTGCCAGGACATCCGCGACGAAATCGAATTGACCGGCATTGACTTGAAGAATTCGGACCTTTCCGGCTACGATTTTTGCGGCGCCGACTTGTCCGGCTCGGACCTGTCGGGGGCGAATCTGACCGGCGCCGTCCTGGCCGGGGCGGATTTGCGGCATTGCAACCTGGCCAATGTCACGGTGACCGGCGCCGATTTTTTCCATGCCTTCATGAACAGTTCCCAGGAACCCTTGTTGGGGCAATCGGGGATGCCGGAGGTGGAAAGCGTGATTTTCGGGAATTGAGGGAATTCCTCCGATGCCGGAACCGGGCGATGGGCGGCTGATTCTTGGCCGCTATACCCGCGAGGAATGCGGATTGCCGCCGGACGGATCCGGGCCTTCGGGTCCGGGGGCGGCGGTTTTGAAATGGCTGACGGTCTTGGCGGCGATGCTGCTCTCCGGCTGGTTGGCCGGCTTGTTCACCGCCAGGACCCGGGAATTGTGGCTGGCGGAACTCCCGGCCCGGGTGGCCGCCTCCTCCCCGGCGGAAGCGGCGAGCCTGTTGGCCCTGGGACGTGTTTACGCCCTGGCTTTGCCGGAACGCTCCAGCCTGTCGGCCAATCTGGCCCTGGCTCTGGTTTGGGCGGGGGAGCGTTTTCCCCGGCCGGCCGGGTTTTACGGCAATGCCGCCAATCTCCTGGCCGTTACGGGGGATCGGGAGGATCCGGAACCGAAAAGTTCCTTCTTTTTCGCTTTGGCCGCCGCCGGCGTCTTTGCCGAGGTGGAGGATTACCGGAAGGCTTTCGCCAGCCTGGATCGGGCGGCGAAGGCCTTGGAGGCGGTCGAGGAGGGGGAATGGCGGCGGCGGCGGGAAATAGTTTTCCTGAACAGCCGGGCTTATCTCCTGGCGACCGCCCCCGGCGGTACGGGGCGGGATCATGAACTGGCGTTGGGGCTGATTCGTACCGCCCTGGCCTCGCGGGAAAAACTTCCCGACGGGAGCCGGCCTTCGGAATCGGCCGCCATTCTGGACACCCTGGCCGCGGCCTGGCGGGCGGCGGGAGATTTTTCCCGGGCCGGCGAAGCCCAGGCCCTGGCCTTGGGCTTGGCGGAAACCGACGGGCTGGCGGGCTATTTGCGGCGCCATGATCAAATATCGGCGGCCGGCGGCGAGTGAGGCCGCCGGACATGGGGATCGGGCGGGGAGATGAAAAGATGACCGAACAATTTCTCAGTCGACGGGCGCTCGGGTTGGCTCCCAGCGCCACTCTTGCCATGGGCAACAAGGCCGGCCGGCTGAAGGCCGAGGGCAAGGCGGTGATTTCCTTCAGCGTTGGCGAAACCGGTTTTTCGACTCCCCGGCGTATTTGCGAGGCGGCCAAGTGCGCCATCGACAGCGGCCGGCATGGCTATACCCCCGTTTCCGGGATTCCGGAATTGCGGGAGGCGATCGCCCGGTCGCTTTCGCAAAAAATCGGCTTCGCCTACCGGCCTTCCCAGGTTGTCGTCTCGCCCGGCGGCAAATATTCCCTTTACCTCGCCCTGCTGGCGTTGGTGAATCCCGGGGACGAAGTGTTGATTCCCGCCCCCTATTGGGTTAGCTATCCCGAGATGGTCCGGTTGGCGGGCGGAGTTCCGATCTTCGTCGAGTCGCGGGAGGAGGAGTTCTTCGCGGTCACCCCGGAAGCGATTGAAAGGGCGATTACCCCGCGGAGCAAGCTGCTTATCCTGAATTCGCCTTCCAACCCCTCCGGCCAGGCGATCCCCCCCGCCAACGTCCGGGCCATCGGCGAACTTGTGGAGCGCGCCGGCCTGTGGTGCCTGTCGGACGAGATTTACGACAGCCTGCTCTTTGACGGGGCGATCCATAAATCGCCGGCTTCGGTATCCGAGTATTGCCGCGACCATACGGTGGTGGTGAACGGCTGCTCCAAAACCTACGCCATGACCGGCTGGCGCCTGGGCTGGATTGGCGCCAGGGCCGAGTTGGCGGCGGCGATTGGCGACATTCAGAGCCAGACCTGTTCAAACCCCTCCTTCATCGCCCAGGCGGCGGCGGTGGAGGCCTTGAACGGTCCCCAGGACGAGGTGGCGGCCATGCGCGACAGCTTTGATCGGCGCCGACTGTTGATTTATCGGCTTTTGAACGATATTCCCGGCTTCTCCCTGGTCAAGCCGAACGGCACCTTTTACGCCTTGCCCAACATTTCCGGCATATTCGGCCGCGCCCTGGCGGGAACCGTAATCGACGGCCCGCTCCAATTCTGCGAAACCGCCTTGGAGCGGGCGCTGGTGGCCATGGTCCCCGGCGAGGCTTTCGGCGCCCCCCGGCATGTCCGCATCTCCTATGCCGCCGGCGACGGGGATATCGAGGAGGGTTGCCGGCGGTTGCGGGAATTGGTGGATCGCCTCTCCTGACCCCGGGGGCGGGGCGGGAATTGATTTTCGGACAATTCGGTTTCGTCAGCGAGGTGAACAGGTTATGTCAGCCAATGACGCGGTGCCCATGACGGAAGAGGGGATGGCCAGAATAAAGATGGAAATGGCCGAACTGGAACGCAAGCGCCCGCAAATCAAGAGGGCCATCGAGGAGGCGCGGGAAAAGGGCGATCTCAGGGAAAACGCCGATTATCACGCCTCCCGGGAGGAATTGGCCATGCTCAACGCCCGCATCGCCCAATTGAACGGCATGTTGGCGAACGCCGTCATCATTGACACCTCCAGGGCTCCGAAGGACAAGGTGGTTCTTGGCTGCACCGTGACCTTCACCCGCCAAGGCGACGGAAAAACGCTGGTGCGAACCATTGTCGGGGCGGGCCAGGCCGATCCGGCCTCCGGCAGGATCCTAGTCACTTCGCCCCTAGCCAAGGCCATGGTGGGGCACGGTCCGGGCGAAACGGTCACCGCCGATCTTCCGGGCGGCAGCCAGAATATTCATATCGACAAGATTGAATTCGTTTGAGGGAGGTCATTCCAAGTAAAACATGCCTCGATAGCCGCGATCCAAAAAAGGCTCGATCTATTCCGATCTTCCGCGCAGGCGTTACGACTGCTCCAATGTCTGGCGGCAGGGCATGTGCCCATCACAGGAATTGCCGGGCAACCTCAAAGCGCCTATCAGGAATCCCTCTTTGCTTGTATAAGTAATGAATCCGATCTTCCGCCTTGCCGATTCGGCAGTTATTCCTCCTTCCCGTAAATTTTACGAAGAATGCATGAAAACCGTTGCGCGATGGGAGGGAGGGGTTCGTCCCCGCGCATCATCAACCCAAGTTCCTGGGGAAAGGGTTTCGCCTCGTCAAGCGCGATTGAAGTTAAATATCCCGCCTTGCGTTCGGCATTGATGAGTTCGGGCGCCATGAGGGAAACATGGTCCGTCATCATGATTATGGCCTTGATTCCGGGAACGGAATTCGTTGAGATGTTGGGCATTGGCCAGGGAACGGAGTTGTTCATAAAAAGGGACTCGATATTTCGCCTGAATACGCTGCCCCGCGCCGGCAAAACCCATTTTACCCCGGAAAGTTCCAGCAGCGACACCGACTTCCTTTGGGCCAATGGATGTTCGGCGTGCATAATCAATTCCCAGGTACTGGAACGGAGGGGAATCGCCTTCAGGTTCCCGTATTCCGGATTGAAGGGAATGCGGCCAACCACCAGATCAATATGCCCCGAACTCAATTCGCGCTGAAGATCGTCGTCAAGGCCGTCCACCATCGACACCGAGATGTTTGGCCGCTTGTTCACCAAAAGCCCGAGGACGTTCGGCACCATATCCACTGCGGTTATGGGCGTGACCCCCACGACCAGCTTTCCCTCTATCCCCTTGGAAAGAAGGTATATCTCCTCTTCCGCGCGTTCCATGAGGCATTCGAGGGCGGCGGCGAAAGCTTCCAGCCGCCGCCCATAGGAATTAAGACGGGCGCCGTGCCGTCCACGCTCTATGAGTTGCACGCCAAGTTCCCGCTCCAGCATGGCCATGCTCTGGGACAGCGCCGGTTGCGAAACATGAATGTTTTCCGCCGCCGCGCTGAAGCTGCCGGCCTTGGCGATGGCAAGAAATTCAAGCAATCTGCGGGGTTCGACCGCCATATATTTTTTTCTTTCCTTTTGGCACGGCCGGTAATGCGCTAACGTCTTGCGCGCCCGTTGCGCGGAAAAGGTTTTTCACAACCGGCGGATTGGGTACGGTCAAATGAACGGGGAGGGAGGAAGCGCCATTTTCACAGCGCGCGAGACGGTGCGTCCCCTAGAAATCCTTGACGGGGGGACGCGTTCAAAAGGCGGCGGGATTTCCTGCTTTCGCGGGCATCTTCGCGCGATCCGCCCAAGTATACCATCTCGACCGGCGGTTGTCCAGAAGTATGCGCCCGGAGTCATCAGACCAGGCTGGGCAGCCAGAGGGCCATGGCCGGAAACGCCATTGTCAACCCCATCGCGGCCAAGGTAATGAAAATATAGGGTACGGCGGAAAGAATAACCTCATGAAGCCCAACGTCGGGCGGAGTGACGCCCTTCATCACGAATAACAGCATGCCGAAGGGGGGAGTGATCTGTCCGACCTCGATATTCAACAGCATCAGCGTCGCGAACCAGATCGGGTCGAAGCCAAGCCTGGCCGCGATAGGCAGAAACACCGGGATGCTGATTAAGATGATGGACATGCTTTCCATGAAAGTGCCCATGAAAAGAACGATTATCTGCATGAATACGATCACCATCATCGGCGCCATGTTCAGCCGTTCGACGAAGGAGAAAAGTCCGTTCGTCGCCCCGGTGAAGGCGAGAATGCTGCTGAACGATTTCGCCGCCGCGATGATCATGAAAACCATCACCGTGACGCTGGTGGTGCCCATCAACGACCTTTTGACGACCTGAAAACTCGCTTTTCGTTCGAGAAGGGCGACCAGAAACGCGGCCACGGTTCCCGATGCGGCCGCCTCGGAAGCCGTGGCGACGCCGAGGAGGATCAGCCCTATGACCATGAAAATGATGAATGCAATCGGAATGAGATGCCGGACGGCGAACGCGAGTTTCCTGGCGAGCGGGATCCGTTCGGCCGCGAAGCGAGGAGCCGCGGCCGGATTGAATACCGCCGTCAAAATGATGTATGCGCAAATTATGACGCCGATTGCCAGCCCCGGGATGACGCCGGCGACAAGAATTTTGCTGACCGACAACTGCGCCACCGTCGCCATGATGACGGCCATGGCCGAGGGGGGAATAAGCATCGCCAGGCCGCCCACCCCGAGAATCGGGCCAACCGACATGGCAATGGAATAACCGCGCTTCCTCATCTCTGGAACCAGGATGCTGCCGAGCATGGCGGTATTGGCCATGGTCGAGCCGCTGGTTGCGGCGAAAATGACGCCGCACAGCGAGGCGACGAGGCTGAGGCGCCCCGGCAGGCGTCCAAGCCACATGTCAATAACCTTGATCGCGTTGTCGGCTATGCCGGAATGAAACATCAACTCCCCCATCAGGATGAACAGGGGCACCGGAATAAGGGTGAACGAACACAACGAACTGAATATGGAAACAGACATGTTGAACAGGCCGGGCGTTCCCATCAGGGCGTACAGGCCAATGCTGTTGACCAGCAGGAAGGAAAACGCCACCGGGAAGCCGGTCGCCAGCACGGCAATCAATCCGCCCAGAAACAGGAGCAGAACGTGCCACCACTCCATAATCATCCCTCCGAATCGCCTCCCCCGGCGTGGGCGGCCAAGGATTCCGCCAGCGTACCTTCGGGAACGGCTTCGCCGTTTGCGAGAATGCGCCAAGCGGCCCAGTACTCGCCGAATAGAAGGAGGAATTGACAGGTCAACAGGAAGAATCCTATTGGTATGACGCCGAGTACCCAGCCTTTCGGAACGTCGATGCTGCCCACGTCCACCACGCCGCGCCTGATGTGATCCAGGGTCGAGGCGCCGGTGTAATATGTCAACAGGGCGCAAAGCGAGGCTCCGACCGCCTTATGGACCGTTTTCAAGAGAGCGCGGCTCTTCGGCGATAAATAGTCCTGAACCAGGGTCACCGCAGTGTGCCTCTCCAGGGAAAGCAGCCAAGCCGAACCAAAGAATGTCATGGCGAGAAGGGAATATTCGCTGAACTGGTTGACCCAGATCGGACCGCGCAGATTGAATAGGCGGCAGGCGATGGTCACTGAAATCATTCCGGTGATGAACACCAGCAACGACGCGGATATGCGCGCCAGCCAGGAGCATATCTGTTGAAGCATTCCGGCCATGTCGTCCTCTCCCGGAAATCGTAAAGGAATTAGCCTCCCGCCGAGTCGGCGTCCCGATTCATATTCGCTACAAACGAACGTCATAGGAATTTTGAATTATATCAATAAGGCGATACAACGTTTCATTGACAACGGCCCGCCGGCCCGCCTTCGAGGCGATCTTCGCCACTTCGCCGTTGATGAAGGCGGCCTCGGTGCGGCGGTTCGCCAGCACGTCGTTGAGCATCGAGGGGCGGTGATGGCAATGCTCCCGAAATGCGTGATCAAGCATTTCCCGTACTCTCTCCCAACTAGCGTCAACGTCGACGGCCCGCGCCGTTTCCACCGTCTCCCTCGCGGCAGCATAAGCAAGCTCCCTGCCTCCCCGTTCACCCATCGCTCCAACAGGCAAGCGGACAATGGAGCATATGGCGTTGACGGCCGCGTTGAAGGATGCCTTTTCCCATATGTATCCGTGGACCTTGGGCGTCGCCTCGCAATTCAAGCCGGCCGATGTAATTTCCTCCGCTATTTTCACCACCCGATCCGTCAACTTGCCGTCGGCGTTCATAATGACCGTGAAGCTGCTCCCGCGCGAGATGACCGCACCGGGGCCGGCCGGATCCGCCGGATACCCCGTCATACCCATGATTATTCGGTTCTCCGGCGCGAAGCGCATCATCAGTTCCCGGTTGCCGAGACCGTTCTGCATGGAAAGAAGGAGGGTTTCCGGCAAAATCAAATGCCTCGCCGAGGCAAGCGCCTCTTCGGAATGAATGGTTTTGGTGAAGAGAATCAGGAGATCGAACCTTCCCGAGATTTCACTCGCGGTTCCCGCCGACACTCGGACGCTGAAGGCGCCGGCGTCCGTTTCCACGCGGAGGCCATTGGCGTTCAGGCAGTCGATCTGTCGCTTGTCCACATCTATGAACGTCACCTCGTGCCCGATTTTCGCAAGCGATCCGCCATAGAGACACCCCATGGCTCCCGCCCCCAACACGGCTACTTTCATACTCATGGCCGATTCACTTTCCCGCGGATTACAGAGGGCCGCAGGCGTCGATCATGCTTCGAACCCGTTCCCCGGACGCTTCAAGCGCCGACCGCTCCCCGGCCGACAGAACTACCTCCTCGATTTTGGACCATCCCTCCGCGCCGAACCAGACCGGCACTCCCAAGCTTAGTCCAGCCATTCCATATTCTCCATCCAACACCGCCGAGGCCGGGATGGGACCGTCCTGCCCTTTTCCACACAACGCCCTCAGAACGACGGCCGAGCTTGTCGGCGTCAACCAGGTTGACGACCGGTTGGCGTCCAGGCGCATCTGTTCCGCGAAATAGTTTTTCAAGATCGCATCAACCTCCGTTATTTGATCGAAGCGTAAATTGGCTGGCTTGCCGTCGATGGTGGTCATTCCATACAGCGGCACTTGACTCGCGCCGTGCTCCCCCACGACCATTCCATCCACCCGACGCATCTCCACCCCCAACACCCTCGACACGGCCCATCGCAACCGTACCGTGTCGTTCCGAGTGAGTCCTATGAAGCGGCGCCTGTCGCCGCCTAGCTTCCTGTGAAAAACATAATTGAAGACGTCCGTCGGGCAGGTAGCGGTGAAAACAACGGCATCGGGGCAATATTTTCCAATAGCCTCCGCCGCAGAAACGACTATGTCCCGATTTATCCGCAGAAATTCGTTGCGGGATCCCGCCCTGGGCTGCGGCGCCGAAGCCGCCATAAATACAATATCGCATCCTTCCAGAAATTCCCAGCCGCCCGAGAAGAATTTCGCGGAACCGGAATCTCCGACCGATTGCTCTATATCCATTCGATGGCTAGTCAGCGGATCGCGCTTTATGTCGACCATTGCGATTTCATCGAAAAAGCCTTGATGGCCGGCGTGAAAGGCCATGGTCGCGCCGACTCCGCCCGCCGCGCCGATAATGCCGAGTTTATTCATTTTTTCTCCCATGGGCACCGTCGCTTCGTCGATATCGCCGTTTTCCCCTACCAGGAACGGATAAATTGAACCAATCCCAGGGAAAAGCTTGGGAACAAGATTATCAAGGCGAGCGCGGCGAGCATTACTCCGACCCACACCCAAATGGATTTCGCCAGCTTATCGAAGGACGTATCGGTGATGCTTGAAGCCACGAACAGGTTCACCCCCAATGGAGGTGTAACCAAACCGATTGCCAGGTTCACAATCATGACTATGCCAAAGTGGATCGGGTTTATTCCAAGCCTTGTGACGATGGGCAACAGAATCGGCGAAAGAATGATGATGGCGCTGATGGCGTCAAGGAAACATCCCACGATCAATAACAGCAGCATAATCAGGACAATGACGATCATCGAATTTTGGGAGGCGCCGGTTATGGCCTCCGCGATATACGCCGGAATGCGGTTTATGGAAAGAACGCGGCCAAACGCCGTCGCCATGGATATGATGATCAGTACGGTCGCGGAGGTGATGGCCGAACGGCCGATGAGGATCGGGAGTTCCCGCCATTCGAGATCCTTGTAAATGAACTTGCCCACCAGGAAACCATATATTACCGCGACGGTGGCGGCTTCGGTCGGGGTGAAAATGCCCCCATAAATGCCTCCGAGGATCAGCCCCGGCATGAAAAGAGCCCACTTGCCGTCCCATAGGCTTATAAGGGCGGCGCGAAACGTGGATTTGGGTATTTCGATGCGCGGATACTTATGGACGCGAGAAAACCAGTAGGAATACGCGATGAGAAGCAATCCGATCAATATTCCCGGGACGATTCCCGCCAAGAACAGATCGGCCACCGATTGGCCCGCCGACACGCCGTATACCACCATAGGGATGCTTGGAGGGATAATGATGCCTATCCCGCCGGCCGAGGCGATAAGGCAGGCGGTAAATCGCTTGTCGTATCCCTGGCGCAGCATCTCCGGTACGACCACCCCGCCAATCGCGGCCACGGTGGCCGGACCGGAACCGGAAATCGCGGCGAAAATACAGCAGGCCACGACCGTGACGATGGCTATGCCGCCGACAATATTGCCGAAAAAGGCGTTAGCGGCGGCCAGAAGGCGCCTGGATATGCCGCCGCTGCCCATGAGTTCGCCGGCAAGCACAAAGAACGGCACCGCCAATAATGGAAAGGAGTCCAGGGCCATGGTCATGCTTTGCACCATGTAGCGGATACCGATCTGCCTCGAATGGGCATTGGCCACAAGCGCCGAGACACCGAGACAGACACTGATGGGAACGCGCAACGCAAGACAAACGCCAAGAATGGTGAAGAGAATAAAGGCCGTCACACTCATTATTCCGCCTTTCCCGGCGCGGCGGGGGCGGTTGTCTCCGTGCCCCCTTCGGCGGAGAATTCTCTTACTTTCTCCCATATGCTTTGCGAAAGGCGGAAAAATATCAGTATGAAGCCGGCGGGGAGCGCGCCGTAAACATACCCCATCGATATGTTCATGGCGGGCGAGGAGAAATTGGAACCGACGATGAATTGCAGAACCTCGGCCCCCGAATAGGCGACAAACGCCGCGAACACAAGGAAAACGACCTCCGCGAGTATCGCCATGAACTTGGCCACCCTCGCGGGGAGTAAAAGTAGAAACGCGTCGACGCAGAGATGACGATTTTCCCTGACGGCGAAACCGCTTCCAATGAACACCAGCCAAATGCAGAGGTATCGGGACAGCTCCTCCGACCAGGTAATCGATGAATCGAAGACATACCTCAGGATCACCTGAAAGCCGATGATAATCGTCATTATCGAAAGCATGGCGATGCAGAGATACTCTTCCCCGTGACGATTCAATTTATCGAATAATTTCATGGGCTCTCCCCCGGCTGGAACATATTGCCCGGAATCCCCCGTTGAGCGTCGGCGTCGACGGAAATCCCGGCGCGACATTTTCGCCTCTTCAAAGAAGAAGTCGGCCGGCGTACAATATCGGACTTTGTATAGCGCTATTTCGCGGATGCGGAGACGGCGCGGAAAGCCTCCAACACTTCCGGGGAAACCCGTTGCTTGATGATTTCCAGGGCGGCCGGCTGGGCGATGGAACGGATTTTTTGCCTTTCCGGGTCAGAAATGGGGGTGAAGGCGACGCCGTTCTTGACAATCGCCTCAAAGCACTCTCTGTCAATCCGCGCGCTTTCCGCCATGTGGTAATCGCTGGCGACCTTTGCCGCACTCCCGACGATTTTTTGCTCGTCCGGTGTCAGGGAATTGTAAAAAGCGAGATTCATGAAGGCGATGTAAGGAGAGAGGATATGCTTAGAATTCGATATATGCGTCATTGCCTCGAATAATTTCTCCTTGTAAAGCCGCACGTAGGAGTTTTCGGACCCGTCGACGATCCGCTGTTGAAGGGCGGTGAAAACCTCACCCGTCGCCATGGGCGTGGGATTGGCGCCCAGGGCCTTCCAGAAGGCGACATGGACGGCATTCTCAAGGACCCTAATCTTCAGGCCCTTGATGTCATCCGCCTCCTTGATGGCGCGCCGGGTATTGGCCAGTTGCCGGAAACCGCTGTTGTAGTAAATAATCGGCTTTATTCCCGCCTTGATCATGGATGCCGCCAACTTCCGGCCAAGTTCGCCATTAAGCGCCGTCCACAGATGATCGTCGTCGTTCCACGCGAACGGCATGTCGAGTACATACAAGTCGGACACCAGCGAGGCAAGATGCGGCGCGCTCGCGAGTGCCATGGTAAGTTCTCCCATCTGGACAGCCGGAGAAGTCGTGGTGTCGTTCCCCAGTTCGCCATTGGGGAAGATATCGACAGCAATGCCGCCGTTCGACTCCCTTTCTACATGATCCTTGAATTTGACGAACCCGACATGAGTGGCGTCCTCGATTGGATCGGGATGGGCAAGCCGGATGACCTTTTGTCCCGCTAGGGAAAAGGATGGAACGATAAAAAAACCAATGACGCACAAGATCAACGCATGCAGGTTTCCTCTTTTCATTTTAATTCTCCATAAGTGGACCTTAAAGGAAATAGAGCCAATCGTCGCTCGATTTCCTTTAAAACCTTAAGCGATTTGCTGCAACGGCTTGATTTTCGTCTGGCCTGGTTGAAGCCATGAGTTTCACATAATTCATGGCGACTATCCAAAACCCGAAAGCTTTAAAGGAAGCCAAACGCGCGGTTTGCTCGATTTCCTTTGAAAGTCGACTAAATGGCCAATCCTGACAGGCCAAGGTTTAATTAGAACGCCAAGGCCGAAAAATCCAGAGATCGTCACTTTCGGGAAAGCGCGAAAATCTTTTCGCTTTCCGCGGGCGCTTTTGCCTTGACGGTATCCATCAACGCCTTGTCGGCCATGTCGCCGAAACGTTTGGATTCCTCCGGGGACAATTCGACGAAGACGATGTTGGCGGCTTGCGCTGCATCATAGGCGATCTTCATCTTTCCCCGGGCGTGCTCAATTACCTTGTGTTCGGCGAGTTCCATTTCCGCGACGAAAATTTCCTTCAATTCGGCGGGCATCCCGTCCCAGAAACCGGCATTGGCGAGGACGGGATTGCTCGGGCTGTAGAATGTTTGGGCGAGGCTGTGGCTTATCATCGGGATGAGGCCGAAATCGACAATCTCGGGGGGAGGCAGGACGAAGCCATCGATGACGCTGCGTTCGAGCGCGGTGAACAATTCGGCGTTGGGCATGGCGATGGGTTCGCAGTCGAGCAGACGCATGATGGGAATATTGGTGGGGGATACCCGGATGCGCAATCCGGCCAAATCCCGGAGGGTGGAAAAAGGCTTGCGGGTGAACAACTGGAATACGGAACCGGATCCTAGGCGTCCCACGTAGACGGCGTTGACTTTTTCCCGGTGTATTTCGTCCAGATACCTGAATAGCGGCGCTTTTCGTTCCTCCCACGGCATTAGCTGGGATAGGGCGAGGACGTCGATTTCGGGCATGACCGAGACATAATAGCTGCCGGCGGTGGCGATCATGTCAATCATGCCGGTGCGGACCGCTTCGATCTGCTCGTTGGCGGCGATGACCTCGACCCCGCCGCGATGATTGATTTTGAGCTTTCCGGGATATTTTTCGTCCGCCTTAGTTTGAACCGCTCCGAGATACTCGACAAAGCCAATGGTCACGCTATGATTGGGGGGGAGGCAGGTGACGGTATTGACGGTGAAAGCCGCGGCAAGGGCGGAAGCGGCCGGGCAAAAAATCGCGCTCAGGATTGCGGCCAGAAAACGCCGGGCAGCCATTTTTTTCATGCGCTTCTCCTTTTCGATGTCAAAACGTCCCGCGACACATATTTCTCAATCGACGATATTCGACCCCGGTCACGCTCCGACCATCGCCAACCCGCCATTGCACAGCAGGAACTGCCCGGTCATATGGCGGGAATCGTCGCCCGCCAGGAAAAATACCGGCCCGATCATGTCCTCGGGAGCGGCGATGCGGCCCAGGGGCGTGTTTTTAAGGATTTCCTCGCGGCGTCCGGTTTTCCAGTCGTGGCGATTCCTCAGGGTTTCCGTTTCCATGAAGGCGGCGCCAAGGGTGTTCACGCGAACGGCGGGAGCAAGGGCGCGGGCATAGGACTTGGTGACGCCGATGACTCCGTACTTGGCGGCGGCGTACTGGGGCGCGCGCGGGCTGCCGGCAATAACCACCTGGGAACCGATATTCACAATGGTTCCGCCTCTTTCCATCATCCGGGAACCAACCTCGTGGGTCATAAGCATGGTGCCTTTGACGTCCACGGCCAGGGTGTGATCAACGATTTTTTCATCCAGCTCGCGCCATGATTTTTGATTTACCGCCATGTCGCCGACGTTATTGACGAGTACGTCCACCCGGCCGAACTCACTGAACGAGGCTTCGGCGATTTTCTTGACGTCGGCGTGAATCGCGATATTGCCCTGAACGGTCGCCGCCCGTCGGCCGAGTTCCCTGACGCCGGCCGCCACCTCCTCGGCTCCCTTGGCCGAACTGTTGTAGTGAACCATCACATCGGCGCCTTCGCGGGCGAACGCGTTTGCCAGGGAGGCGCCGAATCCTCTTCCCGCGCCGGTCACCAGAACTATCTTGTCCTGAAATCTTCCCATCGCCGTCGTCTCCGTTTTGCCGGGGCGGCACCCGCGCGGGGTCCGGGCGCCGCCATGCCATGAAGCGCCGCTACTCGAGCGAAGCCGCCAGTTTTTTGAAATCCTCGTCGCTGACGAGGGATTTGGAGGCGATGGCGCGCGCCTTGACCTTGGCCAGAAGTTCGGTTTTTCTTTCCTTGTCCAAATCAATGCCCAACTCCCCGCATTTTATGTCGATGGACGCCGCTCCGCTCTTTTTCCCGACCACGATGCGCCGGGGAGTGTCCAGAATGGCCGCCGAATACGGTTCGATGGCGTGCGGCAAATGGAATTGGGCGCTCACCGCCCCCGTCTCCCGCACAAAGAGATTGTCCCCGACCACCGGTTTCCATGGTTCCAGGGAGTACTTCGCGGTTTTGCGCAAATATTCCGAGGCGGCGCGGATTTTTTCCATCCTGTAACCGCAGTCGCAGCCATAGAGGATTTCAAGCGCCATGGCGATTTCCGGAAGGTTGGCGTTGCCGCCGCGCTCGCCGATGCCGTCGATCGTTCCGTGAATCCATTGCGCGCCGGCCTTCGCCGCCGCGAGGGAGTTGGCCGTGGCCAAACCGAAGTCGTTATGGCCGTGAAAATGGATGGGGGTTCCCCTGTCGAACCACCCTTGCGCCCGCTTGACGAGAAATGACACCGCTTCGGGAACGGCAATCCCCATCGTGTCGACGATGGCGAACTCGCTAGCCCCCGCGTCGCGGGCGGTTTTGTATACCGTTTCCAGGAAGCCAAGATCCGCACGGGTGGCGTCGACGCCGAAATAGGCCACTTTGACGCCCAATGCGATTGCGCGTTCAATCGACGTTTTGACCCGGTTAAGTACGGTTTCGCGGGTGATGTTGAGCGCCTTCATCTTGCCTTCCGCGACTGGAGCCTCGATAACGCACGCCTTGAGTCCGAGTTCCGCGACCGCGTCCACATCCGGCGCCAGGGCGCGGGAGAATCCCCAAATTTCGGCGGAAAGGCCGGCTTTGCTGATCATTCGAATCGCTTGCGCATCCTCTTCCGAGACGCGCGGGAAACCGGCCTCTATTCTCGCCGCCCCGAGCGAATCCACAATTCTGGCGATCGACAGCTTCTCCTCCGGGTCGAAGACGACGCCCACGGCCTGTTCGCCATCCCTGAGGGTGGTGTCGTAAAACTTGGGAGCGGGCATTTTCGGCCCGTCAAGGGCGGCCTTGTTAAGATCGCCCGTCCACACCTGATCGGCTTTGATATTGGCCATGATTAGAACCCTTCAAATTCAGGGGCGGCGACGCCGTACGCCTCTTTCCAGGAAACCACCTTATTCCGGAGAATGCCGATTTTTTCAATCTCCGCCTCGATGACGTCGCCAGGCTTGAGGTACCAGGCCCATTTATCGGCGCTGAAGGCGGCAACGCCCGACACCGTCCCCGTGGTAAGAATGTCGCCGGGGGAGTAGCCGGCGGGGGAGAATTTCGAAATAATCTGATTCAGCGTCACCGCCATTTTCCCGGTATTTGATTTCTGGCGCTTTTCGCCGTTGACGCGGAGTTCCATGTCCAGATTGTAGGGATCTCCGACTTCGTCGGGCGTCACTATCCATGGACCGAGGGGGCAGAAGGTGTCGATGGATTTGCTGAAACTGAAATTATCGGAATCCATTTCGCGGCGTTGAATGTCGCGCGCGGTGATATCGTTGAAGATGACGTAGCCGCCGACATAATCCATTGCCTCGGATTCGGGGATGAATTTGCCCTTTTTTCCCATGACCACGCTGAATTCAAGCTCATAATCAAGTTCTTTGGTCAAATGCTGGGGATAAACGATATTTTCATCGGGTCCGACGACGGCGTCGGGATTCTGGAAGAAAACGATCCATGGTTTTATGGCATGGCCCCAATCCGCCTTGTCGCCCTCTTCGGCGTGTTCGCGGAAATTACCGGCGGTGTGGAATATTTTCTTGGGAAAGATGGGCGCGGTCAACTTGATTTCATCGAACTTGAAGCGTTTCGTCGTCAGGCGCTTTTCCGCTTCCTTGGCGACGGGATGGCCAAGCTCGAACAGGGTGCGCATGTCGGGAATATCCACGACGGCAAGCTCGCCGTCGTCGAGCGCACCCACGTAAGCATGGTTCCCTTTGGTGAAAGCAGCGAGTTTCATGAAGTTTCTCCCAAAAAAGAATGCAAAATTCCGTACTTCACGCCGATTTCGGCAAACCGCGGCAAAAGGCCTGCGGATCAATTTGAAAAAATACCGGCAATCGCATCCCCGATCCAATAATAAATTTTGCGCGCGCCATAGAATTTTCTTATGGAACGGCTGCCGGGTCAGTGGCAGGCCTGCGTCAACAATGTACTCAGGGATTGACCATATTTTCCCGCCGCATATATCCTTTCCAGGTTTATCCCCGTCGAAATGCCCATTCGGGAAAACATTTCCACCAGAATTTCCGTCTGGGTGTTCCCTTTGGCGCCGGGAGCGTATGGGCAGCCTCCAAGGCCTCCGACGGCGCAGTCGAATCTGGTTATTCCAGCTTGGAGCGCGGCAAAATTATTGGCGAACTCCAGGCCATGATACTTGTGGAAATGAACCGCCAAGCCCGCCTTACTCAACTTCCCTTTGATTGTTTTTGGAATGGTATGTGCCGACGCCGGGTTTGCCATGCCTGTGGTGTCGCCAAGCGATATTTCGTATGAGCCGAATCCCTCCAGCGCCATAGCCAGTTCGATCGCCTTTTCCCGGGAAATATTTCCTTCCATGGGGCAGCCGAAGACGGTTGCGATATACGAGCGGACGCGAACGCCGTTCTTTCCGGCCACGGAGTTAATTTTTTCAATTTCCCGCAACGAATCGTCAATGCTCATGTTGAGATTTTTTTTGTTGTGGCTTTCGCTGGTGCTTAAAATGGTCACCACTTCATCAAGACCGCATTCCATTGCGAGTTCCAGGCCGCGCAGGTTGGGAACGAGGGCATTGTACACCACCCCCTCCCTGCGGGTTATGCCATTGCATACTGCTTTCGCGTCCCGCATTTGCGGAATCCACTTGGGATGGGTGAACGAGGCAATCTCTATCTTTTTGCATCCCGCATCGGCAATTAATTCAATAAGTTTGATTTTTTCCGATGTGGGGATGAAATCTGGTTCGGGTTGCAAGCCGTCCCTTGGGGCGACGTCAAAAATCTCCACGGCATCGATGGATTGGAAAAAGTTGACCATTGTTGGCATCCTCTGTAATCGCGGCACGCAAATTTGACATACAATACCCCTTAATCGGTGATGCATCCAATAATATATTTTTACATTGCCATACTATTTTCTTATGGAACAGTTGCCTTTGCGATTCTTGCCGGAACGGATCGTATAATGGCCCGGGAATTTACGACAGTGGTTCGTGCAACAGTCTGCCGATGAGTATATGAATCCATTTCATAGCCATGGAGGCAGGTGATGCGCAAGGGTTATACCGCGGCATTCAAGGTAAAGGTGATGTTTGAAGTCGTTGCGGGACAGCGTAACTTGTAGAATTACTGGCGGGCGATCCGGAATTGTTCTTGGGCAAGCGCCGCCTCAAGGACATCTTCGATGTTCCACAATAGCCGCGGGACAGCACCCGGTCTCAAGCTAGAGCTATACCGAAAACATTTTGGGCTTCGGACAACCATCGTTCCCAAACGAATGCTTTGCGTCGGGTCCCAACCGAATCGTCATTCCCGGCCTTAGCCTTGGGCGGAATCCTCCCCCCAAAGGCGGTAAACCGCCAAGCTCATCTTTTCCCTCGCGTCGCCCCCGGGAAGGGAACAGAGGCGCACTTGGCGGGAATCGGGAAAATGCCTTTCCCAGGCCCGGTCCTCCAGTCTCGGCGGCAGATCGGATTTATTCAAAACCAGCAAAATCGGCGGCGCCGGGGCCGGTCCTTCCCTTAACAGCCTGGCCGTCAAGCCGGCGGCCGCCTCGGCCGTTTTTCCCCAGGGCCGCGAGGAATCGCAAACAAAAGCCACCGCCCCGGCTTGGCGAAGATGGGCGGCGGCCCGGTTGCCCGCTTCCAGCTCCAATCCGCCGGCGGCGGGGGAAAAGCCGGGCAAATCGCTTATCCTGACGACAAAGCCGCCAAGGTCGATCATTTCCTCAACCACATCTCGGGTGGCTCCGGCTTCCGAATGCACAAAAGCTCGTTCATAACCGGCCAACCGGTTCATGAGACTGCTCTTCCCGACATTCGGCGGCCCGGCCAACATCAAGCGATGCGTCCGCAGCAGTTCGATCGGAAAATCGATCCTTCCGGCGCGAAATTCCAATACGGCGGCGGCCTGCTCCGGGGTCAGGCATTGAGCCAAAAAGGGATCCAGCCGATCGTCCATTTCCCCAAGCCGGGCGGACGACTCGGCCGAATCGTTTTTAACTTGTTGGAATCCCATCTGTTGTAAGTAATTGCGAATGTTGTGGCCAACCAGCCGGCCGCCATGGGAGGTCAAGATTCTCACGCCGGTCTCCGGGCAGGCCAGAACGATTTCGTCAAGAAGGTTGTTTTCCCCGTCCCGCAACCAGCCGTAAGCCAACTCGGTTGGTTGCAGGCGCTTTCCCGGCCGCGAATTTTTTTCCCCCCCCAATCGAAGATCAAGGGCGGCGGACAATTCGCTCTCGGCGGCATAAACCTGAAAAACGCCCAGGGCCCCGATTCCATCGCAACTGGCTTGCACAAATGCCTTTGTCTTAAAAAACGGACCCATGCCCCTCCCCTTGCCCCGCAACCCGGAAATTCCGGACGGAGTCCGGAAGCCTTCCCGCGGCTTCCCTTTTGTAAAAAATTTCCCGCCCCTGTCAATTTCTTACCCTAGGAAAAACATGTCCTTATCCAAAAGGAAAGGAAGAACCGGCAACTCCGGGAAAAATCCCTTGACGCACTATATGCGGGCATATAACATTACCTTGGGCACTATTGATAGTTATTTATGGGAACAAAAATATCCGAATAAGATTGAAGGATCTGATAAATTTAAGGTTGTGAATCTTGCCGCGGCGCCTGCCCCGGGGGAAAACCAAAATATAGACCGATACTTATCCGGGCCGCCCCTGTCCGGAGGGAGGTTATTTATTTTCATAAGTTACGATTATAGTTGAAAGGAGCGAGGCGTGCGCTGTCCTTTCTGCAAAGACATAAACGACAAGGTATGCGACACCAGGATGTCGGAGGACGGTTTGGTCGTACGCCGCCGCCGGGAATGCCTGAGTTGCGGCAAGCGGTTCACCACTCATGAAAGATTGGATGTAATGCCGGTTCGGGTAATAAAAAAAAACGGCCGGCGCGAACCCTTCGATCACAACAAGATTTTGAACGGCATCCTCCGGGCGGTGGAAAAGCGTTCCGTATCGGTGGATACGGCCGAGGATCTGGTCGACGCCCTGGAAAGGGAACTCTTTGACAGCCGGGCGCGGGAAATATCCACCCGGCGCATCGGGGAACTGGTGATGCTCAAGCTCAAGGCCCTGGACGAGGTGGCATATGTCCGCTTCGCCTCGGTTTACCGGGAATACAAGGCCTTGGACGAGTTCATCCAGGAAATCCAGACCATTTCGGAACTGGAGGGAACGCCGCCGGAGCCGGCGGACGCCCGATCCGGAGCCGGGGAGGGGGTGACCGGTTGACAAAAGGGGAAAGCATGCCGGGCATTGCCAAGATAATCAAAAGGGACGGCCGCGAGGCCGCCTTCAACGTCCAAAAAATCGGCGACGCCATTTTCGCGGCCGCCCGGGCGGTGGGGGGGGAGGATCGCCGGCTGGCCGACGACATCGCCGGCTTTGTCGTCGCCCTGCTGGAAAAGCGCTACGGCGAGGGCCGGCCTCCCGGCATCGAGGACATCCAGGACATGGTGGAAAAAACCCTGATTGAAACCGGGCATGCCAGGACCGCCAAGGCCTATATCCTTTACCGGCAGAAACGCGCCCTGGCGCGGGAGAAAATGCGGGTCAGGAAGGACGCCCTGTCCGGCGAGGCCGATTCCACCGATATCCACCTCCTGGTGGATCCCGGAAGCCGGGCCGAGTATTTCCAGTGGGAGCGCGGGCGGATCGCCCGGGCGTTAATCCGGGAGGCCCGCCTGGAGGCGGGGGAGGCCGAATCGATAGCCAAGGCGGTCGAGCGCCGGGTATTCGCGTCCGGCATCACCCGCATCTCCACCAGCCTGATTCGCGAACTCGCCGACAACGAGCTTTTCGAGCGCGGCCACCAAAAAACCCTGGAGCGGCAGGCCCTGATCGGCCTTCCCAAATACGACATAGAACAGTTGATAGTCTCCAAGTCCAAGGAAAACTCCAATATTTCCGCCAACAATCCCGAGGCCATCAACCTGGCCATCGCCGAAACGGTCCTCAAGCAGTACGCCCTCCAGGAAATCTTCTCGCCGGAGGTGGCGGACGCCCATCGCGACGGCATGGTGCATCTCCACGACCTGGGCTATCCCACCCGGGTCTACTGCTCCTCGCATTCGCTGGAGTACCTCAAGAAATACGGCCTGCAGCTGGAGAATCTCGACACCAGTTCCGCCCCGGCCAAGCACGCCCGGACCCTGAACGGCCACCTCAACACCTTTCTCGCCTCCATGCAGGCCTATTACGCCGGCGCCCTCGGGGTCGCCTACATCAACATCATGTACGCGCCGCTGGTCGAGAAAATGTCGGACGAGGAGATGCGCCAGGAAGCCCAGCACCTGATTTTCTCCTCCAGCCAGAACGCCTTTTCCCGTGGCGGCCAGACCCTGTTCCTCGACTTCAACATCCATACCGGCATTCCCGCCTACCTGAAGAAAATCCGGGCCATCGGCCCGGGCGGCAAATACCTTGACCGCGCCTACGGCGATTTTTCCTCCGCCGCCACCCGGTTCACCCGGGCCATGCTGGATGTCTGGGCGACCGGGGATCAATACGGGCACGTCTTCGCCTTCCCGAAGTGCGACTTCCACGTGAACCACGAAACCTTCGAGGACCCGGCCCAGCTCGCCATCTACGACTACGCCTGCGCGATAGCCGCCAGGAACGGCACCCCCTATTTCATCTTCGACCGGGACGAGGTCACCCTTTCGGCCTGCTGCCGCCTGCGGACGGTGATCGAGGATTCCCACATGATCCAGCATCCCGAATCGATGCGTTTCTGCGGCTTCCAAAACGTCACCATCAACCTGCCGCAATGCGCCTACCGGGCGGGAAGGGGCAATTACGCCAAGGTGTTCCCGGAAATCGAGCGGGCGCTGGACATCTGCGTCAAGGCGCACCTCCAGAAAAGGAAATTCGCCCGCGTGCTCATGTCCGGCCCCTCCATGCCGCTCTGGCAAATCGGGAAGACGGCGGCCGACGGCCGTCCCTACGTCGATCTTGACCAGGCCACCTACATAGTCGGGATCATCGGTCTGAACGAGTGCCTCGCCTACCTGATCGGCAAGGAGCTGCACGAGGACCCCGAATCGCTCCGGCTGGGGGTGAAAATCGTGTCCTACCTGTATTTTTGCATCAAGGAGCTGGGCCGCCGGCACGGCATGAAGATAACCATGGAGGAATCGCCGGCCGAGTCGGCCGCCCGCCGCCTAGCCAAAATCGATCTCAAGCGCTACCCGGACGCCATCGACTTCATGCGGGGCGATCTGGAAAGCGACGAAATCTATTACACCAATTCCGTCCACCTCCGGCCCGACGCGGACGAGGGCATCGTCGACCGCATAATCAAGCAGGCCAAGTTCCACAGCCTGATCGAATCGGGGGCGATCATCCACGCCTTCGTGGGGGAATCGCGGCCCTCGGCCGGGGCGATCGCCAGCCTGGTCCGGAAAACCTTCGAAAAAACCAAGGCCGCCCAGCTTACGATCAGTCCCGAGTTCACCATCTGCCGCTCCTGCCACCGGGTCGGGGCCGGCATCAGCCAGCGCTGTCCGCATTGCGGGGCGGCGAATCTTCCCGGCATCGTCAGGGTGGACGAAACGGAAGGACTGGACGGCGCCTGGAGCCGGGAGAGCCTTTCCGAACTCGAACGGGTCGAAACGGCCGCCGCCGGCCGCGGGGCCTGAGGCGTGGCCGCGGGAGAGGAAGGCGCCGGCGGGTTCGATCTGCGGGGGTTCATCCCCAATTCCCTGCTGGAATGGGAGGATCACGTGGCGGCGGTCGCGGTAACCGGCGGCTGCAACCTTCGCTGCCCTTTCTGCCATAGCTGGCGCTACGTTTCCGGCCTGGACGGCCTGCCGCGGCTGGACCCGGAAAAATTGTTCGCCACCCTCTCGCGGCAGCGGGACTGGGTCGACGGGGTGGTGTTCACCGGCGGCGAACCCACCCTGCAGCCGGGACTGGCCGGGATGATCCGCCGGGCCCGCGGCCTGGGGGCGAGGGTAAAACTCCACACCAACGGCTGCCGGCCCGGAGTGGTGCGGGACTTGCTGGAGGAAGGGCTTCTGGACTGCCTGGCGCTGGATTACAAGGCGCCCCTGGACGGGCGGTTTTTCGCGGCGGCGGGCATCCCGCCCGATCCCGGAACGCTCGCGGCGGTGCGGGAAACCTTCGGCCTGGCCCGGGACCGGGAGGTTGAAAGGGAATATCACACCACCCTGGTCCCGAAATTCGTGGACGAAGGGGCGTTTTCGGAAATGGCGGACTGGCTGGAACCGGAGGGATTGTGGATATTGCAGCAATTCGAAAACGGGGACTGCCTGGATTCCGGCATGTCCGGGACTCCCGGCTACGGCCGGGAACGCCTGGAGGTTTTCGCGGCCAGGGCCGGCGCCGGGCATGGCCGGGTCCTCTTGAAAAAAGGAAAATCGGCATAGCATGGCTGGAGATCTCTTTTGCGAAATGCTGGGCGAGGCCAGGCGGGACCGGCAGTTGATCTGCCTGTTTCGCGATCCGCTGGATCTCAGGAGGTTCACGGTGGGCTTCGTGGAGGCCGTGTCGGACACCGATTACACCCTGCAGCAGGTGGACCCGGACGGCAATCCGGACGGCCTGGACGTGGGCGCCATCGACGACATCATCGAGATCCGCCGGGAGTCCCGGTATGTCAGGCAAATCTCCCTGTTGATGGAGAAGGAGGAGGAGGCGCGGACGGTCAAGGGCTGGAACGGCAATCCCCACCCCGAAAGCTGCCTGGACGAGGCTTTGCGCCGCTCCCTCGCCGAACAGCTGGTGGTCAACGTCCTTCTCGCCACCGGCGACGACGAATTGCGCTTTCACGGCATAGTCAGGGACATTTCCGAAACCCATGTCCGCCTTGACGTGCTCTCCGACGACGGCGAGCCGGACGGCACCTCGGTAATCCGGATAGACGACATCGCCGGCCTCCGGATGAACACCCGGGACGAATGGAAAATCGCCATGTTCAACCGCCATCGCATGCACCTTTACTTGTGACCGCCATGCCGGACGCCTTCGCGCGGGCCAGATATTTCGAGTCGTTTCCCGACCGGGCGGTGGCTTGCCGCCTTTGCCCGCGGGGTTGCTTACTCAAAAGGGGCGGGATCGGGGCCTGCGGGGCGCGATTCAACCGGGACGGCGTCCTGGTGGCCGCCAGTTACGGGAAGGTTTCCGCCGCCGCCCTCGACCCGCTGGAAAAGAAGCCCCTGTACCATTTTTTCCCGGGCCGGAGCGTGTTTTCCATCGGCGGCTACGGTTGCAACCTGAAATGCGCCTTCTGCCAAAACAGCGGCATATCCCAGTTCAATCCGCCGACCGTGGACATGTCCCCGGAAGAGGTGGCGGCGGCCGGAACCGCCGGCGGTTCGCTGGGGGTGGCCTATACCTACAACGAGCCCTCCATCGCGGCCGAATACGTCGGGGATTGCGCCCTGGCCGTGCGGAAGGCCGGCGGACTCAACGTCCTGGTCACCAACGGCTTCATGAATCCGGAGCCGCTGGCGGACCTGATCCCCCTAATCGACGCCATGAACATCGACATCAAGGCGTTCAACAACGATTTTTACCGCCGGCTGTGCGGCGGCGGCCTGGAGCCGGTGCTGGAAACGGCGAAGGCGGCGGCGAGGAAAACCCATGTGGAACTGACCACCCTGATAATTCCCGGGGAAAACGACGCCATTCCCGAACTGGCGGATCTGGCCGGCTGGATAGCCGACAACTGCGGCCGGACAACCCCCTGCCACCTGACCGCCTACCATCCGAGCTACAAGCTGACCCGGGCGGCCGCCACCGCGGCGCATCTGCGCAACGCCGGCCGGATCTTCCGGGCCCGGCTGGACTACGTTTATCTGGGCAATCTTCACGCGCCGGACTTCGCCGACACCGTTTGCCCGGCCTGCGGCCGGACGGTGATCGCCCGCTCCGGCTTCGCGGTCGACGCCTCCGGCCTGGGGGAAAGCGGAACCTGCGCCGGTTGTGGCGCCGACTGTCGCGTGATCACGGCGAAATGAACAATCCCCCGGAGTCCGATTCATGCAATTGAAATCGATTGAGATGTTCGGCTTCAAATCCTTTCCCGAGCGGACGGTTCTCGCCTTCGATCGGGGCGTCACCGCCATTCTCGGCCCGAACGGCTGCGGCAAGTCGAACATCGTCGACGCCGTCAAGTGGGTGCTGGGCGAGAAATCGGCCAAGAACCTCCGGGGCGGGGAGATGCTGGACGTCATTTTCTCGGGTTGCGCCTCCCGGGCGGCCAGCGGCATCGCCCAGGTGACCCTGAATTTCGACAATTCCGATCACAGCCTGAAAACCCCCTACGAGGAGGTGGCGATTCGCCGCCGCCTCAACCGGGCCAGGGAAAGCGAATATTTCATCAACAACACCCCTTGCCGGCTCAAGGACATCCGGACCCTGTTCCTGAACTCCGGGGTCGGCAATTCCGCCTATTCGGTCATCGAGCAGGGCCGAATCGAGGAACTGCTTTCCGCCCGCCCGGCCGAAAGGAGGGTCATCTTCGAAGAGGCGGCCGAGATATCCCTGTTCAAATCCCAGCGCCGGGAGACGCTTGCCCGCCTGGAGCGGACCGAACAGATTCTCGCCCGGGTGGACGACCGGCTGGCGGAAAAGGAAAGGCTCCTCCGCCGGGTGTCGGGGCAGGCCGCCGCCGCCCGCCGGCACCGCAAGCTCGCCAACGAGCGCGACACCCTCCGGGCCGGGTTTTACGCCCGCCAGCGGGCCGGCTTGACCGGAGGCCTGGAAAATGTCCGGGTTCGGCGGGAAGTGTTGAAAACCGAATTGGACGGCGCCGAAAACGTCCTGGCCGGGATTAATCTGAAATTCGCCGAACTCTCCGGCCGGGAAGGGGAATTGGCGGCCGGCCACAATTCCCTGGCCAGGGCGGCCGGGGAAAACCAGGAGGCCCTGGCCGGCAATCAATTGGCCCAGGCCAACGCCAGGAACCGCCTCGAGGCGCTGGCGAACGATCTCGCCCGGGGGGAGGAGCGCCGGAGCGAACTGGCGGCCCGGCTGGAGCGCCTGACGGCCCAGGAGGGCGAAATCGCTTCCGAAATGCCGGAGGTCGGGGAAAGAGTCCGGGCAATCGAAAGGGACCTCGGCGAACGGGAGGCTTTCCGCCGGGAATGGCTCCGGCGCGCCCAGGCCGCGGAGGCCGGGGTCACCGAGCTGCGCAACCGGCTGATCGATCTCAATCGGCGGCGGCATGAACTGGCCGGGGAGGCCGCCGGACGGGAAGCCTCGGAACGGTCCCGCGCCGCCCGGGCCGAAGAAATGGAAGCCAGGCTCTCGCGCCTGGGGAGGGAAAGGGACGAGGCCGTCCGGACGGCGGAAGCGGCGGCGGCGGAGTACCGCCTGGCGGCCGGGAAGTTCGCCGAAGCCGCCGAACGCAAGGAGGCGCTGGCGGCCAGGAGCCGGGAAACGGCGGCGGAGGTTGAGCGCCTCTTGGCGGAGGAAAGGGCGGGGGAGGCGGAAAAGGCCGGCCTCGCCTCCCGCAAATCCACCCTGGAGGATCTGGAAAGGAGCCTGGCCGGCTCCTACGAGGGGGTCAGGAACATTCTTCTCGCGGCCAGGCGGGGGGAAGCGGCCGGCCGGGGGGCGCTGGGCAGGGTGGGGGATCTTATCCGGGTTCCCGAAAACCTGGCCACGGCCCTGGAAACCATCCTGGGGTCCTCGGTGCAGGACATCGTGACGGAAACCGCCCGCGACGCCCAGGCCGCCATCGAATACCTTAAGCGCAACCGGCTGGGCCGGGCCACCTTCCTGCCCCTGGATCGGATCCAACCCCGGAAGCGCCTCCTCCCCGGCCTCGACCGGTTGCCGGGGGCGATCGGGGAAGCGGTGAACCTGGTGGAGTTCGACCCCAGGTTCGCCGCCGCCATGGAGCATTTGCTGGCCGGGATTCTGGTGGTGGACAATCTGGACCTGGCCCGGGAGCTGTCGGGCCGCGAGGCCAGGGGAGTGAAAATCGTCACCCTGGACGGGGAGGTCATCAGCCCCTCCGGCGCCATGACCGGGGGAATCGGCAAGTCCCCCCCCCAGGCGGGCCTTTTGCGGCGGAAAGCGGAACTGGAGGCCCTTGGCCGCGAATTGGCCGAGCGCGGCGGGCGGCTGGAGGCCACGACCCGCCGGAGGGAGGAATTGTCCGCCGCCCTGCGGACGATGGCCGAGGGGATTGCCGATCTGGAAAGGAAAATGGGCGAGGCGGGACGATCCGAGGCCGGTCTCAAGCAAAGGCTGGCGGCGAGCCTGGGCGAAAGGGATCGCCTGGAGCGGGAATCCTCCGAAGCCGGGGCCGAATTCCAGGCCTTGTCCCGGGGAGGGGACGGCCAGCGGGAGGAGCTGGAAGGGATCCGGCGGGAATTGATCGGCGTGGAAGCCGGAATGGCCGAACTGGAGGGCGAAATCGGGGCCGGGATCGGGGAACAGCGTAATTCCCGCGAAGTCCTCGACTCCCTGGGCGGCGAGTTCGCCGAACTTTCGGGCAAGCGTTCCGAGGCTTTGGCCAGGTTGCGGGAACTGGAATCGAGACGGAGGGAACTGGCGGAGGAAATCGCCGGTTGCCGGGGGGAACTCAAGCGCCCCGAACTTTTCGGGGAAGGGGCGGAAGGGGAAATAAACCGGTTGCGCGGGCGGCTGGCCGAATTGATGGGGGAGGAGGAGGCGCTCGTCAAGATCCGCGACGAATGCCGGGCCGCCGGGGCGGAAATCATTGAACAAAGCGACATTCTCCGGGCGGAACAGGAAAGGCTGCGGCAGGCCGAACGGGAAGGCCAGACCCAGGCGACGCGGTTGCGGGAGGGCTTGGCCCTCCTGGACCGCCAGGAGGCGGAAATCGGCTTGCGTCTGGACCATGTCCTGGCGAAAGCCCGGGAGGAGCTTAATCTCCAGCCGGAGGAGCTGGCCGCCCTGGACGGCCGGGGGGCGGAGCCGGCCGCGAACGCCGGGGCGGCGGCCGGATCGCCCCTGGACGCCCTTTCGGACGCCGAACTGCAGGCCCGGATAGACGAGTTGTCCCAGAAAATCCGCGCCCTGGGCCACATCAATCCCGAGGCGATTGACGAATTGGCGGAACTGGAGGCCGGAATCGAGTTTTTGCGGGTCCAAAAGGAGGAGGAGGAGGAGGCGGTAAAAACCATTCGGCAGGCGATCGAACGGCTCAACGCCGATTCCTCGGCCCGTTTCCAGGCCACTTTCGCCGCGGTCAGGGGCAATTTTCAACAAATCTTCGCCAACCTGTTCGGGGGCGGCCGGGCCGATCTGACGCTGGAGGAGCCGGCCGGGCCGGAGGCGGATCCCCTGGAGGCGGGAATCGAAATCCGCGCCCAGCCGCCCGGCAAGGAACCCAAAAGCATCTCGCTCCTTTCGGGCGGCGAAAAGGCGCTTTGCGCCGTGGCCCTGCTCCTGGCCCTGTTTCGCGCCAAGCCAAGTCCCTTCTGCGTATTGGACGAGGTGGACGGCCCCCTGGACGAGGCGAACATCGAGCGCTTCATGCGGCAAATCCGCGCCTTCGCCTCCGACACCCAGTTCATCATCATCACCCATTCGCAGCTCACCATGGGCATGACCGACGCCATTTGGGGAGTGACCCAGCGGATAGCCGGCATCAGCAACGTCCACAGCCTCAAATACGCGGAGATGGAAAGGATGAGCCGGGGAATCCCCCTTGATCCGGAATCGCCGATTGAGGAATCCGGCGGCGGCCGGGAAGCCTACGAACAGGACGAGCTTGCCGGCGCCGGGGAATCGCCGGATTCCGGGAAGCGCCTGGCCCTGGCCTAGCGGTCCGCAAAATCCAAATCGAAGATTAAGACTTTGCGGAGAGTGCCCCCGGTTCATCCGGCGACCGCCTCCGGGGAACGGAAAACATGACTGACAAACGCGAGATTCTCCTCGCCTCACTCGACAAACAATTTTTTTTCGACAAGGGAAGGAAAAAGCGGATCGTTTCTTCACTGTGCGGCTTGCAGGCGCAATTCGCCAATAATCCCGGTCACGCCCTCCGTATCCGGGCGGACGATTTCGCCAGCGGGACCTGGCACGACGGTTTGGTGAAGACCTGGACCTTTCGTAACACTCTTCACGCGGTTAGGAAAGACGAATTGGGATTGTTCTTGTCGGCGCAGGGCGTGCCGGATAAGTGGGACGGCGGTTGGGGGCTGCCGCCGAAAACGATGGCGCGCTGGTCGGCCTTTTTGTTGGATAAAATTGGTGAGGGGGTGTGCGACCGCGAAGCGCTGAAGATCGCGAGCCGGAAGGCTGGCATGACCGACGACGAAATGGAATGCGCCTTCCATGGTTGGGGCGGGCTCATCAAGGAAATGGCGAAGCGCGGACTTATCGCCTATGTTTCGGGAACGGCAAAACGTTTCGTGGCCTGCGGCGATGTCGCCCTCATGGATTGGGAAGAAGCTTCGGCCATACTGCTTGAGCGTTATTTTCGTTACCTCGGACCCGCCACCATGGCGGACTGCGCGAACTTCTTCGGTTGCCGCGGGAGGACGCTTCTTGAATTATTGAAAAAACGCCCGTTGCCGCTTAAATCCATCGTTTGCGAAGGGGTGGAATACTGGTATCTCGGGAAGTGGAACGCGACGAGGGAAATCCCTCCCTGCCTGTTTCTTGCCGGCTTCGATCAATTGCTCATGGCCTACAAGGACAGGAGTCGCCTAGTTGACGGGAAGCACAAATCGGATGTGGTGACGAATACCGGCATTGTTCATCCCACCGTGCTGGTTGACGGGAGCCTGAAGGCTAAATGGAGGAAGGACGGCCGTACGCTTGTCATCACCCCCTTTGCCAAGCTGACCCGCCGCCAACGCCGGCTGATTGACGATTTCGGCGGCGAGTTGTTCGGTGGCGATGTTCTACAGGTGGTTTTCAACGATGAAGAGTAAAGTGGACTTTTAAAGTGAATCGAACATGACAGTTTTGTTTGATTTCCCTTTAAACGGATGTTCCAGTATAATTCATCTGGCCTACCCGGATTTAACATCCGCCGTACTCGGTCATCGCTTCGCAAAACGGCTTCGTTTCAATCCGCCGCCCTTTCCTTATACTTCATCCCCCAATCTCTCAGCGCTCCAATAATCGGTCGCAAACTGTTTCCCAGATCGCTCAGTGTATATTCGACTCTGGGCGGCACCTCCGCAAATATCCTTCGCACAATGAGGCCGTCCCTCTCCATACTGCGCAGGTTTTGCGTCAGCACCTTTTGACTGATGTTGGTGATGGAACGTTGCAGTTCATTGAAACGTTTGGTGCCGGCGAGCAATTCCCGCAGAATGAATATTTTCCATTTGTTGTTGATCAACTGCATCGTTGTTTCGACGGGGCAGGGCGGCAGATCACTTTTTTTAACCTTTATCCTCATCGCAACATCCTTCATTTCAATAAAGCGAACCTTTTGGTGCGTGACTAACTTCGAGGTGCCTACTTTACAACCGGCCGTTGCCGCATACTATCCCGTTTAAGCCGGGGGCGCAATCGAAACCGTCAAATACGGTATTTTTTTGAGTCTCGGACACGACACGGAATGAATGGTTGGAATATCTCTCCGCGTCGGCTTGAACGGGATGGTATGCGGTGGCCATGGAGGTGAAAACGGTGCAATCCGCGGGACCCTGACATACCGCCAAGGTTTTGCCCTAAACATTTCGACGTTCCGATTGTTCGATTATATGGCTGTCATTTAGGAGAAAATGATGAACATCCGTCTTGCCGCCATCGTTTGTGCCGCCGCCATTGGCTTGCCGTCTTTCGCCTTGGGCGCCGAGAAGCCGACGATCGCCTTGAAAAATGGTTCGGTCGCGACGTATGAACTCGGCGACATGATCCTGCATGCCTATCAAACAGGCGATCCGCTTGCCGACGAATGCTTCGTTTTGG
The DNA here is from genome assembly GCA_031269935.1 of Planctomycetota bacterium. Classification (GTDB taxonomy): domain Bacteria; phylum Planctomycetota; class SZUA-567; order SZUA-567; family SZUA-567; genus JAJBSZ01. The sequence goes on from JAISYL010000167.1 coordinate 52,990, forward strand.
AAACGGCCGATAAACTGATAGCCGTTGAATCCCCCCCGTTCGCCGCCAACATCGAAGACTGGAAAAACTATCTCGCCGGCAAGAACAAACCGCTAACCGATGTTTTCCTTTCCTATCATCCCAATGGCGGCAAATGGTTCGGCAACGCAACGACCCACGCCACCGAATCCGCCCAAAGAGCCATAACCGGCGGCGGCACGAAACAACTTGTCGAAAATCTCCATGGGGTCTTTGGCGACTCCTTCAATACGGATATTCCCCTTATCGACGGAATTCTGGTTCCCGGCGAGAACATCGTTGGCGGCGTCGAATTTGAAATCATCGACGACGCCGACGGATATGACATCGCCATTCCCGCCGCCAAGGCGGTCTACCTCCACATGCTCGGCGCGAACGTTCATTCCCTTCTGGTAAACCTTGAACACATGGACGCGACCATCGCCAAGTTGGAGGGGTTCAGGAAAAACGGGTATGCCATGATTATCAGCGGTCACCACACCCCCGAGACGATGGTCGACGCGGACATCAAAATCGCCTATATCAGGAAGGTAAAAGAAATCGCCCTAGGCAGCGCCAATAAAAATGAATTCATTCGGCGGATAAAGACCGCATATCCATCGTATGCGGGAGAAAACTATCTGGACATGACGGCAAGCGCGTTGTTCGCGGAATGAGAGGGCTTTCCGTTTTTCTTTGGAGAAAGGAGAAAGGAATATGTCGGATTGCGCGCGGGCGGTTTTGGACATCCTGCATTCGCTTCGCAGCATTCATGGGGATTTCTCCGACAGACCCGTTCCCGATGACGCCGTGCGGACAATCACGGCCGCCGCCGTTCGTGCCGCCAACGCCGGGGCTAGACAGTGCTATTCGATAATCACGGTGACCGGCATGGAGCGGGTCAAGAGCGCCTGTTGCTATCCGGCGCCCGTAGCGCTCGTTTTTCTTTCCGACCACACCCGCTTTCAAGACGAGGCGCTGCGGCGGGGTTATGGATTACGCCCATACTCACTCCATGATTTGATAACCACCGCCATCGATGCTTCGGTTGCCGGTCAAAATGCAGTGATTGCGGCCAAGGCGTTGGGTATCGATTCGCTGATAACAAACTCGATTCTGGATCGCGTCGAGATGAACGAACTGATCGAAACACTCGGAATACCGGAGCGTGGATGCATGCCCCTGTTTGCGGTATTGTTGGGATATCCAAAAATCGAGCCGGACCACCGCCAACAACGATACGATGGGCCGGGATTGCTCCATGCCGAAAAGTATCGCCGAATGACCGAGGATGAACGATTGGCCATGGCGTCGCAATACGACGAAGAAGGGATGGGCCTTGCCTTCGCCAAATGGCGGGAACAAGGATACCAGAGCTATTTCGACTGGTATTTCAATGCCTGGGACATCCATCCAGGCGCAAAAAACCACAAGGAACGGGATCCGGACTGGTCCGAGGACTATGCCAGGCGGGCGGGATTTATCAACTAGGGGTCTGTCCATAAATAACTTATAATAAATAACTTATACATGTTTAGACAAGGAACCGAGTCGCGGCGGTAAATTTTCGCCCGCGGTTGGGCAAAAATTTACGGGAGCGACATTGGTGACGCGGTATAAACATGTATAAGTTATTCATGGACGAGCCCTAAAGACGCCCGATGCGGGGGTCGGCGGCCGGCGGCGCTCCCTTCGGGGACGATTTCCCCGCCTCGACGAATTTTCGCCTGGCGCGCGCCCGGCGGGCCACCTCGGTGATGCCGCCATCGCCCGCATACAGGGCATTTCTTTCCGTCTTGAAGTCACGATGAACCGGTGGATGGCGAAACGAGAAAATGGTGTGGCATGATTTAGTGACGAAATTTGTCAAATTATGACGGAAAAGGTGTTTTTGATTCGTTTCGGTAACAATCAAAACCGGCATTCCCCGATCAAGACGGATAGGAAGTCCTTCCCTTAAAATTTATTTCATCGCCCGATCAAGCCTAACTGGTTGACATTTCAGCACAATCATTAGTCGGAATTTACTCGGGGGAAGAGTTGTCGCCCGATGTAAATTTATGGCAAACAACTTGCTACAAAGTATTGCCGTTAAGGCGGATGTTCCAACTGTTGCCCTATATTGGCTAAACGGAGTTCGGATCATGCAACATGTCGACATAATGGTCAACCAACGCCTCCGCGAAAGTCCCGAAGTCTTCAAGCGAAGATTGCGGGCCTTATGGAGGGGCCTTATGCGGCAATCGGTCCGAACCTCATGCCGTCCTTTAGGTCCGCGAACCGGCCGGGCGTCTTTCCCGACAACATGGCATGACGCGTTTGAGGACCAGGATGACCCAAATGAGGCCAAAGAGATCGCCATACGCCGATCACGCTCGGCAAGAAAACCCGGGTCATCGGTTTTAAAGCGCCGTTCCGGAGGGTTTACGCTTGTCGAGCTCATGCTCTCCATCGGAATACTCGCCATGTCCATTATCTCCTTGATGAGCTTTGGCTTTAGCGTCATTCGCATGAACAAGCTGACGGAGATGCGGATCGCCGCGTTGAATGCGATCAATGTCCAAATGAACGAACTGCTTTCAGCCGCCGCCGAAAAGGCCCGCAGCGATGTGGTCGCGGATTCTCCGGCCAAGGGGCTGCTTCTTACGCTACGCGACCGGCAAATATATCTTGACCGGTTTTCCGAGGCTCCGGACGAATTCCCGTACCGTATCACCTTCAACCAAGCGGCCGCCATCCTGACCTATGAGTTCATGGTTCCCCTTCCCGGAGGCCGGGCGTCCGGAATCGCGGATTCAACCGAGGAGATCATGCGTCGCCACTCCGGCCGCGCGCGCGGGGCGCTTACCGTATACCTGAGGGAGGACGCGGTTCCGAAGCAATTTCTCGAATGGGGAAACAGCAAGGAATCCGGAGACTTGATTGCTTGGGATCATGACTGGTTTCCCATGGAACCTATTCAAGGCGCCAAGGGTACCGGCGACTTCACGGGGATATTCTCCGGCTCCAGTCCGGATTGGGATTCCTATAATCTCGCGAACCTGCCCATAGCCCTGACCGTCCGCTACTACACGACCGATGAGCAGGCAAAGGCGGACTCCCTGGTTCCCAACGGCGAAAACCGTTTGGATTGGGGGACCGCTCAGATAGGCGCCAGCAGGTTCTACATCATCACCCCGAATTCATTGGGCCGGTTGTGAGGCGCATCACCGCGCGGCTAGTTCATGGAACGGCGCCGAGGCATGGAGAAGTCGCGATGAGATATCGTTATGGAAACCGGAACGGTATGACTCTCATCGAGATAATGATTGCCTTTTCCCTCCTTGCCGCCGTCATCGGCCTAGCCGGATCGGCGATGATGACCTTTCTCCGGCTGATGCACAACCAGATTGGCGTGATCCAGGCCGACCGGCTGGCGCAAAAGGTTTTCGTGCGGCTTGGCGAACTCCTGAGCGACGCCATCATTCCCATAGGTGTCGCCTCCGCGGACGGTTCGGATATCCCCACCGCGTGGGACGATATCGACGACGGGGCGGTCGGCTTCGGCGGCGCGTCCGGCGCCAGATGGCGGCGGGAGTTGGGCATTGGCATGGACAGCATCGCCTTTGTCCAGCCGGTGTCGATTCTGGGCAGCGGGTACGACAACAGGTACGACGTGGGCGACGATCCCCCCCGCAACGACGCGTCGGCATTCGCCAGCCGCCTGCTGGTGGGACAGGTCCGGAGCGGCAAGGGATTTCTGGGGGCGGGCGTTGCCGCGCGAACCGACAAGTGGGGGAATTACCGGTTCGACTTCCGCGCCGGCGACGAGCCGGTGAGCGTTCTGGCCATGATGGATCCTCTTGGATTGACCGGCCCCGCCTTCGAGCGGATAGGCGTACCCACCGAGGCCGACTGGGAAACCGTCCTCCTGGCCGGCGCCGCTTCCTGGCCAGCCAGGACCTCTTTTGTCGCGGTGCGCTTCATCCCGCTCATCAACCCCGTGAACAACGAGCCGTGGATTGTCGACGAGACCAGGGCGTTCAAGGGGCGATCCCACGACCTTGACGGCGACGGCCGGATCGACGGCCGTTTTCAGGTCGGCAGGCTTCAGCTTCTCCATTCCGGCGGCTCCGATCTGCCAACTGAAAACGCCGGGGCGACCGGCATCGTCAACGCCACCCTCCCGCAGATAACCATCGACCTGACCCCCAACATCATTCTACGGCGCGTCAACCCCGGGGACCGGACGCCGATATTCCAGTTGGCCGATCCCGATCCGGCGGCCGGGGGCGCTTCCGACGACAGGCTTGGGGCGCTTATGAGGGTCAAGCTTCTCATCGTGGACAACTCCGGCGTGGACGGCGACGGCTTGGTCGTCCCCGTCCACGCGAAAGGGCCCGCGCCCCGGTGGCACGAGTCCGCCGTTTTCATGAAGAATATGAGCCGCTGACGATTCCCGATTCCGGCCGGGACACCGTGCGCCGAACATTGACACGCTTGCGGATTGCGGTTCCCGCCTTGGCGGGCAAAGAAGGCGTATTTGGATCGATGCCGCGTCCCGTCGATGCGAAATGGGATGGACTCTTGGGAGGATTGACCATGACAATACGGGGAAAAAGCAATGGGAACCGCGGCGGCGTGCTGCTGGTGGTGCTTCTGTTTTCCGCGGTCTTCGCCGTCGCCGCGGGGTTGTATTTCTTCAGCGTCTCCCATTCCGCGTACACCGAAAACACCGTGCTCGACAACACGGCGTCGGCGCAGGCCCACGCGGAATTCGCCGCCGGGCTGGCCATCGCCAACCTGGGCGATGTCGAGTTCAAGACGGATGAACGGGACGGCATACCCATAAGCGTACAAAGGGACTGGGTCGCCCGCGATCCCTATGGATCCGGCCGTTTCGAGCGCCGGCTGGCCGGCGCCATAGGCGCCGGAATGGACGGTTACGAATACAGGGTCAGGGTCGTGCCAATTCGCGAAGCCCGCAAGGAAGGGGCGGTTCCGGAAAGCTGGCACGCGGGAATCGACGTCCCGGATTATAATTTCGGCGCCGATCCCATCCGCAACTTTACCGCCGCCTACGACGTGACGGCCGTCGCGCGCCATGTCCTCTCCGACAAGAAGGCGACGATGGCGGGCGGGGGCACGGTGCGGACCGTCGCGAGCATTAAGGCGCAATCCGCCTACAACGATCTGGACAAGCTGGCGACGCTGCACCTTGACAGTCCGCGGGAGCTCGTCCTGGACCGGATCGCCCCCGCCGCCGCCCTTCCCAGCCTCGCCGCCGGATACGGCTCGACGGGGGGGGGCGAAGGGGTGTTCAAGGTCGCCGGCGAGGATCATTACTCGATCAAGAGCGTCGCCAAAATCGGCATCATAGACAAGGTCGTCGAAAGCCTGATCCGCATCAAGGCGCTTCCCACCGAGTTTTTCTCCGTATACAACAACTGGTGGACCTACGGCAAGCAGACCGTGCAATTCATGGTCGGCGACGAGCCGAACCCCAACATCCCCCGCACCCGGAATATCGGCCGCGCCGCGATTGACCGGCAGATGATTCGCCTCGATCCCGACCGGGAGTCCGACATCTACTTCAACGGCGGCAAGGTCGGGTCCTCCGATCTCAACGTCGATCGTTTTTACCCCGGCTCGGGCTGGATGAGCCGCCATTACAGGGGGCGATCCGTCAACATCGGCGAGGACGGCCTAATCGTCGAAACCACGGAAAGCGAAACCATACCGACGACCGAGGGCCTCAAGGCCCAGAAGTCCCTGGCGGTCGGCAGCCCCGAGAACTTCCTGAATGTATACTTCAATTATGTCGATCCCTTCAACAGCGGCACCTGGGTCGCCGACAACGCCGGCGAGGCGGCGCTCAGGGACTGGAAGAGGGGGTGGAGGCAGATCATGTTCGCCCACCACCCCAAGAACGCGACCATCATCACCAATAACGAGGGCAATAAAACTTACGCGGCTCCCCGCGACAACTGGAAGTCCAGGCGCCGGCGCCGTTTCCCGCTGCTAATCATGCCAATGAACGCCGACGGCGCCATGCTGGTCCGCGAATACGACGACACCGCCTACGAAAACCCCACGGGCGGACGCGCCGTTCCCCCGGACAAGTGGTACGGCACTTACACCTGGATGTACCGCCTGGGCATCACCACCGTCGCCGGCACCAGCGCCGTCCGCGGCTACAACGGCAGCTGGAGAAAACCCACCAGGGAGAACGGCACTCCGTCGACGGAGACCCAGGGAATGAAGGCCATGGCGCCGCGCGCCTTCTCGCTGCAGGAGTTTTTGGGCCGCCGCCTCACCACCGACGCCGACGGCGTACCCGCCAAGATTGTGAACGGCGCGATTGTCGCCGGCGTTCCCGACTACGAGCTTGACGGCGACGGCGAACGCGTTCCCTACAATCCGGACCCCGCCGGCTCGCAGACCAATTTCAACGAATCCTGGCACCGCGAGACCAGGGAGGGCGACAATTGGGGCGTGAACGAGGCAACCATTCCGCTCATGCCGCCAACGGACGGCATATACGTCAGGCTCCAGCCCGGCGATCCCGAATATGTCGAGGGCTTCCCCGGAGGCGTCGCCAAGGAGGGATACTGGCAGGCACCCGCCCAGCGCCGGCCCGGCCATGTCCAGCGGTACAAGCGCTACCAGACCGTCAAGGACTTCGCCTTTCAGCGCAACATCGGATCCGAAGCGGAGCCGGACATGCGCGATGTGACCAGCGTGTTCCTTTCCTTCGACACCAACCAGGAGCAGGATGCCGCCTACTTCTACTACCTGCTAGAGCTGAGCGGCTCCATCGTCTGGGCGGAACGCGCGCGGATCGCCGGCGAGGATCCGGGCGAGCTGTTTCGCCACTGGTGGGAAGGCGAGCCGCGGGAGGGCCTCACCGGCCGGGAGCCCGGAATGCCCATTTCCGCCCGCGCGGACGAGGACGTCAGGAAGCTTCCCTCCGAAGAACAACTGCCGGCCCTTTTCAAGACCATGGGCATCTATGATCCGTCCGATCCGGAGAAGAGGTACCCCGACGTCAACACCATGCTTGACGGCGCGGACGCCATGTCGGGCTTCAACAAGGTCGCCTTCGTCGCCGTCGGCGAAGAGAGCGAGCTCGGCAAACCCCGGGACTTCAATTCGTGGGATTCCTCGTCCCCCGTCTACTTTTACGGCGACGACGATCTCTGGGGGGTCGCCACCGCGATGTACGCGGCGAAGGGCCTCGACATGTTCACCGGGGAGCAGCGGGATGCGCTCGTCGCGCTGTTGGAGTCGGGCGATATCGAGGGCTACAACGAAAGATGGACCGCCTTCGTCAAGGAACAGGCGCTGGAACGCATCGACCGGTACAAGGGCGACTACCAGTTCCGTCACCTTTCCGAGCGTTTCAACGGCGAGTTCAACCGCGTGCAGGCCGTCCTGTCCCTGGAGAGCGACGGGGACGTCAATCCCCACCTCGGCAAGCTGCTGGGGATGCGGTCCGAGGCCAGCGGCCGCGGCCTGTCCCTCGCGACGTTCGGCAGGCGCCGATTCCGCGCTCCCGCCGTTTACGTCAGGGAGTCGCCGGAGGGAACGCTGACGCGGATGCTCCAGAGGGATTTCAATCCCGATGCCTCCGGCTCCGACAATATGGCGCCGACGCGGACGATGGTGACGCTTCTGCCGGGCGAGTACAATCCGGTCGGCGACGAAAGCTCCATCGTTCCCCAAGGATACGACCTGGAGGCCAATCCGGAAACCTATCCCTGGATCGGGATGATGGCCAAGGATAACGGGGCGCTCCAGATCAACGGCAGGCGGATCGCGCCGAAGTTCATCTGGCTGGAAAACCCGCCCCAGACCAAGTCGTCCCCGTATGCGCGGGATTTGGGGATGGACGACATCCGGACCCCTCCCGAATGGTTCACCGCGCCCGATTCCGAGACCGGCGTCGTCCTCCATGACGTCATGCTCCGCGGCGACACGATCCTGGGCATGGGAGGATACAACCGCGAACGCCGCGGCGCCCTGGGCTGGCATCGCGAGGGGCCGGGCGGGCTGCCCCCGGGCGTCTACGGCAACGAAACGCGGGAAAAGAAAGTCCACGAGTTGATTTTCGGCGATCACTACGAGTATGTCATCATGACCGCGCGCGAATCGTCTTCGGGCTTGTCGAGCGGCGAGGAACCCGGACTGTTCCCGTTCGTGACCATGGAAACGACCGACGCCGACGGCAAGGCCGGGCGCTACGTCGCCCTGTTCCGCCCCGAGGACGAGGATCCCCTGACGACGCCCAAGGCGAACACGTTTGTACCCCGCCTCCTCCCGGCCGGCGAAATGCCCACCTTCGTCGTCGAGGGCGAGGACCTGGACGGCGCCGGCATTCTCGTGGTGAACGGCAACCTCCACCTTAGAACCAGGCTTTCCTACCACGGCGTTCTGATTGTGCTGGGGAATGTCCTTGTCGAGCCCCGCCAGTACGAAATGCGCGACAGTCTCGGCAACCGCATGGACGCCGAGGGGAATCCGATCAAGGAGGTCAACGGCCTATGGTACGTGATTGATCCGCACACGCTCGAGGTTCGCCCGGATTCGGAAGGCAAGCCGGTGCAATCCAAGGGAGGGCCCGTCAACGAATGGCGCGGCGGCCTCATCGTCCAGGGCAAGGCGGTCGCGGGCGGCAAAATGGCGGTGACGCCGGAACAGGCGAATGCCGAGGGCGAGATGATTCGTCCGGCCGGCGTCATTGACATCCGCGCCAGCCGACAGGCGGTCGAGGACACCATGGGCGCCTGGATCAAGGTCGGCCCGAACGAACAGATCGTCATGAATATGACCGGCTGGTCCACGGGCGCCACGGTCACCGCCGGCGAATCAATCTGGGAGGATTGACGATGAAGCGACACGCAAAGCGGTATATGCCCTTTCCGTTCCTGCCGGCGCTGCTCGCCCTTTTCGGTTCCGCCGTCTCCATGGCGGCGGAGCCCGGGGGCATGCTTCGACTCGGCGTCCCCGACGGCGGCAACTCCTTTCCGCGGCGCGCCGCCGAGGTTATCGCGGAACGCATCGCCGATGCGGCCGGAGGGGCGCGGGTGACCATCGCCGATGGCGGGAACCAAGCGGGTTCGGGCGTTTGGCGCCCGCTTCAGGACGGCCGCCTCGAGGTCGGGGTGGTGAGCGCGGCGGAAATCGCTTCCCGGTTCCCCGGATTCGCGGCGCTGAACACGCCGTTCGTTTTCGCCGATCTCGACGCGGCCGAGCGTTTCTATTTCGGCGAGGGCGGCGCCCGCGTCGCGGCCCTGGCCGCCCGGCGGGACGTGACCGTCGCCGCCTGGTTCGGCGCCGACGCGCCCTTCCTGCTCTCCCGCGTTCCCCTCGAGTCGGTCGAAAGCGTCAAGGGGTTGCGCGCCGCCTTCGACAGCGCTTCGCCGGCCGTCGAGATCTTCCGTTCCCTCGGGGCGGAGGCGAGCGTCCGGCCGTACCGGGACCGGCTTGCCGCGTTTGTCGACGGAATCTACGATGTCGTGGAACTGGATCCGTCGGGATTGGCCGAGGGGGAGCTTCCGCCGGAGGGCATCCACGCCTATCACTCCGGCTACGTCTTTCCCTTCTGGGCGATCTGCTTCTCCGGGGCCGCCGCCAAGATGGCTCCGGAGGCGACCCTCTCCGCCCTTGTCCAGGGCGCCCGCGCCGGCGCGGCGGCGGCCGAGGCCGTTCTCGGCGAAGCCTCCGCCGCCGCGTACGCCGTATTGAGCCGTCGGGGAGCGTCCTTCAACGCCCTCAACGCCGACTTGTTCGCGGCGGCGGCCGGCCCCGCGGCCGACTCCGCCGTCGCGACCGCGGACGCGGTCGTTCTCGAGGAAATAAACAAGATAAAAACGATAAAGAATCAGGACGATACCGAATAAACGGACTTGTCAAGGAAATCAAACATGCCGCCGTTTGATTTCCCCCCAGGTCCGCAAACAGGCTGTCGCGGGAATCGGCTCGGGGTTCCGGATTTCCTTCCCGGCCCCAATCCCTCCCCCTCCAGCCGGGCGGGATGCCGCCGCCAGGCCGCCTCCATCCGTTCGGGATCGCCAAAAACCTTGGGCATGACCGACGCAATTTGGGACGTGACCCGGCGGATAGCCGGCATCAACCGCGTCCACGGCCTCAAATGCGCGGAGATGGAAAGGATGGGCCGGGGAATCCCCCTGGATCCGGAATCGCCGATTGAGGAATCCGGCGGTGGCCGGGAAGCCTACGAACAGGACGGGGCCGCCGGCGCCGGGGAATCGCCGGAACCCGGGAAGCGGCTGGCCCCGGCCTAGCGGTCCGCGAAGTCTGGCTCGCGGCGCCGGCTAGACGGGAAAACATGACTGACAAGCGTGAGCTTCTCCTCGCTTCATTGGACAAACAATTCTTTTTCGACAAGGGGAAGAAGAAACAGATTGTGTCTTCACTATGCGGCTTGCAGGCGCAATTCGCCAATAACCCCGGTCACGCCCTCCGCATCCGGGCGAATGATTTCGCCAGCGAGACCTGGTACGACGGCTTGGTGAAGACCCGGACTTTTCGTCACACTCTTCACGCGGTGAGGAAAGACGAATTGGGATTGTTCTTGTCGGCGCAGGGCGTGCCGGAGGAGTGGGACGATGATTGGGGAATGCCGCCGAAAACGATGGCGCGCTGGTCGGCCTTTTTGTTGGACAAAATTAGCGAGGGAGTATGCGGTCGCGAAGCGCTGAAGACCGCGAGCCGGAAGGCGGCGGGGAAATTCGGGACATAATACTATTTTCGCTTGCATAATTAGCTTTTGCCGCTATGGTTTCATCATGTCCCGAATAGTCCGGATAGTGGCGGTAGGAGTACCTCATCACACAACCCAACGCGGCAATCGCCGCCAGACCGTGTTTTTTACCGATGCCGACTATAGTGCTTATCTTGAATTGTTGGGCGAGTGGCATATCAAAGGATACTCCGGCCACAAAAAAGAGGCAG
>JAISYL010000250.1 GCA_031269935.1 Planctomycetota bacterium
ACAAGGAAAAAGTCGCTGGCAGGATGATTTTTGACCGGCGGTCAGGGGTAAAAATCATCCGAGAAGCGGCTTTTGACGCAGTATAACCCGACGAGACGGCATTTAACAACACGCTCTTAAAGGAAATCAAACCTGCCGCCATTTGACTTCCTGTACAAATCAACCTCCACCAAACCATACAAATATAATCCCCCTTGTCAATCCCTACCGAAAATTAGCCGCTGAATGATTATATTATCCGGACGGGATGGTATGCCAACTAGATCGGGCGGCGGGGTTTGTATTGAATCCAAAAATCCAAAACCTATAATATGATGAACGCCGGGAAGCGATTGGACGCCGGAACTCCAAAAACGTCCCTGCCCGCTTCCCGCCTGATTTTCAAGCAACACATTCGCATCCCCGAACCTAGGGCGGCGTATTGTTTGAATGCGTTTGGGATTGCATTTTCGGAAGCGTGTCGCTGCCCGTTCCCAAGCGAAAAGTTAAGCGACAAGGTTAAACCCGCTACGCCATACTTGCGGGAGCTAATTTGCAACTGCAGCAATAATAAGGAGTTAACAACAGTAAGACTGTTTTTGCCAATCAACAGCCGAAACATCACAACCTGTTACACATGCCATATTTGTGGCGCGGTTCGCCACAAATATGGCGTTGTGGAATTAAACCGTATCCCGACTTATTGGTTTCTCCCCGGGGAAAATGAGAAAAGCATGGCTCGTTTGGAAGAATCAAGAATATCCGGACCCGGCGCCGGCAAGGTGATGTACATTCCGCCGATGGAACCTTGGGGAGCCCGGTTCTTCGCCGCCGCGTTTCGCCATATCGGCTACGACGCCCGAGCCCTTTCCGAGGACGCCTCAAGTTTGGCGCTTGGCCTCAAGCATACCGGCGGCGGGGAATGCGTCCCCTGCCCTTCAACCACCGGCGCCCTGCTGGCCGCCATGGAACGCGACGGGGTGGATCCGGCAAGAACGATTTTTTTCATGCCCACCGCCTGCGGCCCCTGCCGCTTCGGGCAATATTCCCGGCTGGATCGGCTGATTTTTGAAAAAAAGGGCTGGGACAAAATCCAAATCATGTCCCCTTCGGCGGAAAACGCCTACGAGGGACTGGATAACAACGCCCGCATCCTGCTCTATCACGCCCTGGTGCTCTCCGACATCATGCGCAAATTCGTTCATCGGATACGCCCCTATGAATTGGAAGACGGCGCCACCGATCGGACGGTGGAAGAGCATACCCGATTGCTGGAGGAGGCGCTGGCCCGAGGGGACAAGGCGAAAGCCGCCGAACTGGTGGAATCGACGGCGCAAGCCCTCGCGGCGTTGCCGAAACATCCTGGCCGCCGCCCCCTGATTGGGGTGGTGGGGGAAATTTATGTGCGCTGCGATCCTTTCTTGAACCATGATCTTTGCCGCCGTATCGAGGAATTGGGCGGTGAGGCCTGGCTTGCCCCCATCAGCGAATGGATATTTTACACCAATCACTTGCGGCATCTTTTGGTCAGGGAACAATCCCGCGGACCCGCCGCCATCCTGGAACGCCTGCGCATCTGGCTGGAAACCCGCCTCTTTTTTGATCGCGTCGAACGCCTGTATTACCGACGGGCCGCGCCCGTTCTCGAGGATCGCCATGAACATCCCATCGATCAAGTCATGCGGGAGGGAATGAACTATCTGCCGTGGCAATTCGAGGGGGAGGCGCTGCTGACCCTGGGCCGGGCTTCGCTTTTCGTCAAGCGGGACGGAGCCAAGGCCATCGTCAACGCCAGTCCCATGTTTTGCATGCCCGGCACCATCACCGCCTCGATTTTCCCCCGCCTGGAAAAAGAGTTGGGCGTTCCCGTCATCTGCAATTTTTATGACGGTTCGGGCGAACCCAATCAAAGCCTGGTCCCGGTGATGCACTATGTCGCCTCCTGAAAAACACCCTTCGCCCCCGCCCGCGGGAGTAACATTTTCCCGCGGGAAACACTAACAGGATGTCCAACGCCCGAAGACGCCACCCATAACGACGCGATCAACACCCGGCATTCGCCGGACTTGAGAGGCGACCCATGAAGAAGGCTGTGGTGATTATTGTTTTGCTCCTTGCCGTCGGCGGCGGGGTCTACCATTACCGGGATGGATTTTGGGATTCGGTCCGAAAGACCGACGGCCCGGAGCCCGCCCGGCAAACCGCGAGGGCGGAAAAGGGCGATCTCGAAATTACCGTGACCGCCTCCGGCCGCATAGTTCCCGAACGCGAAGTTGAAATCAAATCCAAGGCTTCCGGCGAGGTTATCAAGGTTTTCGCCGACATTTCGGACAAGGTGAAGCAGGGCATGCTGCTTTTCAAATTGGATCCCTCCGACGAGGAACGTTCGGTAGCCCGGCTTAGGGCAACCCTGTCCATGACCAAGGCCAAGCTGGAGCAAGTGAAATTGGGGGTGGCGGCGGCCGAGACCAAACTGGCGGCCGACGTCAGAAGGATGGAAGCCGACATCAAGTCGGCCGAAGCCGAGCGGGACGAATACGCCGCCCGTTTGAACCGTACCCGTAACCTGTATGAGCAGAAGGTGGTCACCCGGGAGGAATTGGACAGCGCCGTCACCCGCGAGGTACAAACCGAATCGGCCTTGGCCAATGCCAGGTTGAAGCAGAATGATCTGGAGGTTCAGGCTCTGGAATTGGAAAAAATACGCCAGGATGTCGCCATCACCGGCGCCCAGGTGGACAACGACTCGGTTTCGCTAGCCGACGCCGAGCAGCGTCTGCGGGAGACCGAAGTATTCTCTCCAATTGACGGGGTGATCTCAAGCCGCACCATCCAGGAAGGATTCATCGTGGCTTCCGGGGTGTCGAACATCGGCGGCGGAACCACCGCCATGAAAGTCATCGATCTTTCCCGCATATACGCCATAGCGGCGGTGGACGAGTCGGACATCAGGGGAGTGCTGCCCGGGGTCAAGGCTTCGATTACCGCCGACGCCTACAAGGGGATCGACTTTCCCGGGGAAGTGGTATGGGTGGCGGCCACCGGGGCGGTTGAATCGAATGTCGTAACCTTCGACGTCAAGGTCGAGATTCTTGGTCCCCGGAAAAATCTGCTGAAACCGGAAATGACCACCAATGTCACCCTGCATATCGATGGCAGGAAAGGGGCCGTGCTGGTACCGGCGGCGGCGGTGGTGAAAAAAGCGCCGGCGGCAACCGGCGAAACCAGCCAAGGCGGGCGGGCGGCATCCTCCCCCGACTACAGCCGGAGGCAATCCTTTGTCACCGTGGTTGAATTGGGCGGGAGGGAAGAGGAGAGATTGGTGGAAACCGGTTTGTCGGACGGCCACCGAATCGAGATAATATCCGGTTTGTCCGAAGGCGAAACGGTTCTGCTCCTTCAGGGGGATGTTGACAGCCGCTGGACGGGCCAGGCCGGGTCCAGGCCGCCTGGCGGCGGGCCTGGATTCCGGCCTTAGGAGTCGGGGAAAGGTCCGATTGACATGGCGATCCCGGTGATTGACGCCAGAAACTTGCGAAAAACCTATCGAGTGGGCGGACAGGAAATCCGCGCCCTTGACGGGATTGACGTCAGGGTGGAGGCGGGGGAGTTGATTGCGGTGACCGGAGCTTCGGGCAGCGGAAAATCGACTTTGATGCAGGTACTGGGCTGCCTGGATCATCCGGACGGCGGGGAGTATTTTTTGGACGGCGAGGAAGTGGCCAAACTGTCCGGAGATCGGCTCGCCAGCATCCGTAACCGTAAGATAGGCTTTGTTTTCCAAGGGTTTCATCTCCTGCCCCGGCTTACCGCCCGGGAAAATGTCGAGTTACCGTTGGTCTATGCCGGAGTGGCCAATCCCCGGCCGGCGGCGGAGGCCGCCCTGGAACGGGTGGGCCTGTCCGACCGGATGAACAACGAGTCGAATCAGCTTTCCGGCGGCCAGCGCCAGCGGGTGGCGGTGGCCCGGGCCCTGGTGGGCAGTCCGGCGCTTATCCTTGCCGACGAGCCCACCGGGAACCTCGACTCCCGTACCGGGGCGGAAATTCTCGCCCTGTTCCATGCCTTGAACGCCGAGGGCCGTACCATTGTCATCGTAACCCATGATCCGGAAGTGGCTAAATTTGGTCGGAGGCGTATTCATGTGTCGGACGGAAAGGTGATTCCGGAGGATTTTGTCGCCAAACGCGAATCGACCCGCTTTGCCGCAAGCCTTAATCCGGAATTGGCGGGATCCCCATGATGTTTCGGATGCTGGCCAAGGTGGGGTTGAATGCCTTGTTGGCCAATAAGCTGCGGACATTTCTAGCCGTTTTGGGAATCATCATCGGTGTGGCGGCGGTGATTTCCATGCTGGCGCTGGGAGCGGGAACCCGCGACAGCATTCTTCGCCGGGTTTCCAGCATGGGCGCCGATCTTCTTATCGTCCGTCCCGGCCAAGCCGGCCGGCGGGGGATCATGTCGGGAACCGCCCAGACCATGACCACGGACGACGCCCTGGCCGTGGCGGCGGAAATTCCGGGCGTTCGCCTGGTTTCCCCGGTGGTGTCCGGGGGCCAGCAGTTGAAGTATTACAATAAAAATACCTTCACCCAGGTTTACGGGGTGGCTTCAAGCTATCTGGCCATCCGCAATTTTGAAATCGCCCACGGCCGCAACTTCAATGACTTCGAGACGGAACGTCTGGCCCGGGTGGCGGTTCTCGGACCCACCACGGCGGAAAACCTGTTCGGCAAGGACGAGCCGGTGGGGGAGACCGTCAAGATCAAGGGGGTGAATTATCTGGTGATCGGGGTTTTGAAAGGCAAGGGGGATCAAGGCTGGTCCGATCCCGACGATCAGGCGCTGGTGCCCTTTTCCACCGCCATGAAACAAATTCTCGGGGTAAACCGGATTCGGGAAATCGACGTGCTCAGCGATGGAGCCGAGGGGGGGAACGCCAGGGTGGCGGCGGCGATTGAAGCTCTCCTCCGGGATCGGCATCGTATTCCCGCCAACGCCGAGAACGACTTCAATGTCCGGGATCAATCGGAAATAATCGACATGGCGGCTTCATTCGGCACGACCCTGACCATTCTGCTCGGCAGCCTGGGGGGGATTTCCCTCCTGGTCGGCGGAATCGGCATCATGAACATAATGCTGGTGACCGTGGCCGAGCGCACCCGGGAAATAGGTCTGAGAAAAGCCATCGGCGCCCGGGAACGCGACATCCTGACCCAATTCCTTTTCGAGTCGATCCTGGTAAGCGGCTGCGGCGGGGCCTTGGGCGTCCTGCTGGGCGTGGGGGTGGCCCTGGCGATCCCGGCGCTCGCCCGCCTCGGGGGATCGGACTTTTCCACCCTGGTGGAGGCGGACAGCATCCTCCTGGCTCTTGGGGTATCGGTCGGGGTGGGCGTGTTTTTCGGCTATTACCCGGCCAAAAGAGCCGCCAGGCTGGATCCGGTGGAAGCGCTGCGGTACGAATGACGGCGGCCGGAAGGGGGAGAAATGCCGAAGGGCGTATTCCTAGTGCTGGAAGGCGGCGACGGCGCGGGGAAGACCACCCAAATCGGGATGCTGGACGACTATTTTCAAAAAACCGGCCGCCGGACCAGGCGGATTCATTTTCCCCGCCTGAACGCCGGCCCCTATGGCGAAATGATCGCCGCCTACCTCCGCGGCGAATATGGCGGGCTTGAGGCGGTACATCCGAAACTGGCCGCCCTGCTTTACGCCCTGGATCGCCGCGAAGCGGCCCCGGAATTGCGGTCGGCGGTGGCGGACGGCGAGATTGTTCTGGCGGATCGCTACCTATTTTCAAATATCGCCTATCAGGGGGCGCGCCTGGACAATCCGGAGGAGCGGGAGGAGATGGCCGGTTGGATTGAAAACCTGGAATACCGGCGGCATGCGATTCCCCGGCCCGATCTGGTCATTTATCTCGATGCGCCGCGGGAATTCTCCCGGGTGCGCCTGAGTTCGCCCCGGACCGGCGCGGATCGCGCTTACTTGCGGGGGGGCGCCGACCTCCACGAGGCGGACGATTCGCTTCAGGACAAGGTGAGGAGGGAATTCCTGGCTTTTCGGGAAAAAAGGCCGGACGAACTGGCGGTGGTCGATTGCCGGGAGGCCGGGGGGGGCATGGCCGCGCGGACCGTCGTCCACGCCAGAATCCTCGCCGTCCTGCGGCGCTTCGGCTTGGACTGAAAAACCCGGTTTCGCGGAGGGTTTGAAGCCGTACCCGCAAACGGGACGGCGCTTATTTTTCGACCGGGCTT
>JAISYL010000266.1 GCA_031269935.1 Planctomycetota bacterium
CGGTTGATATCCGCTCTTTGCGGCAAACATTTCCCGCCGCAAAATGGCGTTGATTTTCGTTTGGTAACCCTTGCCGTATGTTTTCAGCCATGCCAAAATGTCGGTGTCGATGCGAACCGAGGTCAACTTCTTGACCGGTTTGTAAAGCGACTCGTCATTTTCATTTATGGCCGGAATATCCGAATAGTCGATTGCGGAATCCGGCATTTTCGCCAATGCCTCCAGCGCCATTTTTTGCCTATCCGAAAGGAAAGGAGGGTTATCCGGGTCAAGGGAGATTCTTACCGTACGCTTTTCGCTCATGCCGATCCGCCTTTCGCGCCGAAATCAACCGGATAACTTCGTCCTGTGTTTCCGCCTGTTGATTTCCGCCTTTTCCCCATCCCATTCAAATTCCATGTCCGGCCTTGTGTATGGATATATTTATAGCTACAAATATAATATTAGCCCGGATCGGCGATTTGTCAAGCCGCCAACCCCGCATAAAACGAGCCGAGGAAATAAAAGAAAGAAACTGTTGACTTTGGACCTTTCCGTGGCAACATTGTTTACTCCGGCGGCGGGCCCCGCGGCCGCGGTTTCCCCGGGCGGCGGCACTCCCGGAAGCGCGGAAACGCCCTGGCGCCGCGGACGGCGTCTCCGGCCGCCCCGGCCGGGGCGGAAGACAGCCAATCGTCTCCGACGGGAATCGGAGCAAGCCGTGGCATAAGGAGGAAGCGCGATGAGGAAACTGGCAACCATGCTTTTCGCGGCAACGCTGTCCCTGTCCCTCGCGGTCGGCGCGCGGGCGGGCGAACTGATCGGGGTTTCCATGCCCACCCAGAGCCTCCAGCGATGGAACCAGGACGGCGCCAACATGAAGTCCCAATTGGAGGCGGCGGGATACCGGGTGGACCTCCAGTACGCCGGCGACAACGACATTCCCACCCAGGTCAACCAGCTGGAAAACATGATCTCCTCCGGCTGCCGGGTGCTGGTCATCGCCGCGATCGACGGCACCTCGCTCACCAAGGTCCTGGCCACCGCCAAGGAAAACGGCATCAAGGTCATAGCCTACGACCGCCTGATCATGAATTCCGACGCCGTCTCCTACTACGCCACCTTCGACAACTTCAAGGTGGGGACCACCCAGGGGGGATTCATCAGGGATAAGCTCGATCTCGACAACGCCAAGGGCCCCTTCAACATCGAACTCTTCACCGGCGATCCGGGCGACAACAACGTCAACTTCTTCTTCGGCGGCGCCCTGTCGATCCTGAAGCCCCACCTCGACTCCGGCAAGCTGGTCGTCCCCTCCGGCCAGACCTCCCAGGCCCAGGCCTCCACCGTCAACTGGAACACCGAGGAATCCCAGAAGCGCATGGAAAACCTCATTTCCGCCATCGGCTACGGCCCCAACGGCACCAAGCTCAACGCCGTCCTCAGCTCCAACGATTCCGTCGCCAACGGGGTCACCAACGCCCTGGCCGCCGCCGGCTACCGCAAGGGGAATTTCCCCGTCCTCACCGGCCAGGATTGCGACAAGCCCTCGATGAAGAACATTCTCGCCGGCACCCAGAGCATGTCGGTCTTCAAGGACACCCGGACCCTCGCCCGGCAGGTCGTGAAGATGGTCGACGCCATCATCAAGGGCCGGACGGTCGAAATCAACGACACCAAGACCTACGACAACGGCACCGGGATCATCCCCTCCTTCCTTTGCGACCCCGTCATCTGCACCATCGACAACTACAAGGCCCTGCTCATCGACAGCGGTTACTACACGGAAGCGGATCTGCGCTAGTTCGGCGCCAAGGGAATCCACCCGCCCGGCCCCGCCGAATCCAGCGCCGATTCGGCGGGGCCGGGGTTCGCGGAATTTTCGCGATCACCCCGGAGCGCCTTCCCGGCGGCTTTGACGGAGGGATTTTCGTGGGCGGCACAATTCTTGAAATGCGGGGCATCACCAAGACGTTTCCGGGCGTCAAGGCCCTCGACGGCGTCAGTCTCCGGGTCGAGGACGGCGAGATCCACGCCATCGTGGGCGAGAACGGGGCCGGCAAGTCGACCCTGATGAAAGTGCTGGCGGGGGAGTACCCCCACGGGAGCTACGAGGGCGAAATTTTCTTCGCCGGCGGGGAATGCCGCTTCTCCGGGATGAAGGACAGCGAGAGGCTGGGAATCGTCATCATCCACCAGGAGCTCGCCCTCGTCCCCAACCTGTCCATCGCCGAAAACCTGTTCCTGGGCAACGAGCGCGGCTCGTATTTCCGGCTCGACTGGGATCGCACCTTCCGGGAGACGGCGAAATACCTGCGGATGGTCGGCCTCGCCGAATCGCCCCACATGCTGATCAAGGACATCGGGGTGGGAAAGCAGCAATTGGTGGAAATCGCCAAGGCGCTGGCCAAGAGGGCGCGGCTGCTGATCCTGGACGAACCCACCGCCTCGCTCAACGACAACGATTCCCAGAAGCTTCTGGATCTTCTCAAGGAACTCAAGCGGGGAGGCATGACCTCCATCCTGATCTCCCACAAGCTGACGGAGATTTCGCAAATCGCCGACCACATAACCGTCATCCGCGACGGCGCCGCCATCGAGACCCTCGCCCGGAACGTGGACGACTTCGGCGAGCCGCGCATCATCAAGGGCATGGTCGGCCGCGAGATGACCGACCGCTTCCCCGGGCGCGAAAGCCGCCCGGGCGGCATCGGCCTCGAGGTGAGGGGCTGGACCGTGCACCATCCGCTCTACCCCGAGCGCAAGGTGTGCGACAACCTAAGCCTCCACGTCCGCCGGGGCGAGGTGGTCGGGTTGTCCGGCCTGATGGGGGCGGGGCGCACCGAGCTGGCGATGAGCATATTCGGGCGCAGCTACGGCGCCGGGATTTCGGGGCGGCTGTTCCTCAACGGCCGCGAGGTCGCGCTCCGCGGCGTCCGGGACGCCATCGCCAACAAGCTCGCCTACGTCACCGAGGACCGCAAGGGCTGCGGCCTCCTCCTCTCGAGCGAAATCCGCCCGAACACCACCCTCGCCAACCTGGGCCGGATCAGCAGCCGCCGGGGCGTGCTCGACAAGGACAGGGAAATACAACTCGCCAAAATCTACGCCGACCTGCTGTCGGTGAAGCGCTCGAGCCTCGAACAGCTCGCGGGCAACCTCTCGGGCGGCAACCAGCAGAAGCTGCTCCTGGCCAAGTGGATGTTCGCCGAGCCCGACGTCCTCATCCTGGACGAGCCGACCCGCGGCATCGACGTCGGCGCGAAATACGAGATTTACACCATCATCAACCGGCTGGTCGCCGACCGCAAGACGGTTCTGATGATCTCCTCCGAGCTGCCCGAGATCCTCGGCATGTGCGATCGGGTCTACGTCATGGGCGAGGGAAGGATCGTGGGCGAATTCACCCGCTCCGAGGCGAGCCAGGAGGCAATCATGGCAAGCATCTTGAAGTCCAGGCCGGCGGAGGGGCCGCCCGCCGTCCCGATCGCCAAAGGAGCGTAGGCATCATGGCCAGGCTGCTGGAAATCCTCAAGCGGAACACCATGCTGATCGTGCTGATTTTCGTCATGATCATGTTCGAAATATTGATCCGCGCGCACACCAACGGCTTCGGATCGCTTTTCCGGCCGACCAACGTCACCAACCTCGTCAACCAGAACGGCTACGTGGTCATCCTGACCTGCGGGATGCTCCTCTGCATCCTCACCGGCGGCAACATAGACCTGTCCATCGGCTCGATCGTGGCGCTGGTCGGCGCCATCGCGGGGGTGTTGATGGTGAACTGGAAGCTGGACATCCACCTGTCCTCCCTCCTGTGCCTCCTGATCGGCCTGGGGCTGGGCGCCTGGCAGGCGTTCTGGATAGCGTACGTGAAGATACCGCCGTTCATCGTCACCCTGGCCGGGATGCTGGCTTTCCGCGGCTTCGCCTGGCTCATCCTCGGCGGCCTCACCATTTCCGCCTTCCCGGCCGAGTTCAGCCGCTATTTCAACAGTTTCCTCCCCGGAGGGGGGGGAGGCCCGGGCCAGTCCTACGCCTTCACCCTGGCCGCCGCCGTCCTGATCGGGGCGGCGCTCGCCGCCCTCCAGATCGCGGCCCGGATCAAGAAGATCGGGAAAGGGTACGAGGTGGAGCCGCTTTGGGAAACGCTCCTCCGCGCCGCCTTCGGCTGCTTCGCGATCGTCGCCGCCGGCCATCTTCTCGGCCGCGACAAGGGCGTGCCCGTCATCCTCATCCTTTTGGCGGCGGTGGTGCTGGTGTACAACTTCTTCACCACGAACACCGTTCCCGGCCGCCAACTCTACGCCATGGGCGGCAACGAAAAGGCGGCCCGCCTGTCCGGGGTCGACACCGACCGGCTGATGTTCTTCGCCTACGCCAACATGGGCTTCCTTTCGGCGGTGGCCGCGCTCATCTGCGTGGCCCGCTTCGACACCGCCAACCCCTCCGCCGGCCTGAACTACGAGCTCGACGCGATCGGGGCCTGCTTCATCGGCGGCGCCTCGGCGTACGGCGGGGTCGGCACCATTTTCGGCTGCGTCATCGGCGCGATCTTCATGGGGGTGCTGAACAACGGCATGAGCCTTCTCGGAATGGGCGCCGACTGGCAGCGCGCGGTCAAGGGGCTGGTGCTTCTGGCCGCCGTCGTCTTCGACGTGCTTTCGCAGAGGCGGAAACGGCTGGGCTGAGGGCCGGGAAGCAAGGCCGCTCACCCGCGCTTGATTCCCCCGTGCCGGCCCAAGCCGTAGCCGACCCGGTAGACATCGGGAATGTTTATGCGGCCATCGTCCCTTTCGGCGACGATGCCCAATTCCTGGAGATCCTTCAGCACCTTTTCCGGCCCGTCCTTGAGGTGGGCCGGCGGCAGCCGGGTGGGGTTTTCCCCGATGGCCTCCAAGGCGCCATTCCGCTTCCAGCGCTGGAAAACTTCGCCCCGGCCGCAGGGAACGTTCATTCCCCCTATGGGTTCCATGAGCGTTTGAATCCAGGGATAATCGTCGTTCAACTCGCGGACCCGCCGGAGGGAGGCTTGGCGGACGCCGGCCTTGATGTCCTCGAAATGGAGCGGGTATTTCCAGTCTTCCCGGTATTCCCCGCTTTCGGCGGCCGTCCTCAGGGCGGTGAGGAAGCTCCTCGGGCTGACGGCCCCCCGGTTATCCCCGAGATGTTTGGGCAGCCAGGTATAGGGGGCGCCGCGCCGCCTGTCCCGTCCCATCCACGGTCCCGTCAGGGCATGGAACAAACCGCGTTGGGCGTCGGGGTCGCTTCGCAATTTATTCGGCACTTCGCGTATTTCCCGGTTTTCCCCGAAGGCGACTCCGGCGATTGATTCCGCAACCTTTCGAAAATTCGGCCCGAACCCGCGATCATTGGCCAGCAAATGCCACAGCATCCCGTAAAGATCCTTGTATTTCCATTCAAGTTCGGCCGGATTGCCGGTAATTTTCGAGGCGTCGTTGAAACTGGTCGCTTCCGGATCGTCAAGCTGATCCGGACGAAGGAAAATCTTGGTCCGGATTTTCCGGTAGGATCGGATTTCCACCCCGACCTGCAATACTCCCCGGGTTATCCGGTTCATCGCCTTCCAGTCGTTGGCGGTGGTGTCGAGGGCGTCGAACAGAACGAGGTGATATTGGTTGTTTTTGGCTAAAAGCGCATCCTGCGCCGACAAGGTCGCCGACACCAGGTCGGGATGGTCGATAACCCACCGTATCCGCCGCTCCCAATCGCCGCGCCGGGGAAATTCGGAGGGGGCGCGTTCGCCCAGTACCTGTCCGTAGACCACCGTCATCCATATGTGGCGGGGAGGGATTTTTTTGGCGGCCAGCGCCGCCAAAGTCTGGGCGGCGGGGAATTTTTCGGCGTTTTCCCTGCCCACCCCGTAGCCGACGCTGATGACGGCATTATCGCCCAACTGGGCGGCGGCTTCGACAAGGGGGCGGATTTCCGGATTTTGCAGGGCGGCCCACCAGAAGGTCTTCCCGGAGCCGCGAATGCCGGTTACCACAATGTTGTCCGGTTGGAGGGCCTTCCCGTGGGCGGAGGGGAGATAGGTTTGCCTGAGGGCGGTATCGGCAAGAATGCCGAACGAGGAGGAATCGCCGGGCAGGGCTTCGCGCAAAAGCGGCTTTTGATCCCGGGAGAAAAAAAGGTCGTCCATGTCGTCCCTAGGCATCCGGCAAATCCGCATGAATGGCCGCCGAGTCGAAAAAATTCACATAAACTTCCTCAAGCAGTTTTCCATCCAGATCGTCCGCGGTCCGGGGATGGTATTCCTGCAATGCTCGGTGCCAGTTGACCACCAAGGGGTAATGGGGGGCGTCCGGATCGTTCGTTTCGAAGTAAAATCCGTCCAGGGAACCCGGCTTCACTTCGTCGTAGAGCATTTCCCGGAAAGCGTCCTCGGACTGTTCAAGGAAGCCGCCCAGACATTCCTTTCTCAGGGTTTCCGGCATCAGGCCATATACCATTTTCAACCTGCCGCGCAACTTTTCCTTTTCGGGATGCCTTTGCCAAGTCTCGAAAATGCCGCGATACGCCGCCCAAGTCTGCCGGGTATTGACCGCGAAAAGGAATGCCGCCGCGTCCAGGCGGCACACCAAGGCGGCGGCGATATCGTTCAAGCCGGCCCGGCTGTCGATAAGCGTGAGATCGGGTTGCAGTTTTTCCTCCATGGTTGAAACCAGGGATCCCAGTCTTTCCGCCCAGGGCCTGAAAGTCTTGCCGTCATACTCGGCATAACACCGGGCCAATTTAGGGAGGTATTGGCCGGTTCTTTTCCCCTGGCAGGGAGCGGCTAGGATTTCCCCGTCCAGGCCGCGGGAAAGATGGCTGATCCCGATTATGCCGTCGGCAACCAAATCCGCCTGCCCCACGGCGTCTTCCACGAACCAGTCGACGATCCCGAAGTCGGGAAGGGTTTTCGCGTCCAGAAGGGAATTGGACAAGCCGGGCGATTCCAAATCCAGATCGAGAACGAGCACCTTTCGCCCTTGGGCCGCCAGACGATAAGCCCAATTGAAGATCGCCGTCGACCGTCCCGTTCCGCCCTTGACGCTGAAGAAAACGGCCCGGGGATTGCCTGTTTCCCGGGGGAGGCTCCTCCGCAGCCAGTCGTTGCCGATGATTTGGCGATCAAGAAGAAGTATCCTGGGCATGCCGGCGGCGGCTTCCTTGAGAACCACGGTCTGGTCGCGAATTTGGCTGTTCATTTCCACGGAATCGGCATACAGGACCGAATGCGGGGCGGGGAAACCGTATTTCCCCAGCCCCGTTTCAAATTCGCTTTCCAGTTTCTTCCTCTGGGATTGATTGTATTCCCGGGCTGGTTTCGCCAATAACGGGCGCATCCTGCCCCGCAAGTCCCGTACCAGCACGACCTCCGCCGCTCCGGCAAGCATTTCCGGATGGCGTTCCAGGATGGCGAGGGCCGCATCCATCGCTTCGTTAAAAAGAATCGGCATCAAGCATTCCATCCAAAAGCGCCGCTTCGAGACAGGCATTCAGCTGTTCACAGGCCTTTCGATGAATCGCGACGGCCTCTTTTTGAATCAAGTCGCCCGACTCGTATCTTTGATCTATCCGCCAGTCGGAAAACGGCGATTGCGGGAGGCAGCAAAGCTGGTCCAGATAGCGGATTCCGCTTCGACTGTATGCGTAGGTTTGGAAATGCTCCCAAATTGAGTCAATGTGGCTCCGGAATCGTCCCGGCGCCGGCATGTTGCCGCTCATTTCCATTCCCAGTCCGCGCAGCATGCTCTTCAAGGCGCATTCCGCGGCCAAGCCGAACAAATGATCGGCATTCGCCATGCGGCTGTCATCCATAAGAAAGCGGGCGTCATTCCAATGCCGCTTGGCCGCCTGGAAAAATTGAGGCATTGTCGCGGTAGACTCCGGTCAGTGGGAACGCTTGCAATTATACTCATGGCGAAATGGCTTTAGGGCTCGTCCATGAATAACTTATACATGTTTATACCGCGTCGCCAACGCCGCTCCCGTAAATTTTTGCCCAACCACGGGCGAAAATTTGCCGCCGCGACTCGGTTCCTTGTCCAAGCGTGTATAAGTTATTTATGGACAGACCCCAACCTCAGCAGCCGACGACATGGACGAGCCTGCCGTCCGGAAGGGTTTTGTCTTCCCGGAACAGCTTTTCTTCCCAGGGCTTCTCCTGGTTGCGGTCGAAGATGACCAGCCAAGCCTCCCGCGCCCCTTGGGCATCCATATAGTCGGCTGTCCGCTCCAGGGTTTTTTCCAGCGGCTCGCGATCGGCCAGCTTCAGTTCCACCGGATAGGCCTTCCCGGCGTATTGCAGGCGGAGATCCACCCGGCCCCGGCCGGCGACCATCTCCCCGGGAATCTCCGCCCCGCCGTTCACCGCCCGCCGGAGAAAGGCCTGGAGGAGGAGGATCGGCGCCGCCTCCCGGTAAGCGCAGCGTTCCACCCAAACGGCGGCGTTCTCCCGCCAGAATTGCTGGAATTCCCGCAGGATCGCCGTCGGGTCGAGGCTTTTTCCGTCCAGCCGGCGGTTGATCGGGCTTTCCGGCGGCAACGCCCGGGCGTCATGGGCGAGCGTCCGCAGCATGGCTTCCCGGTAAATCGGATTGGCCGGACTCAGGGCGCCGGCGGCGCTGGTCTTCACCAGCCCCAGGTCCAGGCAGAATCCGGTGTCGTCGTGGAGGAAGGACGCCTCGCGTTCCCCCCCGGTGAGCACCGGCTCGATTACCCGCCGCACCCGCGGCTCCCGCAGCCGTTCCATGAGCGATCCGATATGGGCGTCCCGCCGCCTAATCAGGGCGTCGGCCGCGGCGTCGATATGCCCGGCGGTCACGGGAAGCGAATGGTCGCGTTCGAGATCGTCCTCCACCACCCGTTTCGCCAGGGCGTTCACCAGCCAGGGCTGGCCCTCGGACCAGTACCAGGCCCGGGCGGCCGCCTCCGGCTCGAAAACCTGTCCGGTGGCTTCGGTGTGTTGCCGGTAGAGTTCGGCCACCTGCTCCCGGGTGAAGTTGTCGAGGGTCGGGGACTCGGTCACGATATTGAAGGGACTGGCCCTCAAGGCTTCCCGATCCGGGCGGATCTGCGCCTTGTAGTCGCGGATTTTGCTCAAGCCGGCAAAGGCTATCGTTCGGGGAAAGGGCGTGGTGTCGCGAATGCCGAAGCCGCTGCGCACCTGCCGGAGGAAGGTGATCCACGTCTGCCCCGACAGGCGGTCGATCTCGTCGAAAAAAATGACCAGCGGCTTGTCGAGGGCGGATGAAAATCGGGAGAGGGCCAGGAGAATGCCGGTCGCCATGTTTCCGGCGGGCTGCCGTTCGACCGGTTTTTCCCGGAGCGCCGGCGAGGCGGCCACGGCGGCGTTCAACCCCTGCACGATCAGGGGGAGGCCGCGATCGGGGTCGGAACAGCCTTGCAACGCCTCCAGCGAGCAATACAGCGCGTATTGCCGCCCTTCCGCGTTGATCTCGGCGGCCAGGGCCCGGAGGAAAGTGGTCTTCCCCGACCCGGAGGGGGCGTGGACGACGAAATAGTCCCCCCCCCAGGCCATGAACCGCGTTTTCGGCAGGCGTTCGACGGCGGGAAGCATATAATGCTCGCCGGGAAGGCAGGGGCCGGCGATGTTGAAACGCTTTGGCGGGACTGGATCCATGGCGGGCGCCTTTCTGAACGGGGCCGGGCGGAAGCGCCGGGCTTCCGGAAAAAGGCATTATACCGCCGGGCCGGGCGGAAAACAATCGGCGTCCCGTTTGCGAT
>JAISYL010000100.1 GCA_031269935.1 Planctomycetota bacterium
GCGTCAAAAGCCGCTTCTCGGATGATTTTTACCCCTGACCGCCGGCCAAAAATCATCCTGCCAGCGACTTTTTCCTTGTCTAACCCGGGCGATCCGGTATTTAACAACACGCTCTTAAAAGTCGGTTTATGGCATTATACCCGTGGCGAAGCGATTTTCGGCGAAATTTTTCGGCACCCGCTTCCCCCCGTCGATCACCCGCCGGAGGCGCGCGGTCCGATCGAACGGAAACGGTATTTCGTCATCCACGCCGCCCGCCAGTCGGGGAAGACCACGCTTCCGCGGGCGCCGACCCGGGAAATCAACGCCAAAGGGCGACAGTATGCGCTCTATTGTTCATTGGAGACTATGCGGGAAGCGCGGGAAGCGCACGAGGCGGAAAAGGGTACAACTTCCTTTCCTTCGATATTGTGGACTTTTGAACTTTTGCCCATAAGGGCAATAAAGGTTTACGGGTAATCCGGGGATTTTGGCTTGGCGGCCCAAGTTCTCCAACCAGAATCATGACTCTTTGATGAATAAACGGCGGGACAGGAATGAGATGCGCTCCCCGGCCAAGGGCGGCCGCCGGAGGAAATTGGATTCCTTCCTTTATCCAGGCGCGAAACGCGCAAGCGACAAGGCGAAATCGCCCGGCCGCCCAATCCTTCCTCCCGCCCCGACGATAAAAGCATCCGCCGCCGGACGGAAAAATTGACCGGGCTCGGGATTGGCGGGCGCTATCGCGCATACTTCTCCGCGAAGGCGCGGACAGCCTCCTCCATGATCGCCATCGGAGGATTGACGATGCCGGCGCCGACCTGGCCGATGCCGGGTTCCCGGTGGGCGACGCCGGTGTTAATGACGGGCAGGATGCCGGTGGCGACCACTTTGCGGATGTCGATGCCGGTGGGAACGCCGGCGAAATCCATGTTCGGCATGGCCAAGGCCGGGTTCCGGCCAACGGTGATTTCACCCATGTCGCGGGTGTACCGCTGGGCGTCGGCGAGGCCGCCCGCGCCCACAAAACGGACCACCGCCGGGGCCGACCCCATGGCGAAGCCGCCGATGCCGATGCACTCGACGATGGCGGAATCGCCCATGTCCGGGTTGGCGTCATCCTCGCCGAATCCCGGAAAATAGAGAGCCTCGGGCTTAAGGCAGGGAGCCTGGAACCACCGCTGGCCAAGACCGGAAACGTTGATCCCGAAATTAACGCCGTTCCGGCTCATGGCCGTGACCACGGTGGAGTGGGAAACATCGCGGCACGGGTCCATAATCGACTTGCTGGCGGCCATGGCGAGGTTGAGGAAAAACTGCTCGTTGCCGCTGGCCACGAAGGCGGCCACGCTCGCGCCATCGTCGCGCTTCTTCAGCGCTTCGTGAAGCGGCCCGGCGATGGCCTTGTGGAAATTCAGGCTGGCCGCGACGTTCCGTTGGTGCATTTCGTCGCCCATGGCCAGGGACTGGGCGATGATGTTTTTCAGGTTGACCCCGCCCAGGGCCCGAACCGCCTCGTCCAACGCCGGGGCGACCGATTTTTCCAGCCAACGCAGGCGCTCGATGACTTCGGGGCCATTCGCGCCGAAGCGCATGACCTTGCCGATGCCCTCGTTGATGGGGCAATAGGCCGTGTTGCCGAAGGTCTCGTTCTCGACCGCGAACACCGGCATTGAATAGGATATCATGCCCGTCATTGGACCGACGGCGTTCCTGGCGTGATTGGGACCGTAGGCGATTTTCCCCGACGCCATCATCTCGGCCGCCTCCCCGTCCGTCTTCGCGAGACCCTCGTAGCGGATGGCGCCAAGGAACGATCCTTTCATGGGACCGCACATGTCTTCCCATTTGACGGGCGGACCGGCGTGGAGAATGGTGGTCTTGGTCATTCCCTCGATGCAGCGGTGCGCGGGCAGAATTCGCCGGAGCGTGGGCTGGCCCTTGAGGATGCGGTCGAAGACTTCCCTGTTCGCCCTGTCCACCAGGGACCGGCCGCTTTCGTCTATGCAGGCCGTGTCTATTCTGAACAAATCTCCCACCAGATCCGTGTCGCCGGCCGCCGGCGGCTTCCAGTCCAGTCGGATGAAGGGGACGCCGGTGTCTTGCAGGGCCCGATCGAAGGTTTCGACGCCAATGGCGACGACGCGCAATTTTTCCCCAAACATTCTTGTCTCCCGGTGTCTTCATGTAATTGCGATCGGCTTTCGCCCGGCCCGGCGGGGACGCCGAATCCCCCCTACCCGCCCTGGGCCGCTCTGGCGGCCCAGGTGGCGGCGCGGGCGTTGGATGCCAGAACGGCGACGCCCGCCTCTTCGAGGATGGCGGCCTGGCTGCTCCGGCTCGGCGCATCGCCCTCGGTGCCGCATACCGACGCGACGACCAATGTCTTGCGGCTGGCGCCGCCCGACAGCTTGTCCGCCTTTTCCATCGCCCGCACCGCCATGTTCGCCTGATCGGGGTGCGAGCCGTAGCCAATGACCATATCGATAAGCGCCACCGTTACCCCCGGAGCGCGGAGCGCATCGACAAGCCGCTCCATTTTCAGTTCCGGGGCCATCATCGGGTGGGGGCGGCCGACCGTGAACTCGTCCTCGCCCAAGTCAAGGAAGACATGGCCTTCAACTCGATCCTTGCCGGTGATGCGCGTAAACCCTTCGACCTCGAGATTGGAGAACTTGTCGCCGGCGAGCCGGGAGGCGGCGAGTTCGGCCGCTTCCCGGCAGAGGGTGCCGCCGCCGAAGATGCCGTGGAGGAAACCCGGTTTCAGCCCGGCGGGAAGCGGACGGCCGCCGTCCGTTTCGTCAAGGGCGGCGGGGGGGACAAAGTGTTTCGCCACCATAATCGAAAAATCGGTGAGGTTCCCGGCGGTCGCCATGCCCGCTCTTTCTTCGGCCGAATAGTCGGAGACGCCCATGTAGTGCACAAAAACCCGCTTGCCGAACCGGCGGCAGCGTTCAACGAGTTTGGCGCGAGTGGCGTTCCCCGGGGGTTTGCCGAGGATGGCGACCGCTTTGGCGTCGGTGTCGGCGGCTAGGCGATCCAGGGCGGTGAAAGTGGCGAGGCCGCCGATTTCGTCCTTAAGATCGCGACCGCCGGTGCCATAGGCTTGACTGATGCCGACGCCCATGCGGTCGAGGAGGCAGCATACCTCCTGCAGACCGGTGCCCGAGGCTCCGATAACGCCGACGGGACCGGACCGCACGCGGTTGGCGAAGGCGAGCGGGGTTTTATTGACGATGGCGGTGCCGCAGTCGGGACCCATGACCATGAGTTTTTTGCGCGAGGCCATGATTTTCAAGGCGAGTTCGTCGGCCAGGGAAATGTTGTCGCTGTAAAGCATGACGTCGAGGCCGTTCGCCACGGCCCGGCCGGCTTCGTAGCGGGCGTAATCCCCCGCTACGGAGACGAGGGCGATGTTGAGCTTCGGATCGATGGCCATCGCGCCGTCGATTGTCCGGGGAGCGGCGTTTCCCCGGGGGCCGTCCTGTTTCCCGGCCGGCGCCTCCTCGAGCATGCGGACGACCGCGGCCGCGGCGATTTCAAGCCTGTCCTCCTCGGCCCTCACGGCGATGACCAGGTCGTTGGGGTTGGCGGCTTGGATTTCCGGCGTCATCAACCCGGACGCTTCGAAAAGCTCCTTGTTCCGAATGGTGGCCATCATGGCGGAAACAGTTTCCGCCCCCCCCTCCTCCTTCGCCTGCCCCGAGAGCTTCATAAGAAAAACCGAATCCCGATAGCTGTTCGGCATGACGATGGTCTTGATTTTCATGGCATCCCCGATTTGAAGTGGCGGCGCCAAGCGCCGGATTACCAGGATCCGTAAACCTGGCGCGGCAGCCAGAGGGATATTTCCGGAAAGTAGGTGATGATCGTCAGGGCGACGATGGTGATGGTGATGAAGGGAAGAATCCCCTTTGTCACCCGCGAGAGCGGCTGGTTCGTTATCCCGGTGGCCACAAAGAGATTGAGGCCGAATGGGGGGGTGAACATGCCGATGGCGCTGTTGACCACGATGACGATGCCCAGGTGCACCGGATCGATTCCCACGCCGACCGCGATGGGCAGGAACAGCGGGGCCAGGATGGTGGTTATGGACGCCCCGTCGATGAACATGCCCGCCAGCAAAACTATGATGTTGATCATCAGCAGGATGATGATTTTGTCCCGGCTGATGGACACCATGGCCGCCGCGATGTTCCTGGTGATTCCTTCGGCGGTCAGAATCCAGGCGAAGACGGAGGCGGCGGCGAGGACAATCATGACCTGGGCCGTGGTCGCCGCCGAGGACACCAGCACGCGGTAGTATTGCCTGGCCGTCATTTCGCGGTAAACGAGCAGAGAAACCAGAAAAGCGTAGATGACGGCCACGGCGGCCGCCTCGGTGGGGGTGAACACGCCGCCGTAGATGCCGCCGATGATGATGAACGGTACGCCAAGCCCCCAGCTCGACTCGCGGACGGTCAGGAGAAACTCGGCGCCGGTCGCCCTGGGCTTGAGCGCTATGCTCGGCGTTTTGCGGGAATACCAGTATGCGTAGGCGATGATGCAGCCGCCGAAAACCAGGCCCGCTCCGAAACCGGAAACGAACAAGGCGCCCACCGAGACGCCGGTAATGGCTCCATAGACGATCATGTTCACGCTGGGCGGGATGATGATCCCGAGGGAGCCGGCCGAGGCCAGAAGCCCCGTGGAAAAGGGCTTGGGATACCCTTCCCGGCACATGGCCGGAAACAGGAGTCCGCCGATGGCGACCACGGTCGCCGGGCTGGACCCGGAAATGGCCCCGAAGAACATGCTGGCCAGAACGGCGGCGATGGCGAGGCCGCCGCGGAAACCGCCCACCAGGGCGTTCGCCAGGTTGATGATTCGCTGCGAGATGCCGCCGGCGCTCATGAGATTGGCCGCCAGCACGAAGAAGGGAATGGACATCAGCGCGAATTTGTCGATGCCGGAAAACATGCGCATGACGACGATTTCCAGCGCCACGTCGCTGAACAGGAGGAACACGACCAGCGCCGTGCCGCTCAACGCCACGAAAATGGGGATGCTCAGGGCCAGCATCAGGGCCAGCATAGCGAAGAGAAAGACCGTCATTGCCGCTCCTTCGCGCCTCTTCCGGGGGAAACCTCAACTCGCCTCGAACGCGCGCTCGCCCTCTTCCCTCTTGTACGCGAGGAGGAAGTCCTGGGAGAAGCGGATGGCCATGAGTGCGCCGCCGACGGGAATGGCTAGATACACCCAGAAGATGGGGATGTCCATGCCCGCGGTGACCTGTTCGGTTTCCCGGGCGAGATTGACCATTTCATATCCGTAGAGGACAAGGTAGACGCTGAACAGGACGCAGGCCGCGTCCACGAACATGCGCAGGATGCGGCGGTTGGCTTTACCCAGGCGAATGGCGACGGCGTCCACGGCCAGGTGCATGCCCTTGCGGGCGCAAATGCCGCTGCCGACGAACACGATCCAGACGATTGTGTAACGGGCCGCCTCCTCGGCCCATTCCCATCCGCTGTTGAAGCCGAAGCGGAGGACGACGTTTAGGAAAAGAACGACCGAGGCGGCGCTTATGCCCGCGGCGATGAACGCCTCTTCCATATTTCTGATGATGGAATCCACAAATTTCATGGTCTTTTCCTCGCTGTCCGTTCGCCGGGCTTTACGGGAAAACCGGGCCGAACGCCGCCCGGTTTCCCGTAGAATTTCCAATCCCCGCCCGGCTCGCGGAACGCGCGCGCGGGCCGGGAACCGGTCTCCGGAGCCGCCGCCCCGGGGGAAAACGCTTCGCCCGTCCCCTCGCCGGCCGGACGGGCCGCCCGGCCGGCGGTGCGCCTGGGAGGCGGCGCGAAATAACTTTTACATGTTTCCCGGCTGTGAACTTGGCCGGCGTTGTCCCGCCGCTCCCCGAGTGTAAAAGTTACTTCGCCCCGGGTCTTTGCTTTTGAAGTTCCTCGATTTTATTATACGCCTTGGTCAGCAATTCCTTGCCGATGGAGTCCT
This sequence comes from Planctomycetota bacterium, assembly GCA_031269935.1. Classification (GTDB taxonomy): domain Bacteria; phylum Planctomycetota; class SZUA-567; order SZUA-567; family SZUA-567; genus JAJBSZ01. The sequence goes on from JAISYL010000100.1 coordinate 5,977, forward strand.
CGAATTCCTTGTGTACGGGCCGCGTGGCTTCCGCGAACAGCTTGGCGTCCTCGGGAGTCAGGTAGGAAACCTTGCAGCCCGCTTTGGCGATGGTGTCGATGAAGCCCTGCTCGCGGCGCACGGTTTCCTCGCGCTGGAAGGCGGCCACTTCGCGGGCGGAATCAATCAGGATTTTCCGCATGTCCAGGGGTTGCCTTTCCAGCCAGCGTTTGCTGAACAGGAAGCCGTAGGCGAGGTAGGCGTGGTTGGAGACCAGCATGTGCTTCTGCACTTCGTAAAACCGCATCCGGGTGATGGACACCAGCGGGTTCTCCTGGCCGTCCACGGTACCCTGCTGGAGGGCGTTGTAGGTTTCGCCGAAGCTGATGGGAACGGGGTTTGCGCCAAGGGCCTTGAACTGCCCGATGATGATTTTGCTTTCCATGGTCCGGAATTTCAGGCCCTTGAAATCCTCGGGCCGCCGCAATTCCTTGTTGGCGGTGAACTGTTTGAACCCGCTTTCCCAAAAGGAGACGCCGATCATGCCTTTGCTGGACAGCCGGTCCAGGATTTCCGCGCCCACCTCGCTGTCCAGCAACTCGTAACAGATTTCCCTGGTGGGGAAGAAGAAGGGGAGATCGGGAATCTGCAGGGCCGGGGCGAAAAGGCTCAGCTTGGCGGTTGGGATAAGCGCGGCCTGAACCGTGCCCACCTGGAGCATTTCCGCGACTTCGCGATCGTCTCCCAATTGGTTGGAGGGGAAGATGTCGATTTTGTACTTGCCGGCGGTGCGCCGCTCGACCAGATCCTTCCATTTCACGCAGCCCAGATGCTGGGGCGTGTCCTCGGAAAGGTCATGGCTGATCTTGACGGTTTCGGCGGCAAGGGCCGCGCCCGCCGCGAGGGCGGACGCGAGAACGGCCGCCAGTGTCGGGAAACAGGATTTCATGCAAGCTCTCCTTGTCAAGGGGTTGATCCGGATCGCGCGATCCGATTTTCCCGTCAGTCCGTTTTGGCGCGTTTCCGGGCGGCGAACGGCGCAATCATGCCGAGGACAATCAACGCGCCGCCCGGAAGCAGGGGCAGGGCGCTCCCGCCGTGGGCGGCCGAGTAAAGCAGGGGAAAGGCCGCGAATGTGGCCAGGCTACCGATGTTGAGAATGGTGGAGGCGGAAAACTTGTCCATGAGACGTCCTCTTGTCCTTCAAGAAGCGAAAAAGGCGATCACCCCGCAGGCGAGCGCGACCGCGCAGCCAAGGGGAATGAGTTTTTTCAGCAATTCGCCTTCGCGGCCCAAAATGCCCGCCGTGGTGGTGCCCAGGAGCACGTTGCCGGGGCAGATCACGTTGCCGATGGCCCCGCCGCCCGTCTGCGCGCCGAGTATGACCGCCTGATCAAGCTGCAATAGGTCGGCCATGGTCTGCTGGAAGGAACCGAAGAGGATGTTGGACGCCATGCAACTCGAGGTCATGAACGCGCCGAGGACCCCGATGAAGGGGGCGAACAGGGCATAGTATTTCCCGGTGACCAGGGCCGTTCCCCGGGCGAGAACCAGCACCTGGCCGGTGCCGCCCATAACCTTGGACATGGCGATCAGCAATATGACCGCGATGGTGGCCGGAGCGGCCTTGTCCAGCGTACGGGCGGCGATCCGCTTGGCGGAGTCCGGGCGCATCACGTTTCTGGTCTTGAAGAAAAAGTACCCGATGACGCTGGCGAGGGTGAGAAAAACTCCCGCGTGGGTGAACACGGTTATGGGCGCGTACAATTCCACCGCCGGGTTCACGAAGCCGTATCCGGTCGCGGTTTCGGGAAAAGGCAGGCCGACTTTGAGAAAACTCAACGCCCGTTTTACCGGCGGGACAAGCAGCACGAAAAGCGTCACGGCGGTCAATATGTAATAGGGGAGGAATGCCTGGTGCAAGGTCAGGGACGGGGGATCGCCCTCTTCCCCGCCGAGGGCGACGCCCTTGTCCATGAGCCTGGAAGCGTCATGCCGGTAGGGTCTGGCGTACACGGTCCTGCCCAGAACGTAGGCGAGAATCAAGCCGGCGCTGGAAACCAAGAAGTTGCAAAGGACCTGATTGAACTGGGACAGGATCAACTGTCCGCCGCCGTGCAGGCAACTGACGGACAGGATCGCGGCAAGACCCCGTTTCACGCCTTCGCGTCCCGCGTAGAACCAGCAAATGGCGGCTCCGGCCGTAAAATCCATGGCCCAGGTGAAAACGCCGGCCCAGACCGCCGTGGAAAGAAGAAGATCGCCGGAAAGCGAAGCCTGCAAAACCAGCGCTTCCCAGGCCACGGCCAGGGTGCCGAAGGTGGTGGCCCAGGCATGGCCGATAAGCGGCACGGCGACGGCCCAGAACGGCTTGACGCCTATGCCGACCAAGAGCGGCGCGACAATGGCGACCGGAACCCCGAATCCGGTGACTCCCTGCAGAAAACTGGCGAAAACCCAGCCTATGGTCAAAATTTGCAGCAGTTCGTCGGGTGAAAACTTCCGCATGCCGCGCCGAAAGGAGTCGAAGGCCTTGGCCTCGTCCGTGACTTCAAAAATGAGGATGGCGGGCACGACCACGGCCATGACCGCGATCCCGCCCCAGATGCCTTTGGCCAATTCGCCCGCGATGAGCGCCGGGGAACCCTTGAATACGGCAAAGGCCGTGACCAGGGAAATGCCAAGGCCAACGGAAGCCGCCTCGGCCACCCCCCATTGCCAGCAAACCAGCAGAGCCAGAAGCGCGGCGATGGACAAAACGGCGGCGCCCCATGTCAACAGTGTGATCGGCGGATCCATGTGCGTGCGACTCCCAAAATTACACCGGGGGAAGAAAAACGGTTTCGCATTCGGTCCTCACCGTGACGCGCCCGCCCTTGATGACATAAGGTTTGGCGGGGAGATCGATTATGGCGTCCTCCACCCTCTTTCCCGAGAGAAGGACCATATCGGCGGCCTTGCCCACCGCAAGTCCGTAATCCTGGACGCCCATGGCTTTCGCGGGATTGGCGGTGATCATGGGGAGGACCGTCGGCAGGTCGTCGGCTCCGCCGAGATGGCAGGCCGCCACCGCCAGGAAGGCGACGGAAAAGAGATCGCCGTTGTTGTACGGGGTGAAGGCGTTGCGGATATTGTTGGTCGCAAGACAGACATTGACGCCGCCGTCCCGGAGCGCCCTTACCGGGGTCAATGCGCGGCGCACGTTGCAGGCGTCCTTCCGGCCGCCCAGATGCATGTCGGTGGCGGGCAGGCAGATGACGCTGATGCCGGCTTCCGCTATCAACTTGATCAGGCGATCCCGTTCGTCCGGCGGGACGGCCCCGAGGGCGGTGAGGTGGCCGACGCAGACGCGGCCCCGATACCCTTCCCGTATTGTCTTCCCGGCAAGGTACTCGATGCTCATATTGTCCGCGTCGTCGGAAAAATCCTGGTGGAAATCCAAATCCTTGCCGTGCTCCTTGGCGATGTCGAACATGAGGTCGATATGCCGTTTGGCGTCCGGGTCGTTGTAGGGAATGCCTCCGCAGACATCGGCCCCCATTTCGAACGCCTTGTGCATCATTTCCTCGGTGCCGGGGGCTTTGATCACCCCCTCCTGGGGAAAGGCGCAAACCTGGATGTCGACGCGGCCCTTGAATTCCTTCTTGAGGGCAAGGGTGACCTCGAGGCCGGCGAAGCCCTGCCTGGGATCGAATTCCCCGTGGGCGCGCAGATGCGTGACCCCGTTTTGCATAAGCCAATGCAGCGCCAGGACGGCGCGCCGGTGGATGTCCTCGCTGGTGAAGGTGGGCTTCAACTCGCCGGTGACCTTGATTGCTTCCGCCAGGGTGCCGCTGCGGTTGGGCTTCCGATCCTTGATCAAGGCTTTTTCCAAATGCAGATGCGCCTCGACGATTCCCGGAACGAGAACCCTGCCGCGCGCTTCGATTTCCTCGACGCCGCGCCCGGGGAGATTGGGGCCGATGGCGGCGATCCTGCCGTCCCCTATGGCCACGTCAACCAGCGGATCGGCATCCCGAATGCGGGCATTTCTGATGATGATGTCCACGAATCGGCCTCCTTGGATGAAATTGCCGGCTTGCCGGGATGCCGGTCATATGAAAACCATGGACATGGCCATGAGCAGTATGACATAGCCGATGATGACGGGCGCGTTGCCCCGGACGACTTGCATGATGGGTATTTGGAATCCGAAGGACAGGGCCTGCATGGTGATGTTCACGGGGCAGACCTGACTGCCGAGGCCCACCGCCATGGTAACGAACCCCACGGCCAACGGGGGAAACCCGAGGGCGACGGCGACCGGGAGAATTAACCCGAGAATAGTGGCGACATAGCCGCCGGCGGGGACGCCGATCAGGAAGCCGGCGAGAATGGCGGCGGGAACGACGAGCGACGGCGGCGCGTTCCTGGCGATGGCGGCGATGGTGGTGAAGGCGCCAATCCGTTCGATAAGGGCTATGAACATGAGAAACAGGCCGACCTGGAAAAGGCGCGTCAGAATATAGCTTGAACCGTCGATAAGCGCGTCGCATGCCTGGGAAAAGGTGAATTTCGTAAACACGCCGACCAGGAATATGGTGACGGCGGAGTAGGTCAGCGGGATGACCAGCGGCGGCAATCCGACGCCCTTCAGGAGGCTGTTGATCACCGGGCTGAAAACCACGGCGAGCAGCAGGAAAAGGGCCGGAATGGTGGCTCGGGAGAGTTGGGAGGAGGACATGCCCTTGATATCCTCCGATTCCTCCCCCGTGAACAAGCCGCCGTTCTTCCAGGCGCCGTGGGCGGCGACGGCCATGCCCAGGAGGACGAGAAAGATGGTGTACGGCAGCATCATGTTGGCGTATTCGTCCACGGGAATCGCGGTAAGCTTGAGGACGGTCGCGGTTTCCAGGGAGGCCCGGGAGGTGGTGAAGCAGATGGCGGCGGCGATGGACATGCCGACAATGACCGCCGGAATGGCGCCGACGGCGGCAAAGGCCAGGGGGGCGATGACCATGGCGGAACCGCCGCCGATGCCGGACATGTAGGTGGCGGCGGCCTGCAGGAAGACAATGAAAGCTCCCATCACCGCCTGGTTGCCGCCGATGCGTCTTCGCACCAGGGCGAGGGCGGCGGAGTAGCCTCCCGATTTGAACACGGCCATGGCGATGGCCGAGTTGACGATGGGAACGACGGCGATGCCGAAGAGGTTCTGGATCTGGCCAATCATGACGCCATTGGCCTGGCCTATCCCTATGCCGCCCATGATCATGGCCATGATCCCGCCGGCCAGGCCGGCGATGAGCATGTTCACCCGCATGAACAGGAGCGCCAGGATGACCAGCAACGGCAGGACCGAAACCGCCATGTAGAATCCCGTTTCGGGGGATTGGTAGCCGGCAACGACGGCAAGAACGGCGAGAACCCCCCCCGCCGCCAGCGTAATGGCGCCGCGCGCTTTCATGGAATGCCCCTCCTTTTTCGACCCGATTCGGCCCGATTTCAACCTGCGATAGCCTATGAAAATGCAACAATCATGCCAATGATTGTACTCCGCGGAAGAAGGGTTCGTGGAACTGTTGCGCCCAATGGGTCAATGCGGCCATATTTCATAAAGATATTGGGAATTAAAAATAAAAACCAGGAAAAACTTCGCCGGCGATTCCCGGCCGAAGCGTCATATGCCGGAACCGGGGAGTCCATGTCGGCATAAGCGCAATTGCCATAAACTATGGCGGGATCGCCATAGTTTATGGCAATTGCGCCATCTTCAGGACAATCTCAATGTTTTTCGCTTGCGATGCAAGGTTTTGTAATCAATCCGCAGGCGTCGGGCCGCCACGACTTTATTGCCGTTTGCCTCCTTCAACGCCTGTTCAATGATTTTCCGTTCCAGTTCCCGGCTGTGGCGTTTTATTATGTCCGCAAGCGATTCCGTTTCCAGATCAAAAGTCGTCTTCGCCATCCAGACATTGGATTGGGATGTTCCTCCGGCGAGGGGAAGGGGAAGATGCCCGGGAAGAATCTGCCGGTCGTCTTCGCAAGTCAAGGCGGCCTGTCGCATGACGTTGCGAAGCTCCCGGACATTGCCCGGCCAGGAATAATCGTTCATCAACACCGCCATGGCGGACCGGGAAATGCCGGTGCAGCGCAATCCCAACTGCGCCTTGAATTCATCCAGAAAACGGTTCGCGAGATAGGCTATGTCCTCTTGCCGCTCCCGGAGGGCGGGAATCTTCACGGAAACCTCTTTCAACCGGTGCAGCAAATCCACCCGGAAGAGGCGGTTTTCCACATCTTTTTCCAATGAGCGGTTGGAGGCGGCGATGATGCGGACATTCACGCGGCGGGACGATGTGGTTCCGAGGCGCTGCACTGTGCGATCCTCTATGGCGCGGAGCAATTTCTGCTGGGATGTGTAGGAAAGGTTGCAGATTTCATCGAGGAACAGGGTGCCATTGTCCGCGGCTTCGAAAACCCCCGCCTTGTTCGTGGCCGCTCCGGTGAATGCGCCCTTGGCGTGGCCGAACAATTCGCTTTCGAACAGGGTTTCCGGAATGGCTCCGCAGTCGACGGCCACAAATGAATTGCCGCGAACTTTCGACATGTCGTGTATCGCCCGGGCCACCAACTCCTTTCCGGCGCCGCTTTCGCCTTCAATAAGGACGGTGAAGGGCGTCGGCGCGATTTTTTCCAGAAGACGGACCAGCGCCTGCACCTTGTCGCTATTGCCCATGCGGGTGACGAGGGTGGCCCTCTCCTCAAGTTGCCCCTTGAGCAGGTTCAGTTCATCCTTCAACCGCTTTTCCTCAAGGGCTTGGCTGATGGAAAGCCTCAGATCGTCGGCATTTATGGGTTTCAAGAGATAATCGTAAATGCCCCGGCGCACGGCTTGTACCAGGACCCTGGTGTCGCGCTGTTCGGTGACGCTGATGATGGGGATGTTTGGAAGGCGCCGCTTGACGTTTCCAGCCAATTCAAGGCCGTCGCCTCCACGCAAGTTGAAGTCGAGGATGATTATGTCGGGGGAATTGTGGTTGAGGGCGGAAAGGGCGCCGTCCGGGCTGTCGGCCTCCACGATCTCAAAACCGTCGGAGGAAAGTATGGTGCGCATGGTGTCGCGGCTTTTGCGATGTTCGTCCACAATCAGCACGACCGGCGCGTTCATGTCCGGGTTCATAACCGCTCCTTGTCCCGGCAACGCATTTCCGGAGACGCCCAGGCATTGCGGGTTCCGTTGGACTTTTGGGCAAAAAACAGAATGGCGAGTCATTATCCGCCCCATTGGGGCAGCTAAGCCCTACCAATATAGCGCGGTCCCCTGGAAAGAAAAGCATTATTCCCGAACCCGCCGCGAAATCGCCCGAGCGCGCGCGTCGGGGCAATAATGGCCCAGGCCGTCATTTTTTCTCTTTTTTACCCGGATTATCGCAATATAATACGATGTCCGCTTCTTGTGGACTTTTGAAGAAAGCCGAGCCAACCGCCGCTCAATTTCCTTTATGCCGGAAACGTTTTGCTTTTCGGATCGACGTTGACCCCGAACCCCAAGCGTGCGCGGGGGTTAGGGAACAGAAACAACCGAAGGCCATACGCGCTTGGGCCTATGATGCGTACACGTCGTTTCCGATGGAGAAAACGTTTTCCGGTTCTTTATGAAACGCCAGCGTCGTTCGCGAATGGAACAATCATGAACGGAACCCTCGCCAAAGTGCATTCCCTTGTTCTCCCCGGAGTATACAGGGATTCCGTATTTCTCATGAAGCTTTCCGACCGCGCTCGCGATTTGTCCGGCGCCGGCCAGGTTACGGCGCTCATGGGCACCCAGCGGAACAAGGATATTCTCGGCCGGTCGGGACTTTTGACCCGGGATATCGAGGCGGCGGGACCGGACGATCTCGTCGTCGCCATCGACGCGGCTCCCGAGTTGGCTTCAATTGCCGAGAAAACCGTCCGCGACCTTCTCTCGCGGCCGCCCCGCGCCAACCGTTCCCCGGTGGAAAGCCTTGCCCCGAAATCGCTGCCCATGGCGTGCGAGCGCCTGGGCGAGGCGAATCTGGCGTTGATCAGCGTGGCCGGCGAGTATGCGAAATATGAAGCCGCCCAAGCCCTGTCGGCCGGCCTCGACGTGTTCCTCTACAGCGACAATATTTCCCTGGCCGACGAACTCGCCTTGAAGCGCCTCGCCGCCGGCAAGGGGCGGATTGTCATGGGACCGGATTGCGGAGCCGCCGTGATCCACAACACGCCTCTCGGCTTCGCCAACCGCATGAGGCGGGGCACGGTGGGCATCATCTCCTCGACAGGCACGGGGTTGCAGGAAGTCGGCTGCCTTCTCGACCGATGCGGCCTCGGCGTCAGTTCCGCCTACGGCGTCGGCGAACGCGATCTTGTCGACGACATCGGCGGCCTCTCCACCAAGGCCGCCTTGACGCGTTTGGCGGACAATCCCAAAACGCAATTCATCATCGTCATCGGCAACTGTCCGGGCGCGGAGATCCGGCGGAATCTGGCCGGGCTCTACCGGCGTCTTGGAAAGCCGGTCCTCGTCCGTTACGCGGGGGTCGGCGAATACGACATGGAGGACGCCAACGGCATTCCCCACGCCGGCACCCTGCGGGACGCGGTGGCCATGACGGTGGAACGCATCGCCTCCGTTCTGGATACGTCCGGTCTGGATTTGCCGTCGCCGGGGATGCGGGAAAGGGACGCGGCGCCCGGTCCCGGCTTTGTCCGCGGGCTTTTCAGCGGGGGGGCGCTCTGCCGGGAATCGGCCGATATCTGCCGCGCCCTTCTGCCGGGGGCGATGTACGCGAATGTGCGCGTTCAAGGAATCGGCCTAATCGACGGCCGCGAACGAATCGGCGGCCACGTGTTTCTCGATATGGGAGCGGACGGGTTCACCATGGGGAGGCCGCATCCGCTTCTCCGTCCCGAGCGGAAGCTTGCGGGAATCGTGCGCGAACTGTGCGATCCCGGGGTGTCCGTGATCCTGACCGACGTCATTCTGGGAAACGCCACGGTTCCGGATTATGCCTCCCAATTGGTGCGGGCCGTCGATCGCGCCGCCGCGATCACCGGCGGCAAAAGTAGGGAAAAGCGCGTTGTGGTCAACGTCTGCGGCACCGAATCGGACACGCCCAGCCGCTCGTCGCAAATCGCCGTCCTGCAGAAATCCGGAGTGTCGGTCCTCGGCAACAACGCCCGGGCGGCCGTTCACGCGGCGAAACTTTCCCTGGGGGGAACGGCCTGATGCCCGGGGGATTGCGCGCCGTCAACATAGGCGTCGGCGATTTCCTGTCTTCCCTCCGGGAAGACAGGGCGCCGTTCGCCGACGTCGACTGGAAACCGCCGGCGCGGGGGGATTCCGAACTTATCGACATACTGTTCAATTTGGAGATCGGCTTTCGGGACATGAACGGCGACTCCCTGATCGACATCGCCAACCACACGGGCCTGCGGCGCATCCTGGCGGCGCGGCCCGTGGTCAGGCGCGTCCTGCCCGCCCGCGAGCTTATTCCCGATTTCGGGGAAAACGTCATTCTGCACGCCGGTCCCCCCATCGAGTGGGAAAACATGTGCGGCCCGATGCGGGGCGCGATCATAGGGGCGGCCCTCTATGAGAAACTCGCCCCGAACGAAATCGAGGCGGCGCGGCTGCTGCGCTCGGGAAGCATCGTCTGCCAAGCCAACTTCGGCCGGAAAGTGGTTGCCCCCATGGCGGGCGCGGTGTCCCGCTCCATGCCCCTTTTCCTCGTGGAAAACGAAACCGCCGGCAATGTCGCCCATTCGCCGCTTAACGAAGGTCTTGGGCACACGCTCCGTTTCGGGGCGAACCATCCGCCGGTGCTGGCCCGTCTGAAATGGCTGGAAAATGTGCTTGCCCCCGCCCTCGACCGGGCGCTTGTCGGGTTGGGGGGCGTCGCGCTGAAACCAATCATGTCCCAGGCCCTTCTCATGGGGGATGAAATGCATCAGCGAAATGTCGCCGCCAGCCAGGCGTTTTACCGTTCGGTGGCGATGGAACTCGTTGACGCGGCCGAGGGCTCCGACAGGCTTAAAAGCATAGTGTCGTTTCTGGCCCGGGAGAACGAGCAGTTTTTCCTCAATCTCGCCATGGCGGCCGCCAAGGTGGCCATGGATGCGGCGCGCGACATTCCCCACTCCACCCTGATTACCGCCATGAATCGAAACGGCGTCGACTTCGGCGTCCATCTCAGCGCCACCGGCGACCGGTGGTTCACCGCCCCGTCGCTGTACCCGAAGGGATTCTATTTCCCCGGCTACGGCGAAGCCGACGCCAATCCGGACATGGGCGATTCCGCCATCGTCGAGTGCTATGGCGTCGGGGGCATGGCCCTGGGAGCCGTTCCGTCGGCGGCTCATCTCGTTGGGGCCGGCAATCTCATGGATTCCCTCGAATATGCCTTTGACATGAGCCACATTTGTTCCGGACGCAATCCCGACCTCGCCATACCCTGTTGCGATTTCGCCGGCGCCCCCGCGGGAATCGACGTCCGCAAGGTTGTGGCGACGGGCATATTGCCGCTCATCATTTCCGGCGTGGCGCATCACAAGCCCGGGGTCGGGCAGATCGGCACCGGCCTTGTCACCCCGCCCATGGAAGTCATGAACAAGGCTCTCCGCGCCTTTCACCAAATGGTGGCTGAATGAGCCGCGCAACGTCCTCCGGCCGCCCGATTCCCGTCATGGGCGTACAAACCGCCGGCTCGGCGGCGGCGGCCATCCTTCGGGACGGGAAGCCGCTTGCCGCGGCGGCCGTCTTCGAAAGAAGTTTTTATTGCCGGGACGGCCGCGACCGCTGGCTGTGTTTTCTGCGGGCCGATTTGGAGCCGGGACCGCTTCATGCCCTTTCCTCGAATTGGCCGGCGCGGTTGCGCGAGCATGTTTCCGAAGGGCAGGAGTTCGTTTTCCGGAAGGGTGGCGTCCTGGCCGCTTCAACGCTGCTCGTTGAATTCGGCGCGTTTCAAGAATGGCGTCCCCCGGCATTTCCGCCGCCGAACCCTTCGGCGCTTCGCCGCGCCCTGCCCCGGCTGCGGGAGGCCATGCGGATGTCGGCTCCGCCGGATACCCTGGCGGCGCTGGCTGCGGGATGCCTTCAACCCGGCGACGGTTGGCGAAAAAACGTGTTGACGGAAGCGTCGCGCGCCCTGGCCGCCTTGACGCGTTGGCTTGCCTCCCCGCGCGGGCATCCGCCGCGGGACGCGATCCGGGCGCTGGTTGGACTCGGTCCGGGATTGACCCCCACGGGGGACGATGTCATCTCCGGAGTGCTTTTGGCGCTTCATGCCCTTGGCATGAGGAAGGAAGCGCGGGAAATCGCCGCCGGGGTGGAAACATACGGACCGGAGGGGACGAATCGGATCAGTCTCGCCCATTTGCGCGCGGCCGTAACCGGCGAAGGCGCGGCTCCGTTCCATGATATATTATGCGAGGCGATGCGCGGGCGTGAAACTTTTGACGGTTGTCTGCGGCGTATCGACGCGATCGGCCATAGTTCGGGGTGGGATGTACTCGCGGGAATGGCGGCGGCAATCGAATGGTATGTGGCGCACGGACCCCCCGCTTCGTGACGAATGCCGAAAACAACGGATTCCTTTGGGCGCAACGTGATCGGAATCGCGTTCATTGGGCGAAAATATGCGTCCCCTTCCCGTCGCGGATGGCGTTGCCAATATTCGCGGGACTGGTGATAATGACTTCCCTGCCCCCCTGGCGGATAAAGTCCATGGCGGCCTGAATCTTCGGCCCCATGCTCCCCTTGGGGAATTGCCCTTCATCCATGTATTTTTGCAGGGAGCCGACGCTTATTTTCGTCAGTTCCTCCTGCCGGGGCGTACCGAAGTTGACGCTGACGGCGTCGACGCCGGTGGAAATGACGAACAGATCCGCGCCAAGGGAGTTTGCCATCAGGCGGGAAGTAAGGTCCTTGTCGATGACCGCGTCGACGCCATGATATTCCTCTCCCACTTTGACCACCGGAATGCCGCCGCCGCCCCCGCCGATGACATTGTAACCGTTGTCCAGCATGCTCCGGATCGCATCCAATTCCAAGATTTTGATAGGTTTGGGCGACGGCACGACTCGCCGGAATCCCCGATTGGAGTCCTCCCTCAGCATCCATGCCGGATTGTCGCGGCGGATTTTTTCGATTTCCACGCCGTCATAGAAGCCGCCGATATATTTGTCGGGATCCAGGAATTTGGGATCCCTCGGATCAACCTCGACCTGGGTGACGATTGTCACCGTCTTGGGCGACAATCCCCGGCGGCTCAATTCGTTGCCCAAGGCAAGCTGGATCATGAAGCCGATGTTTCCCTGCGTGTTGGCGACGCAATTCAGGAGCGGTAAAAAATGGAGTCCGCAGTAGCGGTTCGCCATTTCCGACCTAAGAAGGAGATACCCGACCTGCGGACCGTTGCCGTGAGTTATGAGGATCCGCCATCCATCTTCAATAACGTCGGCGACATGCCTGGCGGTCGCCACAACCGCGTGATATTGGTCGGCGATTGCCGGTTTGTCGTCGAGAATCAAGGAATTGCCGCCGATGGCAATCACCGCGAGCTTATAATCGGCCATGATCATCCTCCAACCGTCCCGGAATTACGAAGCAACCACGAATTGGCATAACAGCGCGGAAATAAAAAATTTACAACTTCGGCAGGAAAGCGCCATGCGGGCGTTTAACCGCCGCGCCCCGAGGCAAACGTTATTTCTTTACGCGTTCCAACGATCAATCTACTGCAATTTCTTTGCCAAGCATGAGTCGACTTTTAGCCCAAGTTACGCGGTTCGAAAATATTTTCGGTTTTTTGCCGGTTTTTTCGACCTTGTCGCCATGTATTTTTCGCATAAGTCCTCATTTATCGGCTAGGGGCTTGCCTTTATCCCGATGC
>JAISYL010000145.1 GCA_031269935.1 Planctomycetota bacterium
AACGCCTCGGCACCGCCCTTGACGCGGCCAAGGCCGTTTTCTTCCTCGCCACTCCCCTGTCCGACTACATCACCGGCGCCACCATCGACGTCAACGGCGGCTATTACATGCGGGCGTAAAAACATTTCGACAAAGGAGTATGGACCATGGCTGAAAAGAACTACCTGCAATGGCTCGCCGAGGACACCCCCACCCGCTGGTGGCACGATTCGGGCGTCCCGGCCGAAATCGACGCCGCCTTCGCCAACGGCGCCACCGGCATCACCACCAATCCGGTCCTGACCGCCAAGGCCTTGAAAGGCGCTCCCGAGTTCTGGGAACCCAAGGTCAAGGCCCTCGGCGACGACCTGGACTCCGACGAACGGGCCGAGGCCCTGCTGAAGCTGGTCGCCGGCTACGCGGCCGAACGCTGCCTGCCCGTTTACGAAAAGACGGCCGGCCGGCTCGGCTACGCCCTGGGGCAGCTCAACCCCAAGCGGGCCGGCGACGCCGAGGCCATGTACGGACAGGCCCGGCGGGTCAGGACCTGGGGCAAAAACGTCTGCGTGAAGCTGGCCGCCACCGGCGCCGGCATCGAGGTGGTGGAGAGGCTGGCCGAGGAGGGCGTGCCGGTCTGCGCCAGCGTCAACATCACCGTGCCCCAGGCCCTGGAGACGGCCCTCGCCTACGAACGCGGGCGCGAACGGGCCATTGGAAAGGGAATCAAGCCGGCCCTGTGCATCGTGGTGCAGCAGTTCGGCCGCCTCGACGACTACATCCGCGACGTGGCCCGGGACGGCAAGGCCGGGGTGAGCGAGGACGACGTCCGCCTGGCCGGCCTGGCGGTGACCAAGCGCACCCACCAAATCTTCAAGGAGAAAAAATTCAATTCGGTCATCATGCCCTGCGCCTTCCGCTTCCCCGGGCAGATCGCCCAGGTCGCGGGGGGCGACTTCATCCTCACCATGCCGCCGCGCACCCAGCGGATGGCGCTCGAGGGCAATTTGCCGCGCAAGTACTTAATCGACGAGCCGATTCCGCCGGATGTCGTCGATCGCCTGCTGACCATTCCCGAATACCGCCGCGCCTACGAGCCGGACGGCATGAGGCCGAACGACTTCATCGCCTACGGCGGCGTGCAGAAGGTGCTCTCGCAGTTCGTGGAAGCGGGCTGGGCCCTTCTCGAGGAGTATGGTTCGGCGAAGCCGTCGAGCCGCTGGACCTAGGGTTTCGCCAAGTCCAAATCGAGGATTCGGGTTTGGCGGGAGATACCCCCGGTCCGTCCAGCTTCCGCCCCCGGGGAAGCGATTTCCCCGGAGATTGCAGCAATCGTTCCAATCCCAGAGGAGGGGTCGCATGAGAGGGGCCTTTTACACCGGCGAAAAGCTTTTGGAGATCCGCGAAACGCCCACCCCGGAACCGGGACCGGGCCAGATTCTGATCAAGGTCGACATCGCCTGCGTTTGCGGCACCGACCTGCACATCGTGGCGGGCGAGTATTTCTCCCGCCCGCCGGTCATCATCGGCCACGAGTTCGCCGGCGTCGTCGCCGGGCTGGGCGAGGGCGCGACCGCCGCGAAGGTTGGCGACCTGGTCACGGTCGAACCCCACCAGTATTGCCGCGTCTGCAAGTTCTGCAAAACCGGGCGCGAACACCTGTGCCTGGACAAGCGCGGCTACGGCACCTATTACAACGGCGGTTTCGCGGAGTACGCGGCGGTGGCGGAAAACACCGTCTACCCGGCGCCGGCCGGGATCGGCGCCAGGGAGGCGGCCCTGGCCGAGGTGCTCGGCTGCTGCATCCGGGGCGTCGACCGCTCCGGGATGAGGATCGGGGACACGGTGGCCGTCCTCGGCTGCAGTTCGGTCGGGATGATCTTCACCAAGCTGGCCCGCCGGGCCGGCGCGGCCAGGATCATCGTCTCCGAGCCGAACGGGGAGCGCCGCCGGGCCGCCCTCGGTTACGGCGCGGACCTGGCCGTCGATCCCGGCCTCCTCAAGGAGACCCTGGACCGGGAGACGGGAGGCCTCGGCCCCGACGTCGTCATCGAATGCAGCGGCGTCCCGGCGGCGGCCGGGCAGGCCGTGGCCCTGGCCGGGCGCGGCGCCAGGGTGGTGTTGTTCGGCGTCGCCCCTCCCGGCGAGACGGTCTCCATCGAACCGAACGGCATCTTCATGAAGGAATTGGCCATCGTCGGCTCCACCATCAACCCCTTCACCCATTACCGGGCGGTGGAAATGCTGCCGAGCCTGGGGCTCGGGGATCTGATCACCCACGTGTTCCCCCTGGCGCGAATCAACGAGGCGATGGAGGCGGCGCGGCGGGGGGCGGGGTTGAAGATCGCCATCGAGCCGAACGGGTGAGTTGGATTTTTCGCGAATTATGCCGTATCGCATCCCATGACTGAACCGCCGCGCCCGCACCTTAGGCTCGTGGCTTTCGTACGCCGCCTCCGCCCTTGTTTTGAATGAAGCATACCGGTTTGTTCCACTGATCGACCGGTTTTCGTAGGCATCGTTTTAAGGAGACTGAACATGATAAAAAAGTATTCCCTGTTGGTTGCGGCTACGGCGTGTTTTCTGCTGATCGGCGTGGCGGCGGCCGGACAACCCTACCGGGTGATTTTCGGCAACTATTTCGGCCCCACCCATCCCAACACCAAGATGATGGAGAGGTTCAGGGAGAGGTTGGAAAAAGAGTCAAACGGCGCCTTTCGGATCAACCTGAAACCGAACAACGAAATTGGCGGCGAGGAAAAACTGAAAGAACTGGTCAAACGCGGCACTATCCAGATCGCCATGCTGGGCGGTACCGCCGTCAAGGATGACGAGCCCATGCTGGCTGCCTGGGACCAGCCCTACGTGATCGATGGCTGGGATCATGCCAGAGCCGTGTTTTTCGATCCCGAGGTGAAGCGGTTTCATGGCAAATACGAGGATGTTACCAAGTGCTACATCCAAGGCTATGTGGTCAACGGCTTTCGAGTCATCTCCTGCAACTTCTCTCTGAACAGCATGGCCGACATTCGCCGCATGAAATTGCGCGTACCATTGAATGAGGTGTTAATCAAGGTGTTCGAAGGTCTCGGCACCAACCCCACCCCCATGCCCATGACCGAACTCTACACCGCGCTGGAAACCAAGGTGGTCGACGGTCAAGACAACCCCTATTCGACGGTGAAAGCGATGGGATGGTGGGAGGTACAGCCGTACATGCTGGACAGCCGCCACTCCTTCTCCGTGACCAACGTGGTGGTCAACGGCAAGTTTTACGATGGTCTTCCCGCCGACCTCAGGAAGTTGTTCGACGAGGCCCTAGCCGACGCCATCGAATACAGTTGGAGCATTTCCGAGGACGACGAGAACGAATCCATCGCCTTCCTTGAAAGCAATGGCATAAAGATCGTCTTCCCCGACGACGACTTCAAACGCCAGATGATCGACTCCCAGACCAAAGTCTACGAATGGATGGACGCCAACATCCCGGGAAACAAGGAATTCAGGGAATTCTGCCGCGAGCGCCGGTGAATCGCGCGGCAATGATATCTTCCGATTGCGCAAGTATGCCCATCCATACCCTTTGCTTCCGAAAACTCGTTTTTGGGTGTCCTTTTTCCCGAGGGGGAGGGGAACAGAATCAATGAAACGCCTCATCGCGATTCTCGGCGTCTCCAACAAGTACCTGTGCGCCGCTTTTTTGGCCGCCATGGTGCTGGTGGTCTTCGCCAACACCATTCTCCGCTACCTTTTCAACAGCGGCATCATCATGGGCGAGGAATTGGTTCGATTCTTCCTGGTCTGGGCCATTTACCTTGCCGTCATCTCGGTCTACTACGAGCACCGTCACATCGCCGTCACCACCCTGACCGACCGCCTGCCGCCGAGGATTCTTCCCCTCTTCACCTTTATCGTCGACTTTTTCGCGCTCTATGCCTTGGGCATTCTCCTGTGGGGGAGCGTCCAGTATTACAACGAGACGACGAACACGGGGCAGGCCACGGGGCTTCCATACAAGGCGGTCGTCATTCCGGTCATCGCCGCCTCGCTATGCTGCCTGTGTCTAACGCTAATCGACATGTACCGGGAACTGCGCCAATACCTGCGCGGCACCGCGCCGGAATAGAGAGGCTCGAATGGAACTCTTCGTTTTCCTCGGTTCGCTTTTCGGTTTCCTGATCACTGGCCTGCCCATCGCCATCGTCTTGATTATCTGCAGCATCATTCTGCTGCATTACATCGAAATGTACGATCCAATGCTCTTGGCCCACCAGATGATTTCCGGCACCGATAATTACGTGCTGGTCACCGTGCCTTTCTTCATTCTCGCCGGAGAATTGATGAAGCACGGTGGCATCTCCAAACAACTGATTACCTTCGCCGAACTGGTGGTCGGGCGTTTCCGGGGCGGCATGGGCTACGTGACCGTCCTTGCCTGCATGTTGTTCGCCGGCCTGTCCGGCATCGCCATCGCCGACGTATCGGCCCTCGGCAGCATCCTCATCCCCATGATGGTTGCCATCGGCTACCGGAAGGACAGGGCTACCGGCCTGGTCTGCTCCGCCGCGCTGACCGCGCCCATCATCCCGCCCAGCCTGCCCATGATCATCCTCGGCGTCACGGTGGAACTGTCAATCGGCCGTCTCTTCGTCATGGGTATTGTCCCGGGCATTCTCCTGGGCTTTACCGTCATGTCCGCTTGGTTCATCATGGTTCGCCGCGATGGTTACCACGACGTCAAGACCGTATCATTGAACCAAGTTTGGCCCATCTTCATCAAGGCCTTTCCTTCCCTGATGTTGCCGGTCATCATAATCGTCGGCATCCGCCTGGGCTTCTTCACTCCCACCGAGGGCGGCGCCATCGCCTGCGTTTATGCCTTCTTCGTGGCGGTGATCATCAACCGCGAACTGAAGTTGCACAGGCTTCCAGCCATCCTCTACGACGGCATCAAGAGTTCCGCGGCCGTGATGTTCATCGTGGGCGGCGCCTGCACCATCGGCTGGCTCATCACCATGGCCGACGTTCCGGCCCAGCTTATCGAGCGGATGCAGGGGCTGGTTCAGCATCCGATGCTATTGCTGATTGTCCTCAATATCCTGTTCCTGCTGCTCGGCATGGTGATGGACATCACCCCCATCATCCTCATTTTCGCGCCGGTCATCTTCCCCCTGATCCGTTCGGCCGGCATCGACCCGTATTATTTCGCGCTGGTCATGATCATCAACCTGTGCATCGGCCTAATCACGCCGCCGGTGGGCACGGTCCTGTTCGTGGGTTGTTCGGTCAGCAATCTCAAGATGGGCGAGGTGGTCAAGGGTATTTTGCCGTTCCTCCTGGCGGAACTGATTTTCCTCGTCGCCTGTATCTCGTTCCCGCGGATCATCACTTGGCCCGCGACTTGGTTCGGGTACAATTATTAGACAATTTCATCAAGCAACGCGAACGGGGATGCTAGGCCATACTGCAATTCCCGGCCTCTCGTTATGGATACCCCGGCTGCTGACCCCATGAGGCGCGGAGCCCAAGGCTAACGACATGACTCCCAACTCCAAGACGATGATGGAACCCCTGAAAAAGAAGACCCGCCGCTACGAGAACATCGTCCGGCAGATCGTCGGGAAAATCGAGCGCGGCAAGGCCATCATGCCGGGGGGGCGACTCGGGAGGCGATCCAGGCCAACCATTCCCTGATGACCCGGCCCGCCGCCGCCGGCCGCCTCGACGGCAACCCGGTGCGGGCCGACCTCGACCAGGAGGATTCGGTCAAGAAGCTGATGGCGGACGCCATGAAAGTCAGGAACCGCCTCGACGTCCTGGTGAACAACGCCGGCATCCTCGATCCCACCTCCGTCGAGGAGATGACGGTGGAGAAGTGGGATCGCATGCTGGCCGTCAACCTGCGCGGAGTCCAACTCT
>JAISYL010000162.1 GCA_031269935.1 Planctomycetota bacterium
AGAGTTGGACTCCGCGCAGGTTGACGGCCAGCATGCGATCCCACTTCTCCACCGTCATCTCCTCGACGGAGGTGGGATCGAGGATGCCGGCGTTGTTCACCAGGACGTCGAGGCGGTTCTTGACTTTCATGGCGTCCGCCATCAGCTTCTTGACCGAATCCTCCGAAGCCACGTCCACCTGGAAGGCGACGGCGTCGAGGCCGGCGGCCTTGAACTCGGCGGCGGTTTTTTCCGCCCCTTCCCGGTTGATGTCGCCGAGGATGGCGGTCGCGCCCGCCTCGGCCAGCAACCTGGCGCTCTCCCTGCCGATGCCCCGGGCGCCGCCGGTGACCAGGATCGCCTTGCCGCCCATGTCGATGTGCTTGCCCAGCGCTTCGTTAATCATGGCGTGATCCTTTAAAAGTCGGCATAAAACGGCAGCGTCGACCCCCCGTGGGGCATGACGATCACCTTGCTGTCCGGGCCCAGTTCCCGGAAAGCCTCCGCCAGGGCGGTCTCCAGGTCGGGCTGGGGGGTGAAAAAGATGGAGCGGGCGAAACCCGGCTCCAGGTCCGACACCAGGAATACCCTGGCTCGCTCCATGACCATGGCGATGGCGGCGGCCTTGTGGCCGCCCAGTTCGAAATTCCGCTGGATGTCGGTTATCATTTGGGCGCTGGAGCCGGCCCCGGCCATCCAGCGCTCGAACACCTCCTCCCCCAGGCCCTCGCCGCAGGCGGCGGCGAGAATGATGATGCCGCCGTCCCGGACCGCCGTCTTGGCGTTGTCCAGCGCCTTCTGGGCCTGGTAAAGGTTGATGTCCTTGGGAAAGCCGCCGGCCGAGACCAGGACGATGTCGGCGGGCCGGTCGATCGCGGCCTTGTACATGGCGTCCAGCCGCCGGCAGCCCTCGCGGTGGGCCTTGACGAGGTCGCCGGCCACCGCCTGGACGATGTTCTTCCCCTCGTCCAGGATCACGTTCAGGATGAAGTCGACCCCGGCCATCCCCGCCGCCTGGTCGAGATCGGCCCGCACCGGGTTGCCGTCGAGGCGGCCGGCGGCGGCGCCGGGCCGGGTCATCAGGGAATGGTTGGCCTGGATCGCCGCCCGGGTCGAAACCCCCGGCATGATGGCCTTGCCGCCGCCGGAGTAGCCGGCGAAGTAATGGTATTCGATGTTGCCCAGGCACAGGCGGCGGTCGGCCCCGGCCACCTCGTCGAAGACGTCCACCGGGGTGCCGTTGGGGGAGGTTCTCCCCAGCCTGACCACCCGATCCGGGTTGGAGTCGAGGCAGCGGACGCGGGCATGGACCGCCTCGCCCGCCAGCCGCCTCCTCTCCTCCCCGGTGTGGCCGCGATGGATGCCGAGCCCGAACACCACCGTGATGTCGGAGTCGCGGATTCCGGCCTGGCCCAACTCCTCCAGGATGAAGGGAAGCACCGTCCGGCTGGGCATGGGCCGGGTGATGTCGGAGGTGATCACCGCCACCCGCTCGCCCGGCCCGACGATTTCGCCCAGCCGGGGGGAGCCGATTGGCTGGGCGAGGGCGTCCCGGATCAGTTGCCCGGGTTCGCCCGTCCCGCCGGCCGGATTCGGGACGAGGACGGCGGCGAGGTTGGCGTCGCCGACCCGGACCGGGAGCTTCCCCTTGCCGTAGCCGAGGGCGAAATCCATTTCACGCTCCCAGTCTCTTGGCGATCTTGACGATGTCCGCCGCGCTTTCGGCGATATGGACCCCGGCCTCGCGGAGAGCCTCCTCCTTCCTCTCCGCCGAGCCGCCGCCGTCGGCGCCGATAATCGCCCCGGCGTGGCCCATGCTGCGGCCCCGGGGGGAGTTCCTGCCGGCGACCAGCGCGATTACCGGCTTTTCGACCCGCTCCTTGATGTAGGCCGCCGCCAACTCCTCCTCGCCGCCGCCGATCTCGCCGATGATGACGATGATTTCGGTCCCGGGGTCGGCGGCGAACAGGGGGAGGATGTCGACGAAGGCCGAGCCGGGGATGGCGTCGCCGCCGTTGCCGACGCAGGTGGACTGGCCGATGCCCTCGCGGGTGAGCAGGTACACCGTCTCGTAGCAGTTGGTGGCGCTCCGGGACATGATTCCGACCCGGCCCGGCGCGAAGATGCGGTGGGCCATGAAGCCGGCCTTGGCCTTGCCGGGGGAGATTACCCCGAAGGAGTTGGGGCCGATGACCCGGCAGTTCCTCTTCCTGGCCGCGTGGTGAACGCCCATCATGTCCATGACCGGAACGTGCTCGGCGACGGCCAGGACCAGGGGCAGGTCCGCGTCCATGGCCTCGTAAACGCTTTCGGCGGTGAACCTGGCCGGCACGAAGGCGATGGAGGCGTTGGCCCCGGTGGCCTCGGCGGCTTCGCGCACGGTGTTGAACACCGGCACCCCGTGAACCCGCCGCCCGCCCTTGCCCGGGGTGACCCCGGCCGCCACCCGGGTGTGGTAGGCAAGCATTTGCTCGGTGTGGAAGGCGCCCTCGCGCCCGGTTATCCCCTGCACGATAAGGCGGGTGTTTTCGTCGACCAGGATGCTCACGGCGCCCCCCTTCCCTTGGCCAGGGCCTCGACCCCCTCGTACAAGCCGTCGACGAAGACCACGTTGTCCCGGTTCAGGGAGTTGAGGATTTCCACCCCCTTTTCCTTGTTGGTGCCTTCGAAACGCACCACCACCGGCTTGCCGGTGCCGTGCCTGTCCATGAAGTCCCCCACCCCGGCGGCCACCTCGTCGCAGCGGGTGATGCCGCCGAAAATGTTGATGAACACCGCCTTGGCCCCGGGATCGGACAGGGCGATCCGCACCGTCTCGCCCACCCGCCCGGCGGTGGCGCCGCCGCCCAGGTCCAGGGCGGCGCCCACCGCCAGGCCGTTCTTGGCCAGGACGTCGATGGAGGACATGATCATGCCGGAACCGTTGGAGATCACCGTCACCGTGCCGGCGGGGTCGCAGGGGATGAAGAGGACGCCGGCCTTCCGGCCCTCGGCGACGAGGGGGTTGTCCTCCACCTCGTCCCGAAACGCCAGGAGTTCCGGGTGCCGGTACAGGGCGCTGTCGTCGACCGTCACCTTGGCGTCCAGGGCCTGGAGGGTGCCGTCGCCGGCCACGGCCAGGGGATTTATTTCCGCCAGCAGGCAGTCGCCTTCGTGAAACAGGCGGTGGAGCCTGCCGAGGAGGTCGCGGAATTGGGGCGCGTACTTGGGATCGATTCCCGCCTTGCTCAGGAGATAGGTGGCGGCGTAGGATCGGAGGCCGAAAACGGGATCGAGGTTGAGCTTGACGATTGTCCCGGGTTGCGTCCGGGCCGCCTCCTCGATTTCCATGCCGCCCGCCGGGGAAAAAATGACCAGGGGGGTCTTGGCCGCCCGGTCCAGGGCGATGGCCAGATACCATTCCCGGGCCGGCCTGACTTGGGCGGTTATGAGCGCCTTCTTGACCTTGCGCCCCTTGATGTCCATGCCGAGGATGGCCCGGCAGGCCGCCCGGAGTTCGGCCGCGTCCCCCGCCGGCCTGATGCCGCCGGCCTTGCCCCGGCCGCCGACCGGAGCCTGCGCCTTGACCATGCAGGGATAGTCGATGACCTTGCCCTCCAGTTCCGCCAGATCGCCGACGACAAAACCCTTCGGCCCGGGAATTCCAAAGGCTTCGAAATATTCCCTCGCCTTGTATTCCATCAAATCCATGGTCCGTTCACCCCCATATCTCGTCGTCGGCGGGAACCTTGGCGTCATCGAGGGGGTGGGCGACCCGGATGACGTTGATCAGGTGCTTGAAGCCGAGGTTTTCGGAAATGGAGTTGTTGCCCCACGAGCCGCAGCCGAGGGTGGTGGTGGGGGTGAGGCTGTTGAGGAAGGAGCCGCCGTTCATCGTCGAGCAGATCTGGTTCACCAGGACGCGGCACACCGGGATGTGGATGCCGGCGTACTCCGCGTTCTCTCCCCTGTCGGTATGGAGGGATATGGAATGGCCGCGGCCCTCGATCGCCAGGTTCGCGTTGGCGATGGCCACCGCCTCGGCGAACGATTCATACCGGTAGGTCGACAACACCGGGCACATTTTCTCCTTCGAGAGGAGATCGGCCCGGCCGACGCCCTCCGCCTCGACGGCGAGGGCGCGGGTTCCCTCGGGAATCCCGATTCCGGCCGCCGCCGCCACCGCCGCGGCGGACTGGCCCACCAGGTCCTTCGCCATGACCCCGCCGGGAAAAAGGGCGTCCCGCACCCGCGCCGTCTCCGCCCGGTCGGCGGTGAAATACACCTTGTTGGCGGCGAGGGTTTTGGTCATGGCGGGGTAGTCGTCCCGGTGGCAGATGATGGTCTGCTCGCCGGAACAGATGATGCCGTTGTCGAAGGCCCGGCCCTCGACGATTTTCGGGATGCACAGGTCCAGGCTGTAGCCCCGATCGACGATGCACTGGACGTTCCCGACGCCGACCCCGTAGGCCGGCTTGCCGCTGGAGTAGGCGGCGCGGACCATGCCCATGCCCCCGGTGGCCACCACCACGTCGCCGGCCCGCATCAGCTCGGCCGTCAGTTCGTTGGACGGCTCGTCGACGGTCTGGACGAGATTTTCCGGGGCGCCCAGCCGGGCCAGTTCGGCGTTGAACAGGTCGACCAGGCGGCGGGCGCACCTCCGGGCGCGCGGATGCGGGGCGAAGATGATGGAGTTCCCGCCCTTCAGGGCGATCATCGCGTTGAACATGGGGGTGACGACGGGGTTGGTGCAGGGGGTGACCGCCGCGACGACGCCCTTGGGCTTGGCGATCTTCACGATGCCGGGTTCGGAGCGGTCGTCCAGGACGCCCACCGACCGCTTGCCCTTCAGGCTGTGCCAGATGATCCGCGCCTTCCCGAGGTTCTTCTTGACCTTGTCCTCGTAGACGCCCATCCGGGTCTCCTCGACCGCCATCTTCGCCAGGGGGGCGGCCTGGTCGAACACCAGCTTGCCGACGGCCCGGACCGCCGCGTCCACCCTTTCCTGGGTGAATTCCCCGAACTTGCCTTGCGCCTCGCGCGACAACGCCACCATTTCCTCGATGTCCATCGTCTCCTCCCCAAGGGGTCCGAAAAAGGGCGCCTTTCCCGCCGAACGCGGGTCACTCCCCCTCCGCGGCGCCGGCCATGAAGCGGGTGCGTTCGAGGGCTCTCCGGATATGCGCCCTCATGAGCCGCTCGGCCAGCTTGTCGTTCCGCTTCTCTATCGCCTTGTACATCCTTTCATGCTCTTCGATGATGTCGTTGACGTTGACGTGGGCGTTGGCGACCCGGATGGAGGAGTCGATCATCTCGGAGCAGAGCGAAAGGATGTTGATGAGGACGCCGTTGCCCGCCGCCTCCGCGATTATCCGGTGGAACAGGTTGTCGGGGGACTGGCCGCGGTTGCCGCCGGCGATGTCGTTTTTCATCGCCTCGATGGCCTCGCGCATCGCCCCGAGTTGCTCCGGGGTGCGCTTCCGGGCGGCCTGCCTCGCCGAAAAGGTCTCCAGCAGGATGCGCATTTCGTATATCTCGAAAACCCGCCTGCCGTCCGCCGCGTCCCCGCTGAAGCGGAAGAGGATGCGGTCGAGGTCGGCCTGCTTGACGAAGGTGCCCTCGCTCACCTTCGACTCGATGATCCCGAGAAGCTCCAGGGCGCGGAGCGCCTCGCGGACCGAGGTCCGGCTGACCCCGAGCTGATCGCCCAGCTCGCGCTCGGTGGGCAGCCGATCCCCGGTCCTGAGTTCGCCCCGCTCGATTTTCCCGACGATCTGCCGGACGATGTCCTCGTAGCGGCGGGTCTTCTTTTTCAGGGGTTCCATCATGGTCTTGGATTTGGGTGTCATGTCGTTCGCCTTGGGTTCCGCGCCTCAGGGGGCCAGCAGCCGGGGTATCCACAACGAGAGGCCGGGAATGTAGGTGATGAAGGTCAGCGCGATTATCATCGCGACGAGCGGGAGGACGATGGATCGGCATATCGCCTCCAGCGAAATCTTGGCGATGCCCGCCGCCACGAAGAGATTGACCCCGAGGGGCGGGGTGATGAAGCCGATGGCCAGGTTGACGATCATGACCAGGCCGAAATGTATCTTGTCCACCTCGATCATCTCGGCCACCGGCACTAGGATGGGCGCCAGGATGAGGATGGCCGCCAGGGTCTCCATGAAGCAGCCGACGATGAGGAGGAGGATGTTGATCATGAGGAGGATCAGGAACCTGCTTTCGGTTATCGAGGCGATGAACAGCGCCACCCGGCCGGGAATCTGTTCCATGGTGAGGATTCGGCCGAAGACGGAGGCGGTGCCCATGATGATCATGGCGGTGGCGGTGATGAGGCCGGCATGGCGGAAGATGTCGTAGAGTTCGGGAATCTTGATGTCGCGGTAGACGAAAACGCCGACCACGATGCCGTAGATGACGGCCACGGCCGCCGCCTCGGTGGGGGTGAAGACGCCCCCGTAGATGCCGCCGAGGATGATGAAGGGCACCAGGAGCGACCACTTGGCGTCCCAGGTGACGGCCAGCTTTTCCTTGAGGGTGTAATGCTCCCGCTCGCCGCCGTAGCCCTCCTTCCTGGCGATGAGGTAGTTGGTGGCGATCAGGGCCAGCCCGATGAGGATGCCGGGGATGAAGCCGGCCAGGAACATGTCGCGAATGGAGGCGCCCACCGCGACCGAGTACACGACCATGGGGATGCTGGGCGGGATGACGACCCCGATGGAGCCGGCGGCGGCGACCAGCGCCCCGGAATAGCTGATCGAATAGCCGCGCGAGATCATGGAGGGGATCATCAGGGATCCGATGGCGGCGACGGTGGCGGGGCCGGAGCCGGAGATGGCGGCGAAAAACATGCAGGCGACCACCGTGACCAGTCCAAGCCCGCCCGTGTAGGAGCCGAAAAAGGCCCGGGCGGTGCCCAGCAGGCGCTGGGAGATGCCGCCGCGTCCCATGATCTCGCCGGCGAGAATGAAGAAGGGCACGGCCATCAGGGGAAAGGAGTCGATGGCGGTGACCATGGTTTGGGTGACGTGGGTGTACTGCATCTTGGGGCTGAGGTGGACGGCCACCACCGCCGCGATGCCCAGGGACGCGCCGATGGGGACGGTGACCACCAGGCAGGCCGCGAAGGACAGGAACAGCCACATGGTGACCATGCTTATTCCCCCTCCTCTTTGTCACCGCGGATCAGGGCGGCGACGGAGTCGCGGAGGCTCTGGACCAGCCTTATGCCCACCAGGATGAAACAGAAGGGAAGCGTCCCGTAGACGTAGCCCATCCTGAGTTCCAGGGCCGGGGACACTTGGTTCAGGCGGAATATCCGGCCGGAGGTCACGAAGCCGTAGTAGACGATGAAGACGGCGAAAAGCAGGAACAGCAGGTCGGAGATCATCCGGATCGCCGCCTGAATCCGGCCGGGAAGCCACATGGTGAAGGCCTCGACCTTGATGTGCCGCTTCATCTTGGCGCCGTAGCTGATGCCGGCGTATACGAAGAACACGAAAAGATACCGCGCCAGTTCCTCCGACCAGGACAGGGAGCTCTGCATCACGTAGCGCATGAACACCTGCAGGCCGATGGATAGGGTCATGACCCCGAGGCAGAGGACGATGATGATTTCCTCGACGCGACGGTCGAGAAAGGACAACACTTTCACTGGGCACCCCTTTTTGGCGGATTTGCAAGCGCGAAAATAAATAACGTTTAGGGCTCGTCCATAAATAACTTATACCTGGGGGCGCGGCGGTTCATCGCCTGCGTGGCGCTTTCATGCCGAAATTGTAATTTTTTCCGCGCCCTTGGGGTTTCAAGGCGTCCGTTCCCGCGGGCTAATTTCGGCGAGGCGGCCTGTTTTTCCCGAGCCGGCGAAAAACAGGCTCCGGCAAGACGCCGTCCGGCGTCCGCGGCTATTTCAGGAACAGGTCGACCAGCTCGTCGTTGTTCACCTGCTTACGGATCTCCTCGTAGACGGGGCCCATCTTGTCGCGGAAGGCGTTACGCTGCTCGGGGGTGAGGTCGACGATGGTACAATGCCGCGCTATGATGTCGCGGGCCTTCTGTTCGTTCTCCAGGGCGAGCTTGCGGTTGAAGACGATGGACTCGCGGGCCGCCTTCATTATGATGGCCCGCTGCCCGGGGGCGAGACCCTCGAAAAACTCTAGGTTGATGAAGATGAGCATGGGGGAGTAGATGTGGTTGGTGATCATCACGTGGCTCTGCACTTCATAGAACTTGTTGGTGTAAATCAGTTCGAAAGGGTTCTCCTGGGCGTCCACCGTCTTCTGCTGCAGGGCGGTGAACAGCTCGCCGAAGGCGATGGGGGTGGGATTGGCGCCTAGCGAGGACCAGGTCAACATCTGGAGTTTGTTTTCCATGACCCGGAGTTTGATGCCCCTGAGGTCGTCGGGGCTTAGGACTTTCTTGTTGGCGGTGAGGTTCCGGAAGCCGTTCTCGACAAAGCCCATGCCTTTGAGGTTGATGGGTTCGAGGTAGCTCATCAGCTTCTGTCCGGGCGCCCCGTCGAGCAGCTCGAAAATCTTTTTCCGATCGGTGAAGGTGAAGGGCGTGTCCCAAATGTAGAATTCCTTGGCGAAGGAGGCGAGGGGCGAAAGGGATGTGTGGCCGCACTGGATGTTGCCGAGTTGGGTCGCTTCGATCACCTCGCGGTCGCCGCCCATCTGCTGGTTGGGGTAGATTTCCACCTGCAGGGCGCCGTTGGAGTCGCGCTCGACGATCTCCTCGAACAACAGCCAGCTCTTGTGGGCGGTAAAATCTTCGGTCGCGCCGTGGGCGACGGTGATGAGGACGGGATCGGCCGCCCGCGAAACGCCGGCCATCGCCAGGACCAAAACCGCGATCGTCAACATTTTCTTCATGCGTTTCTCCTTGTGGACTTTTAAGGGAAATCAAACAAGCCGCTCGTTTGCTTCCCGTTAAAAGTCGACTCCTTCTCTTCCCATGAAAAAACCATTCCGGAAACTTGCGCTTTTTGTATTCGGTACCAAGCGGGAGGAAGGCGTGGTCCGGCCTTGCCCCGATTGGCGATCCATCCGCCCCGCGCCCCCGGCCCCGGCGGGACGCGATCCCGCTCTTTCGGCCCTTCGGTTCATTCGGGGTCGGGCGGGGGAGGCAGGCCGGCCTTGATGTTGGCTATCAGCTTTTTCACCCAGTCGTGGGGATAGACTATCGAGGCGACCCCTCCCCTCGGAGTTGTTTCAAGGGCTTTTTCCAGCTTGGCGTGGGTGTCGATGACGTAGGGGAGCAGTTGGATTTCCTTTGGGACCTCGGTTCCGGCCAAAATTTCGACCGCCACCCAAAAGGCCAGGGTCGCCGAACCGGGGGCGATCGCGATGGAAATGGTGTCAAATCCCGTCCGCTCGTACATTTCCTTCCAAAGAAGGAGTTCATCGTAACGATTGCCCATGAAAAGCGGTGGCACTTGGCGGCCGGCCGCCTCGTAGGCCTTGACGATTCCGTAACCGTCGCCTCCCTGGTTGACGATGCCGGCCAATTCGGGAAGCGAGGGCAAAATACCCGCCACCTCCTTTTGGGCGATGGTATTGGTCCAATGGCCATAAACCTCGGCCACTATCTTGAACTGGGGATATTTCGCCAAGGGTTCGACAATGCCCCGGTGAACAGCGCTGTCCACGTAGGTGCCGGGTATTCCCCGGACTTCCAGCAAATTGCCGCCCCGCGGGTAATGCCGGGCCAGATATTCAACTTGGAGATAACCCATATACTCGAATTGGGTGATCAGGCGCCAGGCGGCCGGCAGGGTGATGGCGTTGTCAAAGGAAACCACCACCACCCCGGCCTCCAGGGCTTCCTGAACCACCGAATTCAGGGCGGTGGGGGAGGCGGCGTCAAGCACGATGGCGTCGTATCCCTCGAGAATCAGGCTTTGCAATTGGGCCGCCTGTTCCGAGGCCGAGCTTTCATTGGTGGTGAAAACGGGAGCCTCGGAAACCAGACCTTCCTTAATGGCCGCCGCCGCCGCCCGGTTCCAGTCGGAGATCATGATTTGGCGCCAGGAATTGCCGGCATAGTCGTTGGAGAGGGCTATCCGCCATTTTTTGCCTTCCCCGGAGAAGCCCGCCCCAATCGCCAACCCGATCGCAAGCAGCGCCAGCATCAATCGTCTCATAGTCCGCCTCCAATCAGGAAATTCCTTGATCAACAGTTAATTCGCCGATTTTGATCGCTCCCGAACCGCCATTGACATGTGTCTCGAAAAGGCGTTTAGGGACGATCCCTTGCACTGCATTCGAAGGTCAAGTCGCCTTCAGGCCAGGCTCCTCTCGATTTCGGCATAGGCGTCGGTGAAGACCTTCAGGACCGCCCGCAGGGGGACGAAGTCGCCCACGTTGTCCAGGTCCAGTCGATCCCGGTTGTAGGCCTGGTTGAAAATGGTGGACCTGGTCAACACC
>JAISYL010000219.1 GCA_031269935.1 Planctomycetota bacterium
AGGTGCGCGAATGCTTCCAGCCCCGTCCCGGCGACCTCGGTTCCGTCGAGGGCAGGGGCGCCATCGTCACCATCAGGGGGGTTATTCTCCCCATCCTTTTCCTCGGCCGGGAATTCGGCATCAGGGCCGATTCGTCCGATCCCCTGGCCGGGGTCCTGGTGGTGGTGGAAAGATTTGGACTTTACGGAACGCTAGAAGCCGCTCAGGGCTCGTGAACGAGCCCTTACGAACCCATCGGCCTTTGTTCGATCGGCTTGACGGCCATTGCTTTGGGTCGCCCGGGACAGGCCGCCCGGCAGGCTCCGCACCCTATGCAATGATAAGCCGCCACCACGGGAATCCGCAATCCGTTCGGGCCGTCCTCGAGAAAAATGGCGCCTTTCGGACAAGCCCGCGCACACGCCCCGCACGGCTCCCCGTACCTGACGACGCGGCATTTATCCCGCTCATACTCGGCCTCGCCGATTTTCAGCCATTGCTTGTCCGCCAGGGCGAGAGGCCGCAGCGCTCCCGACGGACAAACGCCGTTGCAGGCGGTACATTCATACGCGCAACCGGATTGGCTGTAGTCCAGCCGTACCGGCGCGAATCCCAGGGGAGAGGCTTTTATTATCCCCGGCGGACAATGGAGCGAGCAAATTCGGCACCCCGTGCAGCGGCCGACGAACAGCTCCGCCTTGAGCGCTCCGGGAGGAAGAACCGCCCCCTCCATATTCTCCGCGGTCAGGGCCAAGGCGCGAACCGCCCCGGCAAGCCCCCTCCCGACGCCGAGCGCGCCGATTCCGGCGGCGGCCGAGACAAGCAGGAAGCCGCGCCGGGAGACGCCCCCCGGTTCCGGAGGAGGCGGGGAGGAACGGCGAGTGTAGGCGATGGACCGGCCGGGGCACGCGGACAGGCAATTAAGGCATAGCAGGCACCGCTCGTTGTCGAGGGAGCGGCCGGCGCTCTCTATGCACGAGGTGGGGCAACGCCTTTCGCACAATCCGCAACGGGTGCAGGCCCCGGTTATGCGCATCCCGTAAACGCCGTGTCTGGACAAAAGGCCGAGGAGCGTTCCGACCGGACACAAGGATACGCAGAACAGCCTTCTTTTCCAAACGACGAGCAAGGCCAGGGCCGGCGGGGCGGCCAGGCCGAACGCCGACGCGTCGGCGCCCCGCCCCGCGGCCGCGGCCAGGGCGCCAAACCGGGAGAAGGGATCGAGGATTCCGAATGCCAGCGCCCACCCACCGGCCAGCAGCGCCAGCGACAGAAAAAGGACGCCGTATCGGAGGAGGCGCAAATTAGGCACCCGCGATTGCCGTTCGGGAACCAGCAGGGCGATGATATCCTGGCTCGTTCCCAGCGGGCACAAAAACGAGCAAAAGAACCTGCCGAACATGAAGGTGCAGAAAAAAAGGGCGAGGGCGGCCCCGGCGCGGAACGCCGAGCCGGTCGTCAGCGCTCCCACCAACGACGGCGCCGGAACCCACGAGAGGATTCCGGCGATCGCTCCGGGGATGGAAAACAGGCAAAGCGTCATCGCCGAAAGGACGATGATCGCGGCTCCCAAGCGAATTCGCTCATATACCCTGGCGCGCCCGATTTTCAATTGTTTCCGTTCCATAACCCTCGCGCACGCCTGGGGCCTGGATCGGCGCTTGTCCGGACCCCAAAAGTTCCCGGCGTAAAAGGCTCTCTTCACGGGTCGCGGAACGCCGTCCCGTCAGTCCGCCCGGGCGACGGGAGCCGCCAGCGAAAGCGTGACGGCGACATCGCCGTCCCCAAGCGTTTTTTTCAAGCCGTCGGCGGTGACGCCGTCCATCCGGCCGAGCCTCGTGAAAGTCCACGAGTTGGCCGAATAGTAAATCACGAACCGGTTGCCTTGGTACAGGATTAAATCCCCGGCCGTCGTACTGATTTGCTCGTCAGTGGTCGGCAGATTCCGCCCCAGCGGGCCGACCTTCTCGAAACCGCCGTAGTCCCGCATCTGGATTGTCAGCGGCTGGGCGGACAACAGTTCCACCAGCGCCCTGGCGGAGGAATTGTCCGCCAGGGTCGCGGTAAACCTCGCGTTCCCGATGGCGATAACCAATTTCGGCATTTCCGTCGCCTCCGCCCTACTCGTTTCGCCCGGCGGGGAAACTTCCGCGGGGGAAGCGGAGTCGGCCGGCCGGGCACCGCCGCTCCCGGACAGGATGGCCGCGGAAACAGTCAGAATGCACAAGAATTTTTTCATGACCGCGCCTCCCATCAATAAAATATGCCCAAGCGCGCATGCTTTTCGCCGGCATAACCCTCCCCGCCCCGCATTGTCCGGGCTTATTTTGTTTCGATCCCGATTTTGCGAAGCCAAACGGCTATCTCTCCCGGCAGCGAGCTCCCGCCCGAATAATGGACGGAAAGAGCCTCGAGAATCGTGGATTTCGGGACGAGTTTCGCGATTGCGGCTACGCTTTGCCCCAGCCTTCCCCCTCCGTGGCTGCAAAAGGGGACGATGGTTTTCCCGGAAAAGTCGTAACTCTCCAGGAACGTCGCCACCGGCATGGGGATGGACGCCCACCAGTTGGGATAGCCGAGGAAAATGACCTCGTACGGCCCCAGGTCCCCGACTTGATTTTTGAGTTCGGGCCTGGCTTGCGCGCGCTGATCGCGCAACGCCTCGTCGAGCACTGTGTGGTAATCCGCCGAATACGGCTTGACAAGTTCGATTTCGACGATATCGCCGCCGACTTGCCTGTGGATTTCTCCCGCTATTCCCCGCGTATTGCCTCCCCAGGAGAAATAGGCGACGAGAATTTTTCTTCCCGCCGCGCTTTCCCCGGCGTTTCCCCCGCTCGCCGCCATAAAAAGAGCCTCCGCCAGCGCCAGCCCGGCCATCATGATTTTCATTTAGATCTCCTCAAGCATTATGAAAGTTTCACTTCGCGTTTCGCGCGAGCCGGAAGCCGACGTTGAAGACGCCGTTGCCGGGGGGCAGGGCGGAACGATACGCGGAACGCACATGTTTCGGGAAGTCGTTCCAGCCTCCGCCCCGGTTCACCCGGTAGGAACCCGTCGCCGGGCCGGCGGGGTCGATCCGGTTCTCCGCGCCGTATTCGCCGTACCAGTCCCAGCACCATTCGCCGACGTTGCCGTGCATGTCGAAAAATCCCCACGGGTTTGGCTTGAAGCTGTTCACCGGCGCGGTCCGTCCCCGGGAGCCTCCGATCAGGCGCCCGCTGGAGTCATTGTTGTAGCCGTAGTGGTTGTAGAGGTTGGCCTGTCCGTCGCCGATGGTCCTTCCCGTATTGAACGGCGTCGCCGTCCCCGCCCGGCAGGCGTATTCCCATTCCGCTTCCGTGGGCAGCCGGTAGCCGCCGGCGTCCCGATTCCACTCGACCGCTTCGCCGCGAATCGCGTAAGCCGCCTCGAGCCCTTCGCGCGCGCTCCTGGCGTTGCAATATCGCGCCGCGTCGAACCACGTCACGTTTTCCACCGGGAGATTTTCTCCCTTGAACTCGCTGGGATTGCTTCCCGTGAGGGCTTCGTATTCCTGTTGACTCGCCTCGGACGCGGCGAGATAAAAATCGCCCACCGTCACCCGGCGCCGCGTCTCGTCCCGCCCGCGTTCGGGCTCTTCCGCGGGGCTCCCCATGGTGAAGGTTCCGCCCTTGACAAGTACGAACTCTTCCGCCGCCGCGGCCGTCGTCCTTGCGGGGAGACCTGGCGCCGACAGCAGACAGAACAGCATGGTTTTGTAGATCATGGCGTAATTTTCCCCTCCCCCCATCTCGTTTGGCCATCGGTTGAACAAGCCGGCTACCACGGCTGCGCCGTCGGGCCAATCGTAAACTCGCTGACGTTGACGCCTTCCGGCTGTTCCAGCGCGAAAGCGACGACCCCGGCCACGCTCTCGGGCCTAATGGCGTACCGCTCATACAAGGCGCCAAAGCCCTTGGCGGTTTCCCCGTCGGAGATGGTTCGCAGCAACTCCGTCTCGATTGCCGCCGGGCAGACGGTCGTGGCACGGATGTTGGTCCCCTCCTGGGCGGATTCCATGCGCAATGCCTCCATCAGGGCGCGCACCGCCCATTTTGTCGCGCAGTAAACCGCCGCCCCCGGATAAACCTTGATTCCCGCGACGGATGAAGTCGCGATGACGTGACCCGATTTTTGCCCGGCGAACTCGGGCAAAACGGCTCCAAGCCCGTTGAGCACGCCCATGAGATTCACGTCGACCATTTGTTCCCATTCGCCCGTTTTAAGCCGCGATAACGGGGCGTTCGGCATAAGTCCGGCGTTCAGGAAAATCGCGTCGACCCGGCCGAACTTGCCTTTCGCCAATTCAACCAATTCGCGGTTATCCTCGGCTCTCGTGACATCCGTTACCCGAAAAACGGCTTCGCCTCCGGCTTTTTCTATTTCCCCGGCTATCTTTTCCAGGTTTTCCCCGCGCCGGGCGCCAAGCGCCAACCTCGCGCCCTTGCTCGCCAACAGTTTCGCCGTCGCCTCGCCGATGCCCGACGAGGCTCCGGTGATTATGACCGCCTTGCCTTCAATCGACATGTTTCGCCCCCCTTTTTCATTTGGCTACCTCGTTGACCACCGCCATCGCGTTCAATGTCCGCGGAAAACCGATATACGGCAGGCCCTGGTTCAAGGCGCCTAGCAGGATCTCCCGGCCGTTGCCGACGGCCAGGTTTCCCGCCGCGTGGGATTTCAACTGTCCCGCGCAATCTCCCAAGGCGGCGAGACAGGAGAAAGTAATCAACTCGCGGGTTTTCAAGTCGAGCCCTTCGCGGGTATAGGTGTCGCCGAAGCAATACGCGGAAAGATAGTCCTGCATGAATTTGAGATCGGCCGGGGCGTTTGCCCGCATGGCGTCGATCACTTCCCCGAACACCGCCTTCTGCGCCGCGATTCCCCTGTCCAAACGGTTTTCCTCGGTGACGGTTGCGTTGCCGGCCAGCGGCAGGCCGATTCCCTCGTCTTGCAGTACCCTGCCCAGCGCGACAAGGCCCTTTTCCGCCTTGGGAAAGCCGACATACGGCGCGGCCTGGTGAAAAACCTCCTGAAGCTCCGAGGGAAGCAGCCCGATCTTTAGCCCGGCGCGGAGTTGATCCTCCAAATCCGTCCCCTCGACGGCAATCAGGACGGCGATTGTCACGAGGGAGCGCGAGCGATCGTCAATCGAACCCCGATCCCATACCTCGCCATACAGGAAGCGGTTTTTTATCGCCGCGAATTCCGGGAAGGACGCGAGCGAGGAGTTTTCCCCGATACCCAGTTTCCTCATCGTATTTTTACTTTTGTCGGCGCGACCCGCATTCGCCGCCAGTTTCAAATAGATTTCGTCGCTTACCGGTTCAAGCCAATCGGTGGTCGCGCCCTCGGCCGGCACGGTCACCGAAAGGTGCGAGAACCAATCGTCTTTCGTCGCGCCGTGCCAATGCTTCACGCCTTCCGGAATATTCACGACCCCGCCGGGGCTTAACCTCCGGGCGGGTTTCCCCTCTTCCTGATACCATCCCAGGCCGGCGGTACACAAAAGTATCTGGCCGGCTTTGCGGTGGATATGCCAGTGGTTGCGGCATCCCGGCTCGAAGGTGACATTCGAAATGGACGCGCCGTCGGCGGCCAGCGCTTTCAGATAACTCCGCCCGACGAAGTATTGGGCATAGGCGTCGTTCTTTTCGCCCAAGGGAAAAATCTGTTCGAACCCGGTCGCGTTCATCGCCGCCCCCCTTTGATTTCCTCCGGTTCCGCCCCCGGCCACGCCCCCGAGCATGAAGGCCGCCGCCATCGTAATCGCCATGATTCCCGCCGGATATTTTCTTGTTTTCACCGTTGTCGATTCCTTTCCTTCTTGTCATAGTCGCGAAACGGTTCGCGCAAATGCGGCGCACCGGAAACCCTCCGGCATGGGTGTATCGCAACCGGAAAGCCCCGGCAAAAGCGGGAGGCGCCCTTTTTGGTACTATAAAAATTAACCCGTGTAATAGCAAATACTTAATATGAATATCAAGATATTCTTTACAGGAATATCACTACGCCGTACAATAAGGCATTCCAATCGGGGAGGACGCTTATGGAACTGCGGGCGTTGCGGCATTTCCTCGCGGTGGCGCGAGAAGGAAGCGTGACGGGCGCGGCGAATGTCCTGCGCGTCGCGCAGCCGGCGCTTTCCAAGCGGATTAAGGATCTCGAAGGCGAACTGGGGGCCAAACTTTTCGTACGCCGCAGCCACGGCGTCGCCCTGACGCCGGAGGGGATGCGTCTCCGGGAACGGGCCGGGGAAATTCTCGACCTGGCCGACCGGACGGAGGCGGAATTCACCGCGGGCGGGGGGGAAACGGCGGGGGAAATACGCATCGGGGCCGGCGAAACTCGGGCGATGGGGCTAATCGCGGAAATCATCGGGACCCTGCGGCGGGACCACCCCGGCATCCGTTACCGACTGCACAGCGGAAACGCCGCGGACGTGGCCGAACGCCTCGACAAGGGGCTCCTGGATTTCGGGATTCTTATCCAGCCCACCGATCTGTCGAAATACGATTGGCTTGATTTGCCGGCCAAGGACGCCTGGGGCCTGCTCATGCGAAAGGACAGCGATCTCGCCGGGAAAAGGGCGATCAGGCGCCAGGACATCGCGAATGTCCCGCTGATCTGCCCCCGATGGTCGTTCGAGAGCGGTCCAAGGAGCCACCCCCTTTCCGAATGGCTGGGAAAGGGAGTGGAAAAACTGGAGG
>JAISYL010000227.1 GCA_031269935.1 Planctomycetota bacterium
GCGTAGCGCTTGCCGTCCGGACCCCGGGAATATTCATAGGAAATCGCCCCGGCATACCGGCCGCCCGCCGCTTTGTGGGCTTGTTCATGCCGTCGCACCTCTCCGTCCCGGGTTTGGAGTCTGTCCAACTCGGCTTGTTCCCGGCGATCCAGCGGTTCGCCCTTGGGGTCGGTCTCCGTCCCCGGATCCGCTGGGCGATCCCCGTCCCTCCCGCCCGACTCCTCCCCCGGAGGAACCCCGGAAGAGATCTCGGCCTTGGCCTCGGGAACGGCCGGCGAATTTCCCGACCCCGAATTCGCCTTTTCCCCCATTCCATAAATCCGGAAACCCGGGGGCGGGGAATAGGAATCGCGGGCCGAAAGGTGTCCGGACGGAGAATAAGCGAATGAATCAACAGGCGGAGGAGTCAGCCAATCCGGATCGCCAGGAGTGTCTTCCCCGGTCCGGAGGGGGGATTGAGGAATTCGGAAACGAACCTCTTTTCCGGGCAAATCAAGCCGGAAAGGGTGGGCATTGGAGGAGGAAACAAGACTGGCTTCAATCATGTCCGGCCGTCCCTGGCCCGCAAGCCGAGCACCATTGCGGTACAATTATATGCCGGCCCGGGAAAGCCGCAAGGAAAATGCGCGGGCGGGCTTTTAAGACGATTGATTTTTTTAATTTTTTTTCTTGACAAATATGCTTGGAGAGATATGGTATGCTCCATAATGTAACGTTTCATCACCAAGGCCCGACCCAAAGCAACGTCCACACTCGGGAAGCGACGGGACAAGGCCCGGCAAACGCACAACCAAAAAACATGTAAAAATCATTTTGCGTCGTCCCCTAACGTTTGTTGGTCTATTCCCCTACTCCCTACTCCTATTCCCCACTGGAAGTCCGCCGTCATGCCTACGATGAAGGATGTCGCGCTGAAAGCCGGCGTTTCGTTGGGTACCGTCTCGAACGTGTTGAACGGCAAGGACAGCGTACTGCCGGAAAACCGCGCCAAGGTGCTGAGGGTGGTGGAACGGCTGAAATTCCGCTCCAACCTGGTGGCGAGGACGTTAAGGACCAAAAGTTCGAAAGACATCGGCCTCATCATCCCGAACATCAACAACCCCTTCTATCCGGAATTGGCGCGAGGGGTTGAGGACGCCGCGAACAAGGCGGGCTTCACCGTTCTCCTCTGCAACGACGATCGCGACGTCAGGAAGGAGCGCTCGTACATCAAGTCGTTGATGGCCAAGAAAATGTATGGGATTGTTTTGTTGAAACCGCAAATCTCCCGGGCGGAGGCGGAAGAGATCGCCTTGAATATGGCCATGGTGCTCATGGACGCGCGGATGCCGGCCGGTTCCGCCTGCAATGTGGTCAATGTCGACGACCGGGGAGGCATCGTCAAGGGGATGAGGTTTCTGCGGCGGCACGGGCATGCCAAGATCGGCTTTATCAAAGGACTGGCCGACTCCCTCAGCAGCCATGACCGGGTGAAGGCGTATCGCGAGTTCCTGAAAGACGAGGGGCTTCCCCTCCGCCGGGAGTACATTTTCCCGGGCGACTACAGTTTGAACGGGGGGTGCAAGGCGGCGCGGGCGCTCCTGACGCTATCCGATCCGCCCACGGCCATCGCGTCCTCCAACGACTTGATGGCCCTTGGCTGCCTTAAGGAAGCGCAAAGGATGGGCTTGGACGTGCCGGGCGACGTATCGGTGATCGGTTACGACAACCTTGATCTCGCCAATTTCTGCACCCCTCGCCTGACCACCATCAACCAGCCCAAATACGAAATGGGAGTGAAGGGAGTCGAGCTTTTGCTGCGCAACTTCCCCCATGGCCCCGGGCTGCCCGGGGAGGTGGCGGTGCTGCCGACCGAGGTGGTCGAAAGGGAAAGCGCGGGTCCGGCCCGGGCCCGGTGAAATTTCGGAAGGGGCGCCGGCGATTTGATTTCCGCCAAGGACAAAAGCGGCGCAAAAGGGATTTTTTTTCGCTTTTCCCAATGTAACGTTTCATAAAGGACATTATCATGCCGAACCCACCCATTTGGATTGCGAGCGATCATGGCGGCTATGTACTGAAAAAACAGGTACTGGCCTTTCTGGACGAACAAGGCGTTTCCTATCGGGATGTCGGGACGCATTCGGAAGAGATTGTCCGCTACCCCTATTATGCGGCGGAGGTGGCCGGCGCGGTCTCTTCCGGAAAGGCGGAGCGGGGGATACTAATCTGCTCCACGGGAATAGGGATGAGCATTGTCGCGAACCGCTTCCCCGGGGTTCGCGCCTCCCTCTGCACCAGCACCTATATGGGGAAAATGACCCGCGCCCACAACGACTCGAATATCCTCTGCCTCGGCGGCATGTTGACGGCCAAACTGGAGGCGCTGGACATTCTTGAAGCCTGGCTTTCCACGGAATACCTGGGCGGCAGGCACGACATTTCCTTGAACCTGATCGGGCAATTGGATGAACACCTCCATCCAGCCGGTACGGCCGCGACGCCGGCCGCCTGGACGGAGGAGATGAAAGAAACGGAATGAGCCCGACTCCGGCTTGGGGCCGGATGCGCGGCATCGTTTTGTCTTGAAACGAAAGGATGCATCATGCGGAAAATCACCCAAACGCTCCTCCTGTTCGCGTTCGCCGTTTGCCTTGCCGCCGGTTCCGCCCAGGCCGGACAGCCGGTCGTCACCTTGAAGGCCGCCACCAACAACCCGAAATCGAGCGGTCACTACCAGGGACTCCTTATCTTCAAGGAACTGGTCGAAACCCGCACCAAGGGGGCGGTGGGAGTCGAACTCTACTCCGACGCCGTCCTCGGCGACGAGGAACAAATGGCCGAAGGGATGCAGATGGGCACGGTGGACGTGATGATGGCCGCCGCCGCCAAGTACGCCAACTTCGTCAAGGAAATGGACATCTACAGCCCGCCCTACACCTTCTCGAGCTGGGAACACCTCAAGGCGGTGCTGGATTCCGACGTCAACAAGGAACTCGAGAAGAAAGTGCTGGAGACAACCGGCGACTACTATCTCGGCTGTCTCACCGACGGCGTCCGAAACATCTTCACCAGGAGCGAAATGAAGAACCTTGACGCCTTGAAGGGCATCAAGCTCCGCACCATGACCGGCCCGAACGAGACGGCCGCGTTTCAGGCGCTCGGCGTCAATCCCACCCCCATGGCCTACACCGAACTTTACAGCGCCCTCCAAACCGGCGTCATCGACGGGGCGGAAAACAGCATGACCTCAATCTTCGGCATGAAATTCTTCGAAAGCTGCAAATTCATCCTCCGCACCAAGCACTGCTTCCTGACCCTTCCGTTCTTCATCAGCGGCATAGCGGTCAACAAACTACCCGCCGAATACCGCGACATCGTCATCCAGGCCGGCCGCGAGACCTGCGCGAAGCAGATAGACATGGCAATCGCCCTCGACCAGGAGAACGAAAAGGTGCTGGTGGGGAAGTACGGCGTCAAGATCACCGAACTCTCCCCCGAAGATCACAACCGGGCGGTTGGAATGGTCGCCTCCGTCCTGGAGGCCAACGCCAAACGCATCGGCATGACCGACGCCCTGGCCAAAATCCGCGCCATGGCGAAATAATCCGCGAAGCATTCACCATCGGAGCGCCGATTGGACCGCCAATCGGCGCTTCGGGAAAATAGAAATTCCTTCGGAAAACAGGCCCCATTTTCCCCGACGCGGGCGTTTGCGGGTTCGCATGCCCCGTCCCGCAAGGAACGAGTCCATGAGAAAAACCGCCGATCGTTTCATCCATGTCCTGGAAAAGATCGCCATTGTCCTCACCACCTTCTTCACCATCATGCTCATGGTGGCGCTGGTCTGGCAGGTTTTTTCCCGATTCGTCATCGACGTTCCCGCCATCTGGACGGAAGAGGTGGGGAGGTACTCTTTTATCAACATGGTTCTTATCGGCGCGGCGATCGGCGTGAAACGGAACGCCCATTTCGGCGTTACCTTCTTTCCCGACGCCCTGCGCGGCAAGGCCAAGGATTATTACATGCGGTTCGCCGTCAACTCCCTCGTCCTGCTCTGTTCCCTCTTCATGGTCTACTATGGCGCCGTTTTCACCTGGAGGTTCGGCTTAACCAGGGTGTCGCCGACCTTTCTGACGCCCATGGCCTACGCATTCGTAATCCTGCCGATCAGCGGAGCGTTCATGACCTGCTTCGCCCTGTACAACATACTGTTCGGGGACTACAGCGGCCAACTGGACTCTGTTCAGGAAGCAATCAAGGAACACGAAGCGGTTGCGGAATAAGGGCGCGGAAATAAATAACATTTACAACTTCGGCATGAAAAGGCCCCGCGGGCGTTGAACCGCCGCGCCCCGGTGTAAACGTTATTTCTTTACGCGATCTAACATTCTCGTCGGAATATACGGTCGGGA
This sequence comes from Planctomycetota bacterium, assembly GCA_031269935.1. Classification (GTDB taxonomy): domain Bacteria; phylum Planctomycetota; class SZUA-567; order SZUA-567; family SZUA-567; genus JAJBSZ01. The sequence goes on from JAISYL010000227.1 coordinate 4,392, forward strand.
GCAAAATATGATCTTCTTCCTCTCCATCCTGTTCGCCGGGTTCGGCCTGTTGATCGCGCTTGGCATTCCCTTGTCCTTTTCCCTATTCTTTTCCTCGGCCTTGGCCATGTTCGTGGCCAGCGACTTGCCGATGGTGCTGATGATGCAGCAAATCTATAAAGGCATCGACGCCTTCCCCATCCTGGCCATTCCCGTTTTCTTCCTGGCCGGGGATTTGATGAATCGCGGCAGGGTGTCCGAATATCTCATCGACCTCTGCCTGACGCTCATAGGCTGGCTCAGGGGGGCGTTGGCCTACTTTACCGTCATCGTCGCCATGATCCTGGCCGGCACCACCGGCAGTTCGGCCGCCGAATCCGCCGCCGTCGGCTCCATCTTCATCCCCAACCTCATCAAACGCGGATACGGGAAGGCCTTTTCGGTCGCCCTGGTGGCCTGTTCATCGGTCATCGGCATCATCATCCCGCCGAGCGTGTTCATGATCATTTACGGTTCGTACGGCAACGTATCGGTCATCGCCCTGTTTATCGGCGGCATCCTGCCGGGCATCGCCATCGGCATCTGCCTTATGGGCGTTTCCTACTATTACGCCAAGAAATACGGCTATCCCCGCGAGCGCGAAGAAATGGCCCCGATCGGCGAAATCGCCCGCGCCTTCCAGAAAGGCGTTTGGCCGCTCGGCGTCCCGCTCATTCTCATCGGCGGCATGGTGGGCGGTCTTTTCACCGCCACCGAGGCGTCCATGGTCACGGTCATCTACACCTTGCTCCTGACCCTGTTCCTATACCGCACCATAGAATTGCGGGACATCCTCCCGATGATCCGCGACACCGGCCTCGGTTCCGCCATTCCCATGTTCTGCCTGGCCTGCGCCGGAGTTTACGGTTACCTTCTCGCCTTCTACAAGGTGCCGGAATACGTCGCCGACAATGTCATCGCCTGGACCACCGACCCGCAGTTGATAATGCTCATCATCATCGGCATCTACTTGGTGATAGGAACGTTCATGGACGGTACGCCCGCCATCATAATCCTGCTTCCCATCACCCAGAAGCTTGGCCAGATCGCGGACATCCATTCACTCCATCTCGGCCTGGTGGTGTGCGTAACCATAGCCCTTGGGCTTCTCACCCCGCCCTATGGCCTGTGCACCCTCATCAGTTGCGCCATCGGCAAGGCGAAAATGACCGATGTCATACGCCCGATGGCCCCGATGTTCTGCCTCATGCTGCTCGTGGTGCTCATAATGGCCTTTTTTCCCAACCTGACCCTGTTCCTGCCGCGCCTCCTGGTGCCGGCCATGGTGCCGGGGGGATAGGGCGGCGGATAAAGCGGTGGATCCGGGGGCACGGATAACGAGGAAAACAAGCGCCTCCCCGGCCCGACCCGGATTCCGCGCCGGAGCCCGGGGATTCCCCTCAAGAGGCGGCGATTTCATTTGACGCCTCGCGAATTGGCCTTATACTTCAACAAGTTATCCGGTGAACTGCCGGGAACCGGGGACGGCGACGGGCAAATCGGCAAGGAGACGGCCATGTCGGAGGATCTGCGATTCGGAATCATCGGCGCCGGAATGATCGCCGAATATCATGCCCAGGCCATGCGGGCGGTGCCGGGAGTCCGGCCGGAGGGGGTTTTCGGGGTGATTCCGGAACAGATGGAAGCTTTCGCCCGCAAACACCAGATCAAAGCCTATCCCAGCCTGGAGGCCATGCTGGCCGACCCCGGGATCAACGCCGTGTCCATCGCCACCCCCTCCGGACACCACGGCGAAAATTCCCTCGCCGCCGCCCGGGCCGGCAAGCACGTCATGTGCGAAAAACCCCTGGAAATCACCCCGGCCAGGGCCCAGGACATCATCGACGCCTGCCGGACGGCCGGGGTCATCCTGGCTCCGGTGTTCCAATACCGATACGGGGAGGGCGCCAAGCTGATCCGGGAAGCCCTCGCCGCCGGCCGCTTCGGCCGGGTCCTCCTCTCCAGCGCCAGGGTCAAATGGTTCCGCCCCCAGTCGTATTACGACTCCGGCGCCTGGCGGGGCACCTGGGAACTGGACGGCGGCGGCTGCCTGATGAATCAGTCCATCCACGCCATCGATCTCATGATCCATTTCGGGGGAGTGCCCAGCGAAGTCTACGGCGCCGTCGCCACCCTGACCCACAAGATAGAGGTGGAGGACAATGCCGTCGCCCTGGTCAAATTCGCCGACGGGGTGGCGGGCACCATCGAATCCAGCACCTCCTGCGAACCCGGATTCCCCCCGGAAGTTCAAGTGTCGGGGGAAAAGGGGACCGCCACCCTCGCCGGCGACCGCCTCGTCGGCTGGAACTTCGGCGATCGGCATCCCCTGGACGGCCGGGTGGCCACCCTGTCCACCGGAATGGGGGACGGAGGCAAGGATCCCAAGGCCATCAGCATAACCGGACACATCCAGGTTATTGAAGGCCTGCTGGGGGCGGTGCGGGGGGATCGAAGCGGCCTAGTGGACCCGCTGGAGGCGCGTTATCCCCTGGACGTGATTTGCGGAATTTACGAATCCGCCCGGCTGGGCCGGCCGGTTCCCCTGCCCTGGCAAGGGCTCGCCCAAAAATAAATATTACATGTTTAGACAAGGAACCTAGTCGCGGCAGTAAATTTTTGCCCGTGTTTGGGCAAAAATTTACGAGAGCGACGTTGGTGACGCGGTATAAACATGTAATATTTATTTTTGGGCAGTCCCCAACCGGGCAATTAAAACGTCCGGCAGCCCTTGGCCGGGCCGCCGGACGCCGGGACGGACCACTTCCTCCTCCCCGCCCCCCATCCCGCCTTCCTCCCGCCGAGTCAGCGCAGGGAGGAAGCGAGGGAATTCTTGAAATTCTCGATGTCCTGGTCGAATTCCTCCCCGTGCCGGGGGGGAATGATGGTCGGGGTCACCAGGATCGCGGTATTGTTGCGGGTGGTGGTGGTGGAATTGTGCTTGAAAATCCTCCCAATCACCGGCAGTTTGGACAGGCCGGGAATCTTTCGTTCCTCTTCCCGAGTCTGGTTCTTGAACAAACCGGCGATCACCCCGGTCTCGGTGGATTGGAGCATCATCTTGGTGTGCATCACCTTGACCGGCATGTTGGTCGGGACCGTCACGCTTCCCCCGCCGGTTTGGACCTCGGTAAGGGTTGCGGTGTCGGTCTCCTTGGGAATGATTTCCAGAATCACCGAATCGGTGCCCCGGGCCACATGGGGGATGACCATCAACTGCACCCCTTCCAGGATCTCCCTTTCGTTTACGGAAAAAGAATCCGATCTGTCGCTGACGGTTCTCTCAATCAGGGCGTAGGTGCGGACATTGCCGATGAAAACGGTGGCCTCCTCGTTGTCGAGCACCAGGATTTGCGGCGCCTGGGTGATCTTGATCGAATCGTCATACTGGGCCGCCTGGAGAGCGAACTTGAGGGATGCCAGGGACATTCTGCCGGTCGTGATCCCTCCCATGGCGGGCGTTCCGGTTGCCCCCAGAACCGGACCCAAATTGCCGAAATTTTCGCTGTTGGCCCAAGGCCAACTGGTATTCCAGGTCGGCCCGGAGTCGGGGCCGATATTATTGATTCCCTCGTAGGGATCGCCATCCTGCCCCCATTTCACCCCCAGTTTCAGCGAGGGATTCTCTTCCATCGAGATCAGGCGGGTTTCTATCAATACCTGGGACGGGGGCTGATCCAGTTCGTCAATCACCTGGAGCATCTGCTGGATGTTGATCGGGGTGTCCCGGAGAATCAGGGTGTTGGTTCGGCTTTCGTAGGTGATAACCCCGCGCGGGGACTTAAGCGCCTCCAACAGGCCCTTGAGGTTCTTTTCCAGGACCGTGGCCTCGGTGTCGCTGAAACGGGAGGCGAATTGGTGGTAATTGCCGGTAATCAGGTCCGGCCGGAAATGCGACCCGTCCGGCTGGAGGTAGCGGAGGGGCCGGGAGCGGGTTTCAAACTGTACGTCGGCCTCGGCGGCGGTGGAGATGCGCATGATTCGGCCGTCCGCGTCGTTGAGGATGGTGCAACCGTGGGCCTTGAGCAGGCTTCCCAGCGCCTCGCGCCAGGGAACGTCGGTGAAGCTCAGGTACACCGGGACGTCGGTCCCCACCTGGGGCGAAAAAATGACGTTGGCGTTGCCGCGCCGGGCGATTTCCCGCACCGCCTCCCCCAGCCTCACCCCGTCGAAGGTGTCGGTGAACCTCGCCACCTTTTCCAGGTAAACCACCCCCTCGGAAAACTGGGCGCGGTTGACGATGAGCTTCAGGCGATCGGCCACGTATTTGACCGCCGTGTCCCAGGACACCCCGGTCAGCGGGCCGAGGGTGACCGGGGCGGCCAGGAGTTCCTGCTCCTCCTGGAAGGATTCGGCCCTCACCTGGAGGTTGACTCCGGCCCGGGCCCGCGAGAGGTCGTCCAATACCTTTTCCAGGCGCACCTGGCGGTAGTTGATATTCAGGGAATTGGCCCGGCCGCCGTCGCGCTCGGAAAGTATCTCCATGGCCTCGCCCGCCCGGACGGCTTCCCCTGGAGGGGCGGCCGGCAACAGCGACGCCGCCAGCCACAGCCCCGTCATCGCCCGCATCTTCATAATCGCTCGCCTCCGTGACTACCCGTTCCGCCGGCAAGGGACAAACTTCCTTGACCATAATTTTCCCGGCCGGCCGGGAAACTTTCAGAATAATCCGGTTTTCCGGACGATTTGCGCCGCCGCCGCCGGAAGCGGGGGAGAATGCTTGCAAGCCGGAATCCCGGCGATATAATGGATGCCCGTCGCGCCCAGCCGCCGCCGGGCGCTTTTTGCTACCGTTTCAGCCCAACAAGGAATCGGCCTTCATGAAGACAGACGAGGTCCGCGAGAAGTTTCTCGGTTTTTTCGCCGCCCGGGGCGCCCGGATCGTCCCCTCCGACTCGCTGGTTCCCCACAACGACCCCACCCTGTTGTTCACCGGGGCGGGCATGAACCAGTTCAAGGACCAGTTCCTGGGGCTGCGGCTGGAATACCGAGCCGCCGTCTCCTGCCAGAAATGCCTGCGCACCGGCGACATCATGAACGTCGGGGTCACCCCGGCCCACCAGACTTTTTTCGAAATGCTGGGGAATTTTTCCTTCGGCGGCTACTTCAAGCGGGAAGCCATCGCCTGGGCCTGGGAATTCCTCACTTCCGCCATGGGCATTCCGGAAAACCGCCTCCAGGCGTCGGTTCATGTCTCCGACGACGAGGCCGGAGGAATTTGGGAGAAGGAAATCGGCCTGCCCCGGACAAGGATTTCCCGGCTGGGCGATCACGATAATTTTTGGCCGGCCGACGCCCCCAAGCTGGGCCCCTGCGGCCCCTGCGGCCCCTGCTCCGAGATTTTCTATGATCGCGGCCCCGCCTTCGGCTGCGGGAGGCCCGATTGCGGCATAACCTGCGACTGCCGGCGCTGGGTGGAAATCTGGAACCTGGTCTTCACCCAGTTCGACCGCCGGCCGGACGGAACCCTGGTTCCCCTGCCCCAAAGGAACATCGACACCGGCATGGGGCTTGAACGCATGGCGGCCTGCCTGCAGGAAGCCCCCACCAACATGGACATCGACATTTTCCGACCCCTCGTCGCCGCCATCGCCGACAGGGCGGGCAAAACCTACGGCTCCCGGCGCGAGGACGACATTCTCCTCCGCCGGGCGGCGGATCACCTCCGGGCGGTGACCTTCTGCATCGGCGACGGGGTGCTTCCGGCCAATTCGCACCGGGGCTATGTCCTGAAGCGGTTGCTCCGCCGGGCCGTGCTCGACGGCCGGAACCTGGGAATCCGCGGGGGCTTTCTCGCCGGGCTGGTTCCCGTGGTGGGCCGGGCTATGGCCAAACCCTACCCGGAAATCCAGGCCCGGGCAACCGCGATCGCCGACGCCATCGGCCAGGAGGAGGCGAAGTTCCTCGCCACCCTGGACCGGGGGCTGGCGCGCATCGGACAGGTGGCGGCCCAGACCCGCCAGGCCGGAGGGGCGGCCGTTTCCGGAGCCGAGGCCTTCGAATTGTACGACACCTACGGCTTCCCCCTGGAACTGGCCGAGGAGGTCCTGGCCAACGAGGGCCTGGGGGTGGATCGGGCCGGATACGAGGCCGCGTTGGCGGAAGCCCGGGCGAAAGCCCGGGAAGGGGCCAAAATGAAGGGGGAGGTCTTCGCCCGAGGTCCGTTGCAGGAGGTCAAGAAATTGGCCTCCGCCACGGAATTCCTGGGTTATGAAAGCCTGGAAGCCGCCACGACCGCGCTGGCGGTGGTGATTGGCGGCCGGCTGGCGGACGAGGCCGGGCCGGGAGCCCAGGTGACGGTGGTTCTGGATCGGACCCCGTTTTACGGGGAATCCGGGGGACAGGTGGGGGACACCGGCCTCCTGGTCGGCCCCGGCAACCTGGTGGTCCGCGTCGACGACACCCAGAAGCTGGACGGCATCCATTTGCATCTGGGGGAGGTGGAAAGCGGCGGTCTTCGGCCCGGCGCCGCCCTCGAGGCCAGGGTCGATCCCGAACGCCGCCTCGACATCAGGCGCAATCACACGGCGGCGCACCTGTTGCATTACGCCCTCCGTTCCGTTTTGGGCGAACGGGCGGAGCAGAGGGGTTCCCATGTCGGGCCCGACCGGCTGCGCTTCGACTTTCAACATCCCGCCGCCTTGACCCGGGACCAGCGGGAAAAGGTGGAGGATCTGGTCAACCGGCGCATCCTCGAAAACGCCAGGGTGGTCACCCGCGCGCTTCCCCTTGAGGAAGCGCGCCAAAGCGGCGCCATCGCCCTGTTCGGGGAGAAATACGGCGACACGGTCAGGGTCATCGCCGTCGGCGACTATTCGATCGAGTTCTGCGGCGGAACCCATATGGCCGAGGTGGCGCCCATCGGCTGTTTCCGGCTGGTGTCCGAGGAGGCGGTGGCCGCCGGCGTAAGGCGAATCGAGGGGGTGACGGGCCTCGCCGCCTGCCGCCTGTCGCGGGAACAGGGGGAACTCCTGTCCGAGGTTTCCCGGGAGTTGAAGGCTTCGCCCAGGGAAGTGCGGGAGCGGGTCCAGGGGATGTCCGGCCATATCCGGGAACTGGAAAAAAGCCTTTCCGCCCTCCGGCTGGCCCGGGCCGGGGACAGGCTGGCCGGCGCGGACGTTCGGGAGGTGGCCGGCGCCAGGCTTTTGGCGGCCGACGCCGGGGAAATCGGCGGCCGGGAACTGGGCGAATTGGCCCGGCGGGCGCTGGAGCGGCTGGGCGGAACGGGAGTGGCGATCCTGGGGGGCCGGGAAAAGGGCAAGGCATCCCTGGCGGTGGTTGTGGGGAATGAACTTGCCCCGGCCAGGCTGAAGGCGGGCGATTTGGTGAGGAAATTGTCCCCCCTCATCGACGGCGGCGGCGGCGGCCGGGCCGATTTCGCCCAGGCCGGCGGCCGGAAGCCTGAAGGCTTGCCTCAACTCCTGGCGGCGGCCCCGGCGGCGTTAGGGGAATTGCTATGAACGGCGGACTGCTCTCGTTTCTCCCGGGGTTGGACACCGTCAACCAGGCCATAATAATAATAGCGGCCTTTTCCGCCATTGTCTTCGTCCACGAACTCGGCCATTACCTCGCCGCCAGGTTAACCGGCGTCAGGGTGGAGCGCTTTTTCATCGGCTTCGACATTTTCGGCCTGGCCCTGGAAAAGGGATGGCGGGGGACCGTCTACGGCGTCGGCATCCTTCCCCTGGGGGGATACTGCGCCCTGGCGGGACAAAATGACGATCCCAGGAAGGAAATCCGTACCGGAGCCCCCGATGAAATCCAGGCCAAACCCCTGTGGGCCAGGAGCCTGGTCTTCGCCGGGGGGGTGCTGATGAATTTCCTGTTCGGCTTCCTGATCCTGATCGCCGCCTTCATGTACGGGATTCCCTTCATCCCGCCGGTACTGGGGGAATTGGATCCCAGGGGACCGGCGGCCGTACACGGGTTTCTTCCGGGGGATCGCGTCCTGCGGGTCGACGACCGCCGGGTCGAATCCTTTGAGGAGGCGGCCGAAGCCATCGCCCTCTCCGGCGCCGGGGGCGAGGTCATGGTCGAGGTGGAGCGCCGCGACGCCTCCGGGATCCGCCGGATTCTGAGCATCCGGGTAAAGGGCCGCGCCTCGGGCGGTCGCGGCAACCTCAATTCCATCGGCGCCGAACCCGAACGCTCGCGCCGGATCGGCGGCATTGTCGAGGATCCCGCCTTCACCGGCCCCCTGGCCGGCAAGCTCGCGGTGAACGACGAAATAATCGCCGTGGACGGGGTGGAGATCCCGGAAAACCAGGGGGGGCTGATCCAGCGCCTCCTGGCCAACCGCCCGGGAGAGGAAGCCAGGCTCAAGGTCAAGTCGGCCCGGGACGGCGAAGTAAGGGAGGTCCTGGTTCCCCTGGAAACCTATGGCGAGTGGGATTTGGGCTTGCGCATCGGGGTGGAAATAGTCGGGGTGACGCCGGGCGGTCCGGCCGACCGGGCCGGCCTTTCGGCCGGGGATTTGGTAACGGCTTATGAAATCGCCGATCCGGACGGAGGCGGGGTCCGGCGGCTCGCCAGTACCGAACAGTTCATGCGGGCGGTGATCGAGGCCGCCCTGCGGCCGGTCGACATCCTGTTGAAGCGGAAAAGCGAAACGATTGCCGCCCGAGTGACTCCGAAGGTGGGAACGGAGATGCCCGATCCCGAACGCGACACTCTCCTGGGCCTGGAGGGTGTGATGGAAGGGGGCGATGGATTCAGGATCGGCCGGATTCTTCCCGGATCCCCCCTGGAAAAAATAGCCGAACCGGGCGATCTGCTGGCCGGATTGGCCGGGCGGCCCCTGCCGGCCGGCAAATCCCTTCGGGAAGCGGTGGAGGAGGCTTCCAGCCATGACCTGAAACTTTTCCTGCGCCGGGGCGGCGAAAATCGTCTTGCCGCCGGTTTGCGGGAAGTCACGGAGGCCAACCTGACGGTTCGCCTGTCGCCCCGGGTCAGCCCGCGGCATCGGCGGCCCATGATCGGGGTGGATCTGGCGCCCGGGCCGGTCACCTCGGTGGAAGCCGGGAGTTTCGCCGATACCGCCCTGGGGGGTGCCGCCCGCCTGGCCGGTTCGCGCTTGGCGGCCCTGCAGTATTCGCCCGATCTGGCCACGACCATCCTCAGGTTCGTGTTCCCCGCCGATTCGCCCTACGGGGGCGGCCTGAAAACCCTGGTGGCGGCAACTCCCGGAAAAATACTGGAGAATCCCGGCCTAGCCGGGCTCCTCAGCCGCCTGCCGGTGTCCTTCAAGACCGCGGAGGAAGTCCGGCCCCTTCCCTTTTTCGAGGCGGTGGGGGCGGCCGGGAAAAAATGGGTCGACCTTTCGCTAATGGTCTATTCGGTGATCCACAAGCTGGTGGTTCGCACCTTGCCGCTGGACGCCGTGGGCGGGCCGGTTCAGCTTTTCCGCATCATCAAGATCGCCGATGATCGGGGCTTCGCCTATTTTCTCTACATCGTGGCGCTGATCAGCGTCAACCTGGGGGTTTGCAACCTGCTCCCCTTCCCGGTGCTGGACGGCGGCCACCTGGCCTTCCTGCTGATCGAGTGGCTGATCGGAGGCCCGCCTCCCCGGCTGGTCCGTGACACGGCGCAATGGATCGGCCTGATTTGCCTGCTGGCGCTAATGTTGACCGTGACCGGCTACGACATTCTTCATCTTTTGCGGGGAACCGGCTGAAGCGTCCCGATTGAAGCGTTCCCGGATAAGTTCCAGAAGCGCCGTCGCCGCTTCCTCGATATGGGCGCCGAAGGGCTGGTTCTTGACCCCGACCAGGCGAAGTTGGCAGCGGTTGAGGGGGACGAGGATCTTTTCGGCCCGGCTTGAACCGATGGCGGCGGCCATGGCGGGGGTGAGTTCGCCCAGCATGGAATTGGCCGCGATGATGCCGATGGTCCCCAGGATATAGTCGACCCGGCCGGCGTTGACGACGATGGCGTTTTCGCCGGTGGCTCCTTCGTCGGCCCCGGCCTTGAGCATGAGCGAGGTGGCGAGCGAATTGGTGCCCAGGGCGAGGATGTACAGGCTGCCGCCCAGGCTCAGGCGCAGCTTCTCGACCAGCGCCCTGCCCACCCCCCCGCCCTGCCCGTCAATCACCGCCGCCCGGGGCTTGTCCATGCCGTCGATCCTCTA
>JAISYL010000114.1 GCA_031269935.1 Planctomycetota bacterium
TCGATCACCCTCAGGGATATGGGCCTGTATGAGCGGCTGGAAAAATTCAACACGGTTGTTTGGCATTGGCGGGAACCGGACGCCAAGGAACGCTTCCCCGAATTCACCGCCTACCTGACCTCGGTCAACGCGGCGGCGGAAACCGGAGAGCTGGTGAACATCGACGGGGGCGGCAATCGGGTGTCGGCCAGCATTTACGGGCCCAAAAAGGTCTTTTTCATCCTGGGCGCCAATAAAATCGTCCCCAATCTTCCGTCCGCCCTGGATCGGGCCAGGAATCTGGCCTCTCCCCTCAACGCCAAGCGGCTGGAACGGAAAACTCCCTGCGTACGGGACGGGAAATGCCACGATTGCGATTCGCCCGAACGCATCTGCGGCGTCATCGCCATTCATTTGCGGCCCCTGAGCGGCTGCCCGCACACGGAAGTGGTGCTAATCAACGAAAACCTGGGATATTAAGGATCTGTAAAAAAATAAGCGCCGCCTGTTTATGGCGAAAGCGTTTTGCTTTTCGGGCAACCGTCTATCCCAAACCCCAAGCGCGTGCAAGGGTTATGGAACAAGAACAATCGAAAACCATGCGCGCTTGGGCATATGCCGGCCGGGGACGGAAAGCGAAAGCCATTTTCAGGCGATTTGATTTTTTTTTAGAAGCTTCCACAAGGTTGTCCGGCTGACGTTGAGTTCGCGGGAAATAGCCTCCTTGTTTCCCCGGTGCCTGGACAGCAGCTCCTCCAGTCGCGAGCGGGTTACCACCCTTCCCTTGATCACCAAGGGATCGCCGGCGTCGGAAACCCCGCCGGCCGGGAGGGACGGCATTTTCTCGCTCCAGTATGAATTGTACAATTCGCGGCGGATGAAGTCGCCGTCCACCGACTCCTTGTCCGCCAGCGCCACGACCCGTTCGCAAAAATTTTTCAATTGCCTTATGTTGCCATCCCAAGCGAACGATTCCAATTCGGCCAGGGCCGAATCGGTGAAGGCCATTTTTTTGACGAAAAGGGCGCGGTAATGGGCAAGAAAATCCTTGGCCAACACGGAAATATCGCCGATCCGGCGGTTAAGGGGCGGAATTCTCACGATTAGTACGCCCAGCCGATAATACAAATCCTTCCGAAACGAGTTGTCGCGGACCAGATCGTACAAATTGACGTTGCTGGCGGCGACAACCCTGACATCAACCGGGATGACATCGTGGCCTCCAACTCGACGTATCTGCTGTTCCTGCAAAGCTCTAAGTAGGCTAACCTGTCCGGCCTGCCCCATCTGCGACACTTCATCAAGGAAAAGCGTTCCTCCATGGGCGAGTTCGAAAAGCCCCGGGCGGCCCCCTCTTTTTGCGCCCGAAAAGGCGCCATCGTCATAGCCGAACAATTCGCTTTCCAAAAGATTCTCGGGTATGGCTCCACAGTTGACGGCGACGAAGGAGTTTTTGCTCCTTGGACTCGCATTGTGAATGCTTTGGGCAAACATCTCCTTGCCCGTACCCGTATCCCCGATAATCAATACGTTCGATTGGAGGCGGGAAAACCGTTCGGCCATTTCCACCGCGGCCCGAAATTCGGCGGACGTTCCCTTGATGTCGGCAAACACATAGCGGGCGACATTGCCGCGCTGGTACAACCCCTTGCGTACAGCCGCCTCCATGTTTTGCAGGACATTGATTTCCTGCAAGCTGACGACCGCGCCCTGCGGCTTTCCTTCGACCGTCACCGGTACGGCGCGCAAGGCGTATTTACGTCCCTGGCGCTCCAAAATCGCCCCGACAACCTCTTCCCCGGTTTGAATCGCCTGATTTATCCAAGCGCATTCATCGGGGGTGAAAATATCCCCGGCCTTTTCGGCCGCCCCCTTGGCCCCGACGCCGAATATCTGGCGGGCCAACCGGTTCAGCTCCAGCAGGCGCCCCTCGCCGTCAATGCTGACAATGGCGTCGGACACGGAATTGAGGATGGTCTGGGTTTCCTGGCGTTTCTTTTTCTCAACCGCCACCGCGTCGATAATTGAGCGGGCCTGGGCGTAGGCTTGGGCCAAGGAACTCAGGGAAGAATCCATGAGAACGGTACGAAAGCCGGCTGTCCCGGCGAGTTCGACCGCCCGAACGCCTCCGACAATTACCGATACGCCTTCGCTTTTTGCCAAGGCAAACTGTTCATGGAATTGCGAACTGGAATGAATTTCATACAACCTGATGCGGACATTGAGCGTTTCCAAAAACGATCGAACCGGCACAATAACGTTTTTAAACCCGATAAAGCCGATGGTGGCGTCGCTGCCCGCCAACCGCCGGGCGCGTTTCAGGCTGTCGCTGATTTCCGCATCGCCTATCGGTATTTCCACCACCGGCAGGGAAATGCCGGCCTCGCGCAGCAGATCGGCCGTCGTCCCCCTGGCGATAAGCGCTTCCGTATCGGTTCCGGCATGTTTCTTGGCGATTTCAACCGCGTCCTCCATATGGGCCACGACGATGGCCAGATCTTCCGAATCGGGAAGACTGCCGCGAAGCCGGGCGGCATAGCGGGCGATATGGGCGCCTTGGGCGATCAGGAGTATTTTCGGCATTATGCGGACCATTATAGCCGTCCGCCCGCGCAATTAAAGAGACGACCGCTAAGCAAAGACTTGGCAGTCGTCATTGATTAGCCGCCATCGCGATTTCCCTATTTCCGCCCAAAAAACCAGCGCTTGACGGCATGGGCGTTAAGCCAATCCCAATCGTAGGCGACGCCCAGCCCGGGGCCATTGGGAATGTCGATGCGCCCGTCCGAATCAATGGAATCGAGTTCGTCCTTGTATCCGTCGGCGTAACAGGGAGGAATAATGTTCTTCAATTTTGGCCCCACCTCGGCCAGTTCGTAGAAGTTGGTGTTGCGAACGGCGCCGCAAATTTGGCGATGGGCGGGACCGGGCGCATGCACTTCGACGTCGAGACCGAACGCCTCCGCCATCCGGGCCGTCTTGATGGCCCCGGTGATGCCCTGATCATATTCGGGATCGGCGCGGACGAAATCGGTGCCGCCCGCCATGATAAAGGCGCATTTCGCTTCCAGCGAGCGAACATGCTCGGTAATCAGGAGCGGAGTTTTAATCAGCGAACGCAGCTTCTTATGGGAAAACGGCGACAGGGAATTGTCGCGATAAGGATCCTCATACCAGAGGAAATTGGCGTCGTCGCAAGCTTTGCCGACATATAAGGCGTCGGCGAAGGTCTGCAGATCCGAAGCCCCGTCATACATCAAGGTCATGCGGCCGTCCACCTTCCGCCCCAGGGCGCGAATGAGGGCGGCTTCCATTTTGGGATCGCCGTCGAACCAGCCATGATGTTTGAATGCCTTGTATCCCATGGCGTGGCATTGTTCGGCAAAATCGGTGAACGCCTCAATGCTGTCAAGCATGCCCGAATGATCGCCATGATAGGTGCTGGCGTAAGCCGTAATTTTGTCGCGGCATCGGCCGATCATGGCGGAAACGGATTTGCCGGCCTGTTTTCCGGCCAGATCCCAAAGGCAAATGTCGACAGGCCCCTGCCCCATGTGATCCTGGTGGCAAAGGCGGCGATTCCATTCGTTGAAGAACGCTTCCCGCATATCCGAATCCCTACCTGGAAGATCGTTGACCAACTGCAAGGTTTGGGCAAGAGCGCCGCGAGTTCCACCCCAATGGGTGACATATTCGCCTCTTGAACCGTCTTCGCACTCAATGACGACGGCATATTTCGACAACGGCATGACGGCTCCCTTGCAATACCCGATATGGTTATGGGCGTTTTGGAAAACCGCCCCCATGTCCTTCACTTCATAAGTGAAATCAACAACCTCCACGCGACCGATGATGGGCATATTTCCTCCTTTTAAACGGGAACGGCGAGGCCGGGCCTTATGGCATTTTTCGACAAGGCGTTGCGGAATTCAGGGTTCGTCAAAATTGGCGCTTATTTTTGCCCGATCCTTAACCTGGGCAAAAATTTACTGTCGCGACTCGGTTCCTTGTCTAAACATGTAGCATTTATTTTTGGACAGCACCTTAGAGGGTGTTGGATACCGATATTCCTTCCGCATTTGGGCACATACCCAAGTGCGGATAGTTTTCGGTCATTCTTGTTCCATAATCCTTGTACGCGCTTGGGGCTTGGGATAGACGGTTGCCCGAAAACCAAAACGCTTTCGTTATAAAGCAAAACATTTACCGTAGTCGACGATTTCCAACAAAAAATTGGATTTGCCATAATGATTGAATACCAAACAAGTTGCAATGCAGTCACAACCATCATGGACAGAGGGAGGGTATCGGCTGCGTTCATTTTTCTTAACGTCGGTTAAATTTAGTTGGCGATATGTTGCTTAGCCATAAAACTTCAGGTAAAAAATTACCTTTATTCATTGGCCGGGATAACGTAACTGCATCTATAAACATAAGATAAATGATTTTACGCAAGAAAGGGAATTCAGGTTAACCATTGGCATTTATTTTGCATAAAAACGGGCGGATATGTGCTTTCCCATTCTGCTTCTATTCCTTTGTCTCCGCTAGCCCGCTCGCTATCCGGTGTTACAAAAAGGCCAACCTTGCGAATGCCTAAGTACGTTTACTCCAAAATCGAAGTATAAACATGCCACGATTATTTCGTGACGAGCCAAAACGGGAATCGATCCATAAAAACCGATTTCTACAATGAACGGAGGATTGCGAATGGTAATATTCAAAAAAACGTGCCTGGCCGTAATTGTTTCCTTGTTTCTTTATCCCGGATTGACCAACGCTCTCGACTGGCCGAAAAAAGCGATCCAAATCATTTGCCCATATGCCCCCGGAGGCGATACCGATTTCAACGCCCGTTCCTATATTGAAAGCGCCTCCAAAAAACTCGGGGTCGATGTAGTCATAACCGCGACCACCGGCAATGGCGGCGCCGTGGGGGCGCGAAAGGCAAAAGAGGCGCCGGCGGACGGATACGTTGTTTTTTACACCTCTTCCGCCCTCATCACCAACGAATTGAGCGGCGCCATTGATTTCGGAATCGAGGCGTTCGAGTTCAGTTGCCTCGCGGCCAAAGGCCCCGGGCTGGTGGTTTGCGTGTCCTCCGATCTAGGGGTTTCAAACCTTAAGGAATTGGCGGAATTGACCAAAAGAAAGCCTGGCGAGCTGCGTTTGGCTGCCGACACCGGAGCCACCACTCAAATCGTCGCCCTGATGCTGAAAAACGCCGGCATTGACGCGAATATAGTCGACGCCGGCCCGTCCAGCGAGCGGATTGCCGCCCTGCTTGGCGGCCATGTCGACATCATCGTCAATGCCCACGGTTCAATAAAGGATTATGTGGCCTCGGGCGATTTCGTCGCCCTGGGAATTTCCACCGACGAACAACCCAAGTACATTCCGGACATTCCCATCTGCCTTTCGCAGGGCTTCGACGTGGTATTTCCCAGCTATTTCCTCTTCGCCTTTCCCAAAGGCACCGACCGGGCCATAGTCGAAAAGTGGACCGGCGTGCTGAAGGAGATTGCCGAAACCGACGCGAAATATGCCGAAACCATAAAAACGGCGTTCAATCAGGAAGTCTTCTTCCTCTCCGGCGAAGAAGGCCTGGCCAAGCTTAACGAGGCGCGCGGCGCCGTCCAGAGATATCAAAAGCAATTCAGGATAAACAACTAGCCAAAGCTTCGTTTTCGGGAAGGGGGCTTCCCACTTCCCGTTCACCAAGGGAGCGGCGATCATGGGGCAAAAATACCGCGAGGTCGTCTCGGGATGCGCTTTTCTATTGCTTGGAGCAATCATGTTCGCCGCCTCCTTCAGCATTCCCAAAGGAGCGGAAATGGGGGTGGGCGCCGGGTTCATGCCCCGGCTGATGTCCATCCTTCTCGTCCTGGGCGGCTTGGCCGTCGCCGCCCAGGGTTGGCCAAGCGGGGTGACGAGATTGGAAGCCGGCGGCCGATCCGGCAACTACCGGGCGGTTATTCTCTCCATCGCCTATTTGGGCGCTTTCGTCGTGTTGCTCCCGAAGTTTGGCTTTGTCATCACCGCCGCCGCCTATATTTTTTTGCAAACCATCCTCTTTTGTCCGCGCGGAAACCGCGATTATCGAAGGATCGGCATCGTCGCCGCCGTCGCCGCCGTCGCCATTTATCTGGTCTTCGCCAAGGGGTTCAAACTGCTGCTCCCCGCCGGCATCCTGGGCTAGGAGAATCCCATGATTTCCGCGGGTTTTGCTTTGGTGCTCAATTTGGAGTGCCTCGGCCTCATCGGCGCCGGGGTGTTCATCGGCATCGTCTTCGGCGCCCTTCCCGGGCTCACCGCCACCATGGGAGTGGCTTTGTGCCTCCCCTTGACGTTTCCCCTGGCTCCAATCCAGGGCATTTCCTTGCTTCTGGGGTTGTACATAGGCGGTATTTCCGGCGGTTTGATATCCGCCATCCTGTTGAAAATCCCCGGAACCCCGTCCTCCATCGCCACGACTTTCGACGGCGGCCCGATGGCGGACAAAGGCGAAGCCGGGAAGGCCTTGTCCATCGGCCTTTTTTATTCCTTCCTCGGCACCCTGTTTTCAATCGCGGCGCTCGTCTTCATAGCGCCTTGGCTCGCCCGCTTCACCTTGAGATTCGGCCCCTACCAGTACTTCGCCATCGGGGTGTTCTCTCTTACCATGGTGGGGAGCCTGGTGTCCGGTTCGGTGGTGAAGGGGCTTGTCGGCTGCGTACTCGGCCTCTGCCTGGCCCAAGTCGGCGCGGCCCCGGTAAGCGGGGCGCTTCGCTACACTTTCGGCTTCCACGAGCTTGACAACGGTTTTGAATTGCTGCCCGTACTGGTTGGACTTTTCGCCGTCTCGGAAATTCTTAAAGCCGCCGAAGACGGCATCCCGGAAACCGGAGGAGTCGCGGGAAAGCATAAAATCTCGCCTACCGGAGTCACTCTCCCCGAATTCCTGAATCAAGGGTGGAATTTCACCCGTTCCGCCCTAATCGGCATTGGCATCGGAATCCTGCCCGGCATCGGCGGCGGCACCGCTAACCTGATCGCCTACGCCGTCGCCCGCAACCAAAGCAAATATCCGGAAAAATTCGGCAGCGGGGTAATCGACGGCCTCATCGCCTCGGAAACCTCGAACAACGCTTCCATCGGCGGCGCCCTCATTCCCCTGATGACCCTGGGCATCCCGGGCGACACCGTCACCGCCATCCTGCTGGGCGGACTCATGCTGCATGGCATAAGCACCGGTCCCATGCTCTTCAAAACCAACGGGCCGCTTGTTTACGGAATTTTTGCGGCGACCATCGTCGCCACCATCGTGATGTACGCGATGGAATATTTGGGGATGCGCCTGTTCATCCGGGTTCTTTCAATCAAACGCCAATACCTGCTTCCCGTCATCATGATTCTGTGTTGCGTGGGTACCTACGGAGCCAACAACCGGGTATTCGACGTCTTCGCCGCCCTGCTGCTCGGCGTCATTGGCTTTCTCCTCCTTAAATCCGGCTTTTCCCTGTCCCCGTTCATACTTGGCTTCATCCTTGAACCGGTGATCGAGACGAATCTCATTCGCGGCATGATGTTTTCCAAGGGTAGCGTCATTCCCTTCCTGGCCAATCCGATATCCGCGGTTTTCCTGGCCATGTCCCTTCTTTCCGTCGTCCTCAGCTTTCGCAACGAACTGCGGAAAAAGAGGTTTTCAACAACGATATAGGGGTAAACAACTTGATGGACATCGACTTTATAAAGGGCATCATGCCGCCCATTTTCACCCCGATTGACGACGACGAGAAAATCGACGAGGGGAAGTTGCGCCGACAAGTGAACCATATTATCGAGGGCGGCGTTCACGCCATCCTCGCCTTCGGCTCCAACGGCGAATTCTACATGGTCGAGGACGATGAAACGGAACGGGGCTTGAAAGTAATGCTTTCCGAAGCCAAGGGTCGCGTCCCGGTCTTCCTCGGCATAGGCGCGATTAAAACCCGCAAGTGCATTCAACTGGCCCGGATGGGCTCCCGTTGCGGGGCGGCGGGAATATCCATTCTCCAGCCGATGTTTATCAAACCGAATGAATCCGAACTTTACGATCACTTCGCCGCCATCGCCGGATCGGTACCGGAAACGCCCGTATTGTTGTACAACAATCCCGGCCGGACCAACTACACCCTAAGCGCCAATCTGGTGGTTAAACTGGCGGAAAACCTGGACAACCTCGCAGGAATCAAGGATTCCTCCGGCGATCTGACCCAGACGGCGGAATTCATCCGCCGCACTCGGGGAGCCAACTTCAAGGTATTCGGCGGCAAGGACACTCTCATCTTCGGCGCTCTCGTCCACGGCGCTGCCGGCGCGGTGGCGACCACGGCCAACATTTTCCCGCGATTGGTCTGTTCGATTTACGAAAAATACCGGGCCGGCGACTGGCAAGGATCCCTTGCCGCCCAGTACACCTTGAATCCGATACGCCTATTGATGGATCAGGCCAGCTTTCCCGTAGGCACCAAAGATTTGGCCGACCTCATGGGCCTGGATGCCGGCGATCCTTTTTTGCCGAATCGTCCCAGCGGCGCAAATCTGCGGGAACAAATGCGGGAGGCCATTGTCAGGGCCGGTTTGCCATGAGTCTGAAACGGCCGAGGGTTCAAGGCAAGTATTCGAGGCAGAATAACGTTTATGTTCGGGGAGCCATGATACAAAGCCGCCCAGACGCACAATCGGAAAGTATGTAAAAATTACTTCGTTTCATCAACCGGCCGCTTATGCGGCCACCGGGGTTGCCGGAAGCAACCCCAAGCCCTCTCCCCCCGTAAGCAAATCCCCCCGGTCACCACTTGACGCTACGGTTAGAGGAGGTCGAAGCCGGCGTACGGGGTTTCGTCTCCGGAGCCGCCTGTTCGGATCCATTCGGAGCCGGCTGGCCGTTTCCATTGGAGTCGGGTTGAAGCTGATCGGGCAACCCTTGCAGCATTTTTACCATCTCCTCTTGGCGGCTGCTGTTTTTCAGGGCCGTTTCCGGGTCAATCAGTCCCTTTTCCACCAGATTAAGAAGTGACTGGTTCATGGTGGTCATTCCTAGCTGCATACCGGTCTGGATGGTGGAATAAATCTGGTGTATCTTGTCGCTCCGGATGTTGGCCCGGACGCCCTGGGTGGCCAGGAGGATTTCCTGGGCCACCACCCGCCCCTTGCCGTCCCGGGTTTTCAGCAGTTGCTGACAAATCACCGCCTCCAGGACAAACCCGACCTGGGTCCGCACCTGGGGCTGCTGTTCGGGGGGAAAGATGTCGATGATGCGGTTGATGGTCTGCACCGCGTCGGAGGTATGGAGGGTGGCGAAGGTCAAATGCCCGGTTTCCGCCAATTCCAGTCCGACCTGGACCGTTTCCTGATCCCTCATTTCGCCAATAAGGACGATGTCCGGATCCTGGCGCAGAACGTGCTTGAGCGCCGAGGCGAAATTTCTGGTGTCGGCGCCGATCTCGCGCTGGGTGACCATACAGGACTTGTCCGGGTGCACGAATTCGATTGGGTCCTCAATGGTCACTATATGATTTTCCCGGGTTCGGTTGACATAATCGATCATGGCGGCCAGGGTGGTGGACTTGCCGCTGCCGGTGGCTCCGGTAACCAGGATCATGCCCTTGGGGATGCGGCAGATTTTTTCGAACACCGGAGCCGACATCTTAAGGTCCTCGAACGTCTTGATCTCGGCCGGAATGGTCCGAATGGTGGCCCGGAGGCGACCGCGCTGATAACAGACGTTCACCCGGAAGCGGGACAGGCCCATTATCTCGTAGGAGGAATCCAAATCCTTGTCGCGTTCCAGTTTGCCGCGTTGCTCCTCGCTCAGTATGGAATAAACCAGGGTTTTGGCGGCTTTGGGATCCAGCGCCGGCAGGGACAGCGGCTTAAGATCGCCGTGGACGCGGATGCGGGGGACGGCATCGGCCGAAAGGTGGAGGTCGGAGCCTTTTTGCGATACCATAAAGGCCAACACCTGATCCATGGTGAGTTCACTCATGCGCGGCTCCTTGTACGTTAGCTTTCAGAGCGTGTTGTTAAATGCCGTCTCGTCGGGTTATACTGCGTCAAAAGCCGCTTCTCGGATGATTTTTACCCCTGACCGCCGGCCAAAAATCATCCTGCCAGCGACTTTTTCCTTGTCT
>JAISYL010000211.1 GCA_031269935.1 Planctomycetota bacterium
TGCGTCAAAAGCCGCTTCTCGGATGATTTTTACCCCTGACCGCCGGCCAAAAATCATCCTGCCGGCGACTTTTTCCTTGTCTAACCCGGGCGATCCGGTATTTAACAACACGCTCTAAATGTCGATTTTTAAAGGAAACTTAAATCGCCATGGCGGTTACGGGAAGCGCCGGGAATTCCCCCCGCCTGAAAAAAGGAAGCCCTTATGAACAAGCCCAGATTCTTGGTGACCGGTTGCGCCGGCTTCATCGGCGGCCACATGCTGGAGAAACTGCTGGCCGAGGGTTACGAAACCGTGGGAGTGGACAATTTTTCCACCGGCAAGCCGGAGAATCTGGCCCGGGCCGGGGGCGGGTTCAAATTCATCGAAGGCGATCTTTGCGATCCGGCGGTGTCCGAAGCCGCGGTCGCGGGGGTCAGCCACATCATCCACCTGGCCTCGGTGCCGTCGGTGCCGCGATCGATCGCCAATCCCGGGGAAAGCATGCGTTCCTCCGTTCTTTCGACCGTGACCCTCTTCGCCGCCGCCGCCAAGGCCGGGGTGCGGCGGGTGGTCCAGGCCGCCTCCAGCGCCGCCTACGGCGACGGCGAAAAGCTCCCCAAAACCGAGGACATGCCGCCGGCCCCCCTCAGCCCCTACGCCGCCTCCAAG
Source organism: Planctomycetota bacterium (assembly GCA_031269935.1). GTDB lineage: Bacteria > Planctomycetota > SZUA-567 > SZUA-567 > SZUA-567 > JAJBSZ01. The sequence continues at coordinate 652 of JAISYL010000211.1, forward strand.
CTGGCCCAGGAGTATTACGGCATGGCTTTTTCCGCGTCCCTGGGGCTGGATTGCGTGTCGCTGCGCTATTTCAACGTTTTCGGCCCCCGCCAGGATCCCGGGAGCGAGTATTCCGCCGTAATCCCGAAATTCATCACCCTGATGCTGGAGGGAAGGCGCCCCACCATTTTCGGCGACGGCTCCCAAAGCCGGGATTTCATCTATGTCGGCGACGTCGCCGCCGGCAACCTGGCCGCCGCCCTGCATCCGGAGGCGCTTCGCGGCCAGGTCCTCAACCTCGCCCGGGGGGAAAGAATCGATTTGAACCAGTTGGTCGAAAAAATAAACGCCGCCTTGAAAACCGGCCTGTCGCCCGTCCACGCCCCCCCCCGGACCGGCGACATCCTCCACAGCGTGGCCGACATTTCCCGGATCGGGCGGGTTATCGGCTTCGTCCCGGCGGTGAGTTTCGACGAGGGCCTAAGCCTGACCATCGACCATTACCGGAAGGCCCGATCCGTCCGGACGGGCGAGAAAGGGACAAATCCATGCTGAAAATTTTTCCGCTGCTCCTGATTCCGGCCCTGGCTTTACCGGGCCCGGCCTTTTCCGGCCAGAAGCGGGTAAGCAAGGACACCCGCTGGCTCTGCTATTACGGCGGGGATCGCCGGGTCCTGGAAGTGCCCGGCCTGGACCTCCTGATCCTGGAAAGCGAGGCGATTGGCGATTTGTCCCCGGAAGACAGGAAGGGCCGCCTCTGCGTCGCCTACATGAGCATCGGCGAGGCGGAAGCGAACCGCTGGTATTGGCCCGACATCAAGGACAAGCCCTGGGTGCTGGACCCCAACCCCGATTGGCCGGATTCGCGCCGGGTGGACGTCAGAAGCGGGGAATGGCAGGATCTGCTGGTGGAAATGATCGCCCCCACCATGATTGAGGCCGGCTACGACGGTTTCATCCTGGACAACGTCGACAACGGGGAAATCCTCCTGGAGATGGACGCGGATCTGTTCAAGGGGGCGGACGACGCCACCGTGTCCCTGATCGAAAGGCTGCGCCGGACCTTCCCCGAGGCGGTGATCATCGCCAACAACGGCCTGGGGATAGTCCCGAGGGTGGCCGACCAGGTAGACGCCATGATGTACGAGGGAACCGTCCACACCTGGAAGGCCCGGCCGGACGGCTCTTATTCCTACGGGGAGGTTTCCCCGAAAATCAGGAACTGGCTGAGGCCGCGCCTGCTCCGGATCAAGAACGCGGGGGTGCCGATTCTCGCCCTGGAATACCTGGAGCCGGGGGACGACGAAACCTACCGCAAGGTTTGGGAGGCGGTGGTCAAGGCCGGCAACAGCCCCTACCTGTCGGTGCGCGACTTGGACGTGTTTCCCGGCAGCGACAAGTTGCCCCCCCTCCCGGAGGAGGAGGAGGAGTGAACTTCCGGTTGGGGTTCGCGCTCTTCCTGTTGCTGCTCCCGGCCCCGCTTCCCCTCTCCCGCCCGGCGGCGGGGGAAGGGGAAATTTCCCGGCGGGTTTTGGGGATCTCGTCTCCCCGGGAGGAGCCCATCCACCAGTCGTCCCTCCACGCCTTTCTGGAAAAGCCCCTCAACCACCTGGGATTCGTCCTGGACTACGCCGATCCCGATCAGCCGCTTCCCGATTTCCGCCCCTACCGGGCCATAATCGTCTGGCTTTCGTCCTATCGGATGAAGCAGGCCGAGCAATTCCTGCCCTGGCTCCTGGCGGCCATGGACGCCGGGGTGAAGCTGATCCTGCCCGACGGGCTCCAGGTCCCGATCCGGGCCAACGGCCGGCCGGTGGGCGAGGGCAACTTGAACAAAATCCTGGGGCGTTTCGGCTTGGCGCGGGCCGATTACGACCTGCCCAACGAAATAAGCCGGCGCCGGTACGCCAACCTGAGGCCGGACTGCTATTCCTATGAAACCGATCGCTTCCCGGACGTTTCGTCCTTCGACGTCTTCCGGGTCCCGGAAACCGCCGCCGGGGTGGAAGTCTGGCAGCGAATCGAAAGCCTGGAGGACTCGGACATCCACGCGGTGAGCGCCGTGGCCGGGGAAGCCGGCTTCTGGTCGCTCAGCGCCAACCTGCTGTACTATTCGCTGGACATAAGGGATCCCGTCGATTCCCTCTACCGGGTGGCCTGGTACCTCAATCCCTGGAAGATGCTGCGGGAAGGCCTGGCCGGCGGCCAGCCGGCCCCGGACGTGACCACCTTTTCCGGCGCTCGCGGCGCCTACGCCCATGTCGACGCCGACGGCCCCTCCAACCAGACCCAGCCGGACGTTCCCGGCCCCTCCCGCTTCGCCGTCGAGGTCATGCTCGACGAAATATGGAGAAAATACGATTTTCCCGTGACCATCGGCCTAATCGCCGGCGAATT
>JAISYL010000268.1 GCA_031269935.1 Planctomycetota bacterium
TTTTCACCTGCACCGAGCCGGAGGGAATAAGCGATTCGGCCCCCCAAGCCCGGGCGGTCAGTTCCCGGGAACCCTGCTGCCCCTGCCGGAAGCGCCCGGAGGACTGCCCGGAGCCGGCCTGCCAAAGGAAAGTCACGGTGGAGATGGTTTTGGCGGCGGCGAGGGATGCCTTGGCCGGGGGAAGGATGGCGGGATGAGATGAGAATATTCGTCATCAATCTCCCCCAAAGCCGGGAGCGCAGGGAAAATATCCTCGGGGAGTTCGCCCGCTTCGACTTGGAGCCGGAGATTTTCCCCGCCGTGGACGGGAGGGAACTATCCCCGGATCGTCTGCGGGAGTTGATTTACCGGCCCGAGGTTAATCCACTGACTCCGGGAGAAATAGGTTGCGCCCTAAGCCACCGGACAATTTATGAAAAGATGCGGGACGAGAACATCCCCTTTGCCTTCATTTTGGAGGACGACAGCGTCCTTAGGCTCGACCCCCGGCCCCTCTTGGCCGGGATAGCCGCCCGGCCGCCCGATCGGCCCGAATCATTCCTGCTGACCCATAGGAACAACCTTTACGTCAAAAGCCGCCCGGCCGGGGAAATCGCCGGGGAAAAAATGTACAGGATTTTGAATTGCTACGGCGCCAACGGCTATGTGATAAGCCGGGCCGCGGCCAAAAACCTCCTGGCTTTCCAAACTCCGGTCCGCCTCGCTCCCGACGTCTGGAAGCTTTTTCAATTGCATGGCTTGTGCGCGGTGGCGGCGAGCGAAAGGGAATATGTCGGCCTGGGCGAAAGCCTGGCTGGGGAATCGGGCATCGAGGGAAGACTGGAAAACCTGCCCCGAATGGGCCGTTATCTGCGGACCATCCGCCGGGAGGCGCCCCTGTCCCGGCGCTTGGCCTATTGCCTTGAGAAAATTCTCATCCGGCCCTTCCAAACCCTGGAAAGGACCAAGGGATGAAGGGGGTCGCCAGGAAATTGAAGCGGTTCGCCGTCAACCTGGCGGCCTTCGCCATTCGGGATCGGGAGCGGCGCCACGCCTTTCGGGAAAGGTTTTTCCCCGAGTCGAGGATTTACCGGAAATCGACGGAATTGCTGAACAACTTCGAAAACGCGGTTCGACTGGCCGGCCATCCTTTGGAGGACGAAGCACCGCTTGGAAGCTACAGCCTGGGCGTCGTCACCTACAACCGCCGCTTCGAGACTTTCTTCAAACCCTTGATTAGGGCAATCCGGGCCCATTCGGGGCGGGATGTCGTGGTGGCGGTGAATGGAGTCAACGGGGAGGACTTCGACGAGGAATACCGTAGGGAAATGCTTAACTTCCTTTCGGAATACCCCGGGATTTATCCCCGCTTCTCGCCCCGCTTTCGCGGCTTGGCGAAGTTGTGGAACGATTGCCTGATAAATTCGCCGACCGAGGGGATGCTTCTGCTTAACGACGACGTCATGCTTCATCGGGAATTCTGGAGATCCTTCGAAACGGCGCTTGCCCAAAGCCGGGGCCGGTCCTTCAAGATCAACGGCTCCTGGTCCCATGTTTTCCTGAACCGGCGGGAGGTGGACGAAATCGGCTGGTTCGACGAGCGGCTGCTCAGCATGGGTTGGGAGGATCACGATTTCGAGATGCGCTATTGGAAAAGGCGGGGGGAGCGCCTGCCCCACATCGTCGGGATCGGGGGGGTGGACAACCTGTCCTCCGCCGAGGGAGTTCTGGAGAACCAGCGGCAAAAATCGGGCAAATACAGCGACTTCAACAAAACCTTCTGGTTCGGCAAATTCGAGGTGACCGATCGGGAAGAACCCTATCGGCAACTGATTCCCGATGCGGGGCAGTATCCCTACGAGAAGTTTTACTGGGAACACCGGGACGACCTTTGAGGGGGTGTTCAATAACGCCCACTGACGGCAAGGAGTCTGGACATGCGCCTCATGCTCGCCGGCGGGGCCGGCTATATCGGATCGGTATTGGTCCCGCTTCTCCTGGAGCACGGCTACGAGGTGGACGTCCACGATCTTCTGTGGTTCGGCAACCACCTGCCCCCGGAGGCGAAGGTCTTCCAAAGGGATCTGTTCTCGCTCAAGCGCGAGGATTTGGAAGGCTACGACCAGTTGATTTTCCTGGGCGGCCTCTCCAACGACCCCATGGCCGAATACAGCCCGGAGCGCAATTTCATCCAGAACAGCGCCCTCCCGTCCTACCTGGCCTATACGGCGAAGAAGGCCGGGGTCGGGAGATTCATTTACGCCTCCTCCTGCTCGGTCTACGGCTACACGGTGGAAAAGCTTTACGACGAGGACAGCCCGGTCACCTGCGGCTATCCCTACGGCATTTCGAAACTGCAGGGCGAGCGGGGAGCCTTCCAGTTGCGGGACGAAACGTTCTCCGTCATCGCCCTCCGGCAGGGGACGGTGAGCGGCTGGAGCCCCCGGATGCGCTTCGACCTGATAGTCAACACCATGTACAAGGCGGCCGTGTCCGAAGGGACGATAACCGTCAACAATCCTTCGATTTGGCGGCCGATCCTGGACATCCGCGACGCCGGGATGGCCTTCCTCAGGGCGGTGCAGGCGAACGAGGGGATAAGCGGGGTCTTCAACGTCGCCGACGGCAATTTCACCGTGGGCTACGTCGCCGACCTGGTGAAGGACGAGGTGGAGGCGCTGACCGGGAGGCGCGTGAAACTGAACATCCTGAACAAGCAGGATTTCCGCAACTACAAGGTCGATTGCGCCCGGGCCGGGCAGGTCCTGGGCTTCGTCCCCCGCCGCGGGGTGGCCGACATCGTCAAGTCCGTCCACGCCCACGCCGGCGAGTACGGGGATTTTTCCGATCCCGGCTACTACAACATAGAGGTGTTCAAGCGGCTGGCGCCGCCGGAAAGCGCCGCCGAGGCGTCCTGAGGGCCTAGGGGGAAGCTCTAAAAACGGCTCTTTTGTCCGCCTGCTTCGTCAGGCCTCGCTCGCCCGCGAACAAAATAGCCCATTTTTAGAGCTCCCCCAGGGTTGGTTTTAGAAGGTGCCGTTGCTGACGAGTCTGACAAAGACGGGTCGGGATTCAAACAAATGGACAAAACATCCATAACTTGGCTTATGAACCGGATGTGGAAGGGGCCGAACCCCAAGCCCTGGCGGGCGCGATCGGCATTATCCAAAAACAGCGGCCGGTCCTGGCGGTTTCCCTGTATCACCGGCCCGTCAGCCAGCATTGGGAAATACCGCTTTGGATCAGGAATTTGGATTTGGGATACCGGCTTTACTGCCGCCACCACAGCCGGTATGAATGCGAAACCGTATGCTATGCCGTCCCCGAGCGGCGCGGGTTCCTGATGGCCGGGATAAGGGGATGGTTCGGGCGAAAACGCAAAACCGCCCCTAAATGACTGATTTTGGTTGGATGCAAGAGGGGAAAATGAAAGTTTGTTTTTACAGCGGGAGCCGGCGAAAATGAAAATCATCTCCATCCGCGAACTCCCGATTCCGGCGGTGAAAATTGTCCGCTTCGCCAGGTTCGCCGACGGCCGGGGCTATTTCACCGAGCCCTACCGGCACGGCGACCTGGCCGGGCCCGCCGGCTTGGCCGATTTCGCCGCCGCCGGGGTGGTCCAGGCCAACGAAAGCCGATCCCGGCCCGGGGTAATCCGGGGCCTCCATTTCCAGTGGAATCCCTTCATGGGAAAACTCGTCAGAACCTTGGACGGCCGCATGCTGGACCTGATCCTGGACATCCGCAAGGACTCCCCGAGCCTCGGGAAAATAATCGCCGTCGACATGCCGGCCCGGGAGGAAGGGAACTGGGACGAATGGTTGTGGATTCCGCCCGGCTTCGCCCACGGCAACCTATTTCTCGCGGACACCCGGATTGAATACCTCTGCACCGGCGAATACAGTCCCGGCTGCGAAGCCGGCATTTCCCCCTTCGCCGAGGATTTGGACTGGTCGCTGGCCGATCCGGAGGCGCGGGAGTGCTTCCGGGAATACGTCGGGGGGAAGGCGATAATTTCGGAAAAGGACGCCAAGGGCCTTAGTTTGGGCCAATGGCTGGCCGACCCCAGGTCGAAGGAATTCTCCGGTTTGTGGCGCGGCTGAGTTCCCGGCCGCGTCCCCGCTTTTGAAGGCGAAGGATCGATGATCGATTGGAAAAACATCCTCTGTACCGGGGGGAGCGGCCTCCTGGGCCGGACCCTGCGCCGATTGGCCCCGGAAATGCAATATCCCTCTTCGCGCGAATTCGACGT
>JAISYL010000019.1 GCA_031269935.1 Planctomycetota bacterium
TCTTCAGGGCCGGCAAGCGTTCAAGAATGAAGCTCGCCTCCTCCGGCCGCAGATCGGCCAGGGCCTGCTCAAACAACTTGCTCATCTATGGTTCCTTTGCAACAAGAGGCATGAATAAACCGGGCCGGTTAATCCCGGCCCGCGGGGCTATGCGTCGAACGGCCTTCCCCGTCCGTTACATCGCCGGCCAATCCCGGCAGCCGGCCAGCAGTTTCCTTAATTGCCGCATGACCGTGCGGGGCAGCTCGTCCAGGGCGTTCACCACCACCGAGCGGTGGTGCAACCGCCTGACCGCCTGTTCCTGGATGCCGACCAGCGCCACGTCGACGCCGGCCTTTTCGACGCGCTTGACCGCTTCCCTGGCGTGGGCGAAGGCCGCGTAGGCCAAATGGGCGCCCACGAAGGGCATGCCGTCGGTGAGGACGAACAGGACCTTCCGCTCCTCCGGCCTGGCCTGTAGCTCCCTGGCCGCGAACAATATCGATTCCCCCAGGGGAGTCAGGTCTTTCGGCCGCATATTCTCGAAGCGGCCTGACACGTTTGAGAACTTCTCGTCAAAGCGCTTGTAGACGGTGTGGATCAGCGGACAGAGCCGATAGCGGCGCCGCAACTCGTCAATCGGGACGCCGCTCCGCCGGCTTATCTCGCCGGCGGAGTCGCCGCGCAAGGTCGAAAAGCCGATGACGCCGGTTTTGACGTTCAGGCGGGCCAGGGCCTCGCAAAACACCAGGGCGGTCTGGCTGGCCAATTCGATGCGGTTTAGGTCCAGCATGCTGGTCGATTCATCCACCAGCAGGGCCGCCGCGGTGCGGAGGCGCCTGGTCCTGACCTTCTTGCGGAACACCCGGGGGCGGTTTTCCCGTTCCGGCGCCGGACAGGCCAGGCGGTGCAGGGAGCGGGGGTCTATCTTCCCCTCCTCCCGGTCGCCCCGCCAGCGCGCCTTGGGCTCGGCCTGCAAGGCCTGGAGCAAATGCCGCCGCACTCCCGCCACCCGGGGCAGCAACTCGGCCAGGCGCTCATGATGGGATCTGGCGGAAGAATTGTCCGCCGTCGCCACCCGGTCATGGGACTTGTCCCAGGCCCGGTAAACCTGGGCGTTCTCGGCATGGCTGTTTACCCCGTCCGATATCATCCGGCCGAGATCATCCATGATGCTGGACGCCTCGGCGTCGAGCTCGGCCAAGGCATTTCCGGGCGACATAGCCAAGTTGGCGTCGCCTGTGAAGGTTCCGCCGTTCGCGATCTGATCGTCGGCGTCCGGATCGGCTGATCCGTCCGAAGCGTTGTTCCTGTCGCCAGTCCGGGAGCTTGCCCGGCTTGAAGCCGGATCGGCTGACGGGCCGGCTGGCGAAGCGCTTCCGCCTTTCCCGGCATTGCTCTCCGCCGAGCCTTGACCGCCCGATTCTCCGGCGTCTGTTTGCGATCCCAAGTCGGGCGGCGGGGTTCCCGTCGCGCCATTCACGGCGCCATCGACGGGCTTATTCTCGCCAGTCGCGCCGCCGCCTTCTCCGCCGCCAGCCGCCGGAAGGCTATCGGCCTGACCGCCCTCGGCGGCTTCCGCCCGGGTCTTGCCGGATTTTCCAGTTCCATTTTCCCCAGACTTGACAACCGGATTGCCATGGGCGTCCCGGGAGCCTCCGCCTCCGTTTTCCAAAAGCGCCCGCAACCTTTCCCAGGCTTCCTCGGCCAGTTTGACGGTTTCCCGGCTGTCGCGGCAAGGCGCCGCCCGCAAGACGATGTCCCGGATGCCCTCGACCGCTTTCCTGGCCGTCGCCCCGACAAAGCCCGGCGGGGGTAGGCCATTGCCCAAGGCGTAGGCGGCGCAACCGATTTGCTTGAGCAGGGGAAGCGGATCGGACAGCTTGGCGAATTTGTCCATGGCATGGCCGTAGGCTTGGGCGAAGTTGTGGCCGGAGCCGGGAAACCTCTGCCGCATGGCCTCCTCCACCCGCAGGTCTTCCAGGCAGTTGAACAGAAAATAGGCTCCCGGGCCATGCTTCCTCTTGAACTCGCCGCCCAGCTTCAAGTCGGATTTGCAGGCGATATGCCCGGTCTCGTGATCCAGGTAGCCCCGAATGGCCTGGAACAGCTCTTCCGGCATCTCGTCCGGCAGGCTGGGCAAAAAGATGGTCTTGCCGTCGGTGGCGCAACGCTCCCCCCGACAGACCAGCCGGATGCCGAATTTGTCCGCCAGGCTCCGGCCGACCTTTTCCAATGCGTCCTCCAAACCGCGCTTGGCATTTGCGCTTTCCATGTTTTCTCCCCCCTACAACGCCCCCTCGCAGTCCGGCAGGTGCCGCTGGGCCAATTCCCTGACCACCGACCGCTCGTTGGCGGGCAGCTTGTTCAAGACGGTGGCCTCCAGAGCCGTCTTCATCCCCAAGGGCGCGATCTTTCCGGCGAAGGCCAACAGGCACCGGGTGGAGAAGGTGGTGTAGAGCTGTTCCTCGGCCACGGCCTTCCGCACCGCCTGGGCCAGCTTGACCATCCCGTCCACCAGGGAGTGCGCCAGTTCCGGCGCCTTGTCCCGGACGACCGCCGCCTCCCGCTTGGAATCAAGGTAATCCACCGCGTAGACCACGTTCCAGCGGTCGAGATGGGAGGCGTTCAGGACATTGGTGCCGGTGTACAAGCCGCTCTCGTCGCCAAGACCCAGGGTATTGGCGGTGGCGACCAGCCGGAAGTCCGGATGAGGGGCGATTATCTCGCCGCCGTTGTCGGCCAGGGTGAGGACGCCCCCGTCCTCCAGCACCCCCTGGAGCGAGAACAGTATCTCCGGCGTGGCGGCGTCCAGCTCCTCCAGGACCAATATCTGCCCTTCCCGCATGGCGGTTGGCAATATCCCGTATTGGAAAAACACTTCGCCCTTTTTTGCCTTGTGCGTCCCCAGGAAATCGCTGACGCCGGTCTCGCCGTGGAGATTGATGCGCCGCAGAGGCCAGTTCAACCGGGCCGCCAGTTGGGCGATGAGCGAGCTCTTGCCCGAACCGGTGGGGCCGACCAGCAGGATCCGGTCATTGGCCAGGAGCGACAGCAGCACCGCCTTGGCCAAATCCGGCTCGAAGGCGAATTGGTCGTCCCGGCCGGGGACCTGTTCCCGAAAAGCGACCTCCCGGCTGGTCTCGACCCCGAATAGACTCAAGACCGACAACACCTTGCCGCCCTCGACCCGGATGCCCCGCTCCCGGAGGTATTCCCCGAAGGCCGGGGTGAACAGCGGGGCGTTGGGGCAACGGGCCTGGTAGGCCCCGGGAGTAAGTCCGTGCTCTTCGCGGATGTGTCGGAACAGGCTCACGCCGTCCGCCTTGCCGCAAAGGCCGCAGTAGATTTGCCGGTTGTCCATGACTTGGAGTTCCTTTCTTGAAAGAGATGGGATAAATCAATTGCCGGATCGGGAAGATTGGCTATGAGGTTCCGCTTCCGAGCCGATTATTCCGTCTCCGGCCACTTGGCGCAGAGGTGGGAATAGCCGCAATTCCCGCATTGCCAGCCCGGCGCGGGGTAGCA
>JAISYL010000024.1 GCA_031269935.1 Planctomycetota bacterium
ACGATATGATAGAATTGTTTCAAGGGATAACCATCACCCGCCCCTCCGAACAGGTGGTGACGCAAATCCGCCGCCTCATCGCCAAGGGGGCGCTCAAGCCCGGGGATATGCTGCCTCCAGAACGAAGCCTGAGCGAGAAGCTGGGCATTAGCCGGGGACATGTCCGCGCGGGAATAAAGACGCTGGAGCTTTACGGGTTTGTCAAGTCAACGCAGGGCAGGGGGACGGTCGTCAGCGATCTCGGCATGAAGTCGTTGAACGGGATTCTCGGCGATCTTCTGAATCTCCTCCCGGAGGACGTGCTCGCCTTCCTCGACACCAGGATACTGCTCGAGACTCACGCGGCCGCCCTGGCCGCCGGAAAGCGCACCGGCGAGGATTTGGACGGGATGCGGGAAATCATCGGGAAGATGCGAGAAATAGGCGGCGACACCGATCGCTGGCTGGAACTTGATTTCGGCCTGCACTTGAAGATTGCGGAATCCTCGCATAATCCGGTGCTGGCGGGCCTCATTAAATTCATGACCCCGAACATCGTCAGCTATTACCACAAGTTCTTCCGTGATCGAGTAACCGTTACCCTGCCCATTCACATTCAAATAGTGGATGCCATAGTCGAGAGGGATGCGGAAACAGCCTCCGCCATCATGAACCGGCATCTGCATGACGGCATGCGGGAATTTTTGGATGTCTCCGACGAACCGAAAACGAAAAAACGGACTGGAACTCGCGGCGTAACGGCCAAGTTGAAAGCAAAATACGGCAACGTCTGACCGTATTTGCGGTTACCCCAAAAGCTTACTGCTGGTAAGCGGACATCTCGCAACCTGGTCGGTAATCACGCGCGAAAACACCCCAACAACATTCGTGTGCCGCGCGACAATGTCTGGACCGGTTTGAAGCGAAAGGAATGAGACATGGGTAGAAATCTGCAGCGGGCAATTCTCGTCGGCTTGTTCGTCATGGGCGGCCTATCCCTAGCGGGAGAGTTCATCGTCAAGTGGGCCGACACCCAGGGCCCCACCCACCCCTCGGTCGTCATGGCCGAAAATCTCTCCAAAATCCTGGAGGAAAAAAGCGGCGGCAGGATCAAAATCCAGGTCTATCCCGCTGGGCAGTTCGGCTCCGCCCGCGAGATGATCGAGGGCGTGTCCCTGGGGATGCACGAGGTGATACCGGATGGACCGGCCATGGTCGCGCAATTCGTCCCCTCCATCGGCATCACCGAATCGCCCTACGTCTGGCGCGACGCCGACCATATGGTCAAGGTCTTCAACGGACCCATCGGCGAGGAATTCAGCAAGGAACTGATCCAGAAGACCGGCATGCGCATCATTGGCGCCCTCTACTACGGCGCCCGCCACATCACCTCCACCAGCAGGGAAATCCGCCACGTCAAGGATCTGGAGGGCTTCAAGCTCCGCACCCCAGAAAGCGACATCTACGTCGCCATGGCCGACGCCTGGGGCGCCAAGGCCACCCCCTCCAGCTTCAGCGAACTCTACCTTGCCCTCAGGCAAAACGTGGTCGACGGCCAGGAAAACCCCATTCCCACCATCGTCAGCGCCAAGTTCAACGAAGTCCAGAAATACCTCGTCCTCACCGGCCATATTGTTGGAACCCGCATCGTCCTCATCAACGAGGCGTTCTGGCAGAGCCTGGGCAAGGAACTCCAGGACATGTTCAAGGAAGAGTTGGATAAGGCCGGCGAGTGGCACAACAAGGTCATCAAGGACCAGGAGCAGGCCATGTTGGCGGAACTCGAAAAGGGCGGCATGATCGTCATCCGCCCCGACATCGAGGAGTTCCGCAAGCCGGTGGTGGAAAGTCTACCCGCCAAGTTCGAGTTCAAATGGGGCAAGGGGACGTGGGACAGGATACAGGCGGTGAAGTGATCGGCAAACGGGAAAAAGAGGGACCATTGAGTCCAGAATCACACCAATGGCACCTTATTGAGGAGAACGCGCATGCGGTTCGTCCTGTGGCTCAGAAAAGCCCTTGAAAAGGCGATGGACATCCTGTCCATCATCCTTTTCTCCGGCGTTTTCGTGGCGGTGCTGTTGCAGATATTTTGCCGCTACGTTCTGGGCTCGCCCCTGGTGTGGTCGGAGGAGCTGTCGCGCATCCTGTTCATCTGGGTTGCCCTCATCGGCTGGACCCTAGCCATGCGCCACGGCAGCCACCTCCGCATCGAGTTTCTCATGGACAAGATGCCGGCCGGCATGCGGCGCGGCATGGATCTGACCTTCATGGCCTGCAACCTGTTCTTCATGGGATTTCTTACCTGGATCGGCGTCCGCATGGTTGGCCGCTCGACCTACATCCCCACAACCACCATGCCCTTCATCTCCACCGCCTGCATTTACGCCGCTCTCCCCTTCTCCAGCCTCGTCTGCATCATTTACATCATTCTTGATTCCCTGGAGATTCTCGGCGTCCTGCCGCGGGCGAACGCCACGGAAGGGGGCAAATAGCCATGTCGATGAACCTCATCTTCGTCATTTGGATATGCCTTCTCCTCGCCGGCATGCCGATCTACACCGGCCTCGGCCTGGCCAGCATCCTCCACATCCTGACCAGCCCCAGCCTCTCCCCCTTTGTCGTATCGCAAAAGGTGGTAATGGCCGCCAACTCCTTTCCCCTGCTTGCCATCCCCTTCTTCATCCTCATGGGCAACATCATGAACACCTCGGGGGTGACGGGGCGCATCTTCAATTTCGCCAACGCCCTGGTCGGCTGGATGCGCGGCGGCCTCGGCCACGCCAACGTGGTCGCCTCCGTCATCTTCGCCGGCATGTCCGGCTCGGCAGTCGCCGACGCCGGCGGACTGGGACAGATCGAAATCGCCGCCATGCGCCGGGGCGGCTACGACGACGACTTCACCTGCGCCGTCACCGCCGCCAGCGCCACCGTCGGACCCATCATCCCCCCGAGCCTCCCCATGATCATCTACGCCGTCCTGGCCGAGGCGTCGGTCGGCGGCCTGTTCCTGGGCGGGATGCTCCCGGGATTGTGCATGGCCGGCGGCATGATGCTCATGGTCAGGTACTATGCCATCAAACGCCACTACCCCTATTCGCCCATGCCCACCATCGGCTCGCTGTGGACTAGTTTCAGGCAGGCTTTCTGGGCCATACTGACGCCGATCATCCTGCTGGTGGGCATCTTCTGGGGCATCTGCACCCCCACCGAGTCGGCGGTCATCGCCGCCTTTTACGCCCTCTTTCTCGGCCTTTTCGTTTACCGGGAATTGAAATTCAGGGACATCCCCAAGGCCATCCTCGCCACCAACGAAAGTATCGGCGTCATCCTCGCCCTCATCATGACCGCCGCCCTCTTCGCCTGGGACCTCTCCATCGCCCAGGTGCCGCAGACCATCGGGAGGTACCTCGACGACTTCACCTTGTCGAGCCCTGTTCTTCTCATCATTGGCATCAACATCTTCCTGCTTTTCGTCGGTTGCTTTATGGAAACCACCGCCGCCATGATGATCCTCGTGCCCATCCTCTTCCCCATCGCCGAAAAGGTGGGCATGAGTTCCATCCAGTTCGGGGTCATGATCGTCCTCAACCTCATGATCGGCACGGTTACGCCGCCCATAGGAGTGGTGCTCTTCGTCACCTCCAACGTCGCCAAGGTTCCGTTCGACCGGGTGGCCAGGGCCACCCTGCCTTTCCTCGTCCCGTTAATTTTCACCCTGCTCCTGATCGCCGTCTGGCCGCCCCTCACCACTTGGCTACCCTGGGCAATCATGGGGGTCAAATGACGGGAGCATGGCATGAAAAAACCACCGATTTCGATCTCTTTGAAGGCGACAAGGTTACCCGCCCGCCCGATCAGGCGGTCATGCAAATCACTGGGGAAATTTGGAGACAATTTTATATTGCTTCCGGTTGTGCGCTTGTATGGCTTGGTTCCGTCGCCTCCGAGCGCCAAGATTATTTTGCGCCTGGTTTTTACTCTCATTTCGCCGTTTGTCGCGCCCGGCCCGGGATGGCGCGGGCGTAAGGTTTGCCGTGCAATCATGAAACGGAGAGGAATTTCCTATGGAATGGCCGACGGATAAGTTGCGGGAGAAGATTGCCAAGGGCGAGACGATTTTCGGTACCCACACCTCGTGGGGAGGTGCCATGATCACCGAGATTTACGGGGTGGCCGGATTCGACGTGGTGTGGGTCGACACCGAACACGGCAACATGGACCCCAAGGAAGTGCAGAACGCCCTCATCGGCGCCCGCGCCGGCGGCGTGCCCGCCTTTGTCCGCGTGCCCTGGCACACCGGGGTGCTGGCCAAGCCGCTTCTCGACATCGGCGCCGACGGCATCATTTTCCCGATGGTGTTGACGGCGGCGGACGCCAAGGAGGCGGTGGACGCCTGCCGCTATCCGCCGGAAGGGGTTCGCGGCTACGGGCCTTTCCGCGCCATGCGCTACGGCGCGGTGGACGCGATGGAATACATTAACGATTACAGCCGGAAAGTGTGGGTGATTACCCAAATCGAGCATATCGAGGCGGTGAGGAATCTTGAGGCGATTCTCAAGGTTCCCGGCATCGATCTTCTGGTTGTCGGCCCCTGCGACCTGTCCGGATCCATGGGCCTGCTCGGGCAAATCAACCATCCCGGGGTGAAGAGCGCCCTGGATGAAATCGCGGCCAAGACCAAGGCGGCCGGCATTCCCCTCGGGGTGTCCATGGTTTGGAACGAGGAGGCGGCGATCGACTGGGCTCGCCGCGGCGCCAATTTCATCTTCTGCGACAACGAGGGCGGATACATTGTAAACGGTTGCCGCAAGACCTTGGCTAAGCTTAGGCAAATTGCGGGGCGCTGATTCCCAATTTCGTACAAGACGCCTCTGCTGAAGGCGTCGCCCTAAGGTGAAAACATGGCCATTCTTGTCGTGTTAATGGCTTTCGCCGCCGCGATTTTTTCCTATGCCTCGTTCTTCCCGGGGGCCAGCAATTTCCGGAGCGGCAATTGGATCCCCGGCCCGGCCTTCTTTCCGCAACTTCTGGCGGCAGTGATGTTTCTGGCGGCCGGATTCGAGTTGATCAAGGCGATTCGCGGGAAAGCGGCCTCCCCGGCGCCGGGAGCGGCGGACGGGGGGCGGGATATCGAGCCGGCGAAGGCCGGGACCTTTTCTGGGTGGATGACCGATTGGGGGACGCAGAACGCCATCATAATCCTGGCGCTGATGTTCGCCTTTCCGTTCCTGCTTGAACGGGTCGGATTCGCCCTCATGGGCTTTCTGGTGGTGTTCGTGATTACCTGGCGGCTCAAGGCCGGGCTGGTGAAAAGCGTCCTGTTTTCGGCCGTGGCCGTCACCCTGACCATGTTCTTTTTCAAATATGTGTTTTACATGGATTTTCCTTTCGGGATATGGTCTCCGACCCAGTATTTCGAATATTGAACTTGAGGTCGTCCATAAATAACTTATACCTGTTTAGACAAGGAACCGAGTCGCGGCGGTAAATCTTCGCCCGTGGTTGGGCAAAAATTTACGGGAGCGACGTTGGTGACGCGGTATAACTTGTATAAGTTATTTATGGACGAGCCCTTAATGACCGTTTCCCGATTTGTCCACGACCTTGCATGACGGGAAGTCGCCATGGGCATAGCGGAAATTTTCACCTTCGACATCCTCTGGCCATGGATTCTTTCCATGTTGCTGGGGGTGGTGGTCGGGGCGACGCCGGGCCTGTCCGCCACCATGGCGGTGGCGCTCATAATTCCCATAACCTACTACATGGAACCGCTCGCCGGACTGTCGATGATTATCGGCGTCACCTTCACCTCCATTTTCACCGGCGACATCCCCGCGACCCTCCTGCGCATACCGGGCACCCCCGCCTCGGGGGTGGCGGTGTTGGACAGTTACGAACTGGCCAAGAAGGGGAGGGGGAGGCTCGCCCTGATGCTCAACCTCCTCTGTTCCGCCATCGGCGGCTTCATCGGGGTGACGATGTTGGTCTTCCTGTCGCCGCCGCTTTCGAAAATCGCCCTGAAGTTCACGCATTTCCAGTACTTCTGGCTGGGCGTGTTCGGCCTGAGCATCAGCGCCGCCCTGAGCATGAAGGCGCCGATGAAAGGCGTCGTCTCCGCCTGTCTCGGGTTGCTGGTCTCCACCATCGGCATCGATGCGACCACGGGTTACGCCAGGTTTCATTTCGGCAACGCCGATCTTTCGGGCGGCGTTTCCTTCGTCCCCGCCATGATCGGGCTTTTCGGCCTCTCCGAGGTTCTCAACAGCGTGCATTCCTCGGCGACCCTCAGGCGCCAGGCGGTCAGCGTCGAGGAAAAGCCGGGGGAGTTGCGCGAGGTCTTCGCCAACATATTCGGGAACAAGCTGCTCATCATGCGCTCGTCAATCCTCGGGACGATTGTCGGCGCCCTTCCCGGGGCCGGAGCCGACATCGCGGCCTGGTTTTCCTACGGGGTGGAAAAAAAGATGTCGCGCGAACCGGATAAATTCGGCACCGGCCATGTTCCGGGCGTCATCGCCCCCACCAGCGCCAACAACGCGGCGGTCGCGGGCGCCTGGATTCCGGCCCTGGTGTTCGGCATCCCCGGCGACAGCGTCACCGCCCTGGTCCTGGGGGCGATGATAATGTACAACCTCCGGCCGGGGCCGATGATTTTCACCGAATCGGCCGATCTCGTCAACGGGCTTTTCGCCGTGGCCTATATTTCCCAAATCTTTCTCGTCCCCGTCGGTTACATAGGGATCAGGATTTTTTCGTGGCTCCTGAAGATGCCCAAGAATCTTGTCATGGGCGGAGTCATTCTTTTTTCCATCGTCGGTTCCTACGCCATCAACAACAATCCCTTCGACGTTCTGCTCATGACCATTTTCGGCGTCGTCGGCTATTTTCTGGAGAAGAACGAAATCCCGCTCTCGCCGATGATTCTGGGAATCATTCTCGGCAACATCATCGAGAACAATCTGCGCATCGGGTTGTTGAAGAGCGAAGGTTCCCTGTGGCCGTTCTTCGACAATCCGGTCTGCCTTTTCCTGATTTTCTGCATCGTCTTCATTTTCGCCGGCGAGAAATTTGTCCGCGCCGCCTTCAGGGGCGTGCTGTCCATGAGCGGAAGGGGTAAGAAATAGCGGTTCCAAGCGGAATCGTATTGCCTGGTTTTTTGTGGCGCTTTCAGGGATGTTCAACAAAGGAGACGAGGATGAAAAACAGCACTCTGTTGGCAATCGCGGTCATGTTGGTTCTGGCCGCCTCGGCCTGGGCGGGCGCCTACCCGCTCCGCGCCGTGAGCATGATCTGCCCCTACAACCCGGGCGGCGCGACCGATCGCATCGGCCGTTATTTCGCGGACGCCCTGGCGAAGGAGATCGGCAAGCCCGTCAACGTGGTCAACAGAACCGGCGGCAACGGCGTCACCGGGCACAACGCGCTGGCCACCGCCAGGCCGGACGGCTACACCATCGGCCTCATTTCCATGGATATCGCCACCCTCAAGTTCCTGGGCCTGACCGAACTCACCCCCGACGATTACGACATGATTACCCAGGTCATGCTGTCGGTCCCCGGTTTCCTGGTCAAGGCCGATTCGAATTACCAGACCTTCCAGGAGGTTTTGGCCGACATCCGCGCCCGCCCGGGCAAGATATCCCTCGTCGGAACCACCGTCTCCGGCCCCTATGACATCATGCGCCTTTCCGTTATGAAGAAGGAAGGGCTCAAACCCGACGACGTCAAGTTCATTCCCACGACCGGAGCCGCCGCCTCGGTGGTGGAGCTTCTCGGCGGGCACGCCGATTTCGCCGTCCTGGCTCTGGGCGAGGCCCTGGCGCAACTCGAATCCGGCGAATTCCGCTGCCTTGGCCACAGCGGCGCGGAACGCATTTCCACCTTTCCCGACGTGCCTACCCTCAAGGAATTGGGTATCGACGCCGTCTTCTTCGCTTCGGTGGGGCTTGGCGCCCCGAAGGGGACCCCCAAGGAAATCCTGTCCTTCCTGAGGGAGAAGCTCGACGGCATCCGCGAATCCGCCGACTATGCCGCCTTCCTCGAGAAAAACGGGTTCAGCAAGGGGATCTACAGCGGGGACGATTACAAGCAGAGCCTTTTGAAGGTGGCGATCGACAGCAAGGAAGCCATGGAGTACGCCGGCTACATCAAATGATCCGCGTTTAAGTTGGCGTACCAGCTTCAATTCCGGGGAGACCTTTCCGAAACAAGGTCTCCCTTTTCGTTTTGCCGCCTCATCCCGCCGAAAACCGGATTGGCTCGAAAATGTGCATGGAATAATGGATAAAAATGCATGGCGCGGACACGTCTTTTCTGGTATTATCCTTACCGGTCGATAGGGAAACGCGCAACGCTTTCCATCACCTGAAACGCAACCTTCGTCACGCCATCTTGAACAATTGGGGAGTCTTTCCGGTCTTCTTTTTAAAGAGGCGGGAAAAGTAGTAGGGCGAATCGAAACAAAGCCGGTAAGAAGTTTCCTTGACGGACAGGCCGGCTTTAAGCAGTTCCGTGGCCTCCTTGATTTTTTTATCCAGGTAATACTGATGCGGAGTCATTCCCATCGCTGTCTGGAAGATCTTGGAAAGCTTGTCGTACCGCATGCCGACAAGCGCGGATAGCCCGTCCATGGCGATATCGCCTTCCACATTCGACTCGAGATGCCTGATTACGGCGCTGATGACCGGTTCGTATTGTCTTTGTTCGCTGGTTGGGGGATTGTTCTGGATGGCGATGATTCTGCCCAATACGCGGTTGATGACGCCGCCAAGGATTTGCGCTTTCACGGTTGAACTGTGCCTCGATTTCGCCAATCGGCATAGTTGCAGAAAATCGTCCCCCAACTCCTGGCGGCATCCGACCCGGGTGGGGTTGTTTTTATATTTGAAGGCGTTTTCCTTGATAAGCCAGGAGGGATAGGAACCATCGCACCCGACCCAGAATTCGCTCCAGCCGGTGCTGGCGTCGGGCGCATAGGCGTGATACGTATTGGGATACAAGAGCAAAACGGTGTCGGGAGTGACCCGGAAGCTGTCGCCGGCGTCGTTTTTGTACCAGCCGTATCCGGAATCGATATAGACAAGATGCAATTCGTTGAGTTGCCGGCCGGCCACGACCTCCTGGTACACGCGCGGAAGTTTTTCCGGGTACGGAGGGTACCGCGAGTGGGGAGTGCTGTGAACGCGTCCCATATCGATGCACCGCGAACCGGTCGAAGGCTCTCGCTTGAAATTGAAATATTTCACCAAGGCGTCGATATCGTCCATGCTCGGCCCTTTGCGCAAGAGGGTTGGGCGGGGGATGGAAAACACGGTTCGTGGAGTCGTTCCGGCCCACTATACATGAAATTGAAGCGTTGTGCAAGACCTTGCCGGGGTACAAACCCCTCTATGACCGATTCAGGGAAATAATGGCCGAAATGGGGATGTTTCGAGCCATTGTCGGGTTTGTCGTGGTTAACGGTCCGAGTTGTCTTGAAAAGGAGATGTCATGAGAAAACTGCTTGCGTCTGTTTTGGGAATTGCCCTGGCCGCGGCCGGGACTTTCGCGGGTGAAATCACCGTGGGCTTCGCCCAACTGGGGGCTGAAAGCATGTGGCGCACCGCGAACACCGATTCCGTCAAGGGCGAAGCGGCGCGGCGCGGGATAAACCTCGTGTTTTCCGACGCCCAGCAAAAGCAGGAAAACCAGATCAAGGCCGTCCGGTCCTTTATCGCCCAGGGGGTGGATGTCATCGGGTTGCCGCCGGTGGTGGAATCCGGCTGGGAGCCGGTGCTTCGCGAAGCGCAAGAGGCGGGGATTCCCGTCATCCTCACGGATCGCCGGGTCGATACCTCCGACGAAAGCCTGTATACCGCCTTTCTTGGCTCCAATTTCATCACCGAGGGGGAAAACGCGGGGAATTGGCTCGTCCGCGAGCTTATGGGCCGTTACGGGGTGGTGAAGGGCGAAGTTTTCGAGCTTGTGGGAACCGTCGGCGCCGCCCCCGCCATCGATCGCAAGAAAGGCTTTGAAGCCGTGATCGCGAAGCACCCCAACCTTAATATCGTCAAGTCCCAGTCCGGCGATTTCACCCGCGCCAAGGGCAAGGAAGTGATGGAGGCGTTCATCAAGTCGCCCGAATGGGACAAGGCGGCCACCAAGATAATCTATGGCCACAACGACGACATGGTCCTGGGCGCCATCCAGGCGATCGAGGAAGCCGGCATCAATCCCGGCAAGGAATGCATCATCATCGGCGTCGACGCCATCGCCGACGCTTTTGAAGCCATCGCCCAGGGAAAGATGCACTGCACCGTCGAGTGCAATCCCCTGCTCGGCCCCCAGCTTTTCGATATGGTCGAAGCCGTTGTCGCCGGCAAGGAAGTGCCGAAAACCGTGTACTCCATCGAAGGCACCTATGATTACTACTGCGCGGAAGCGTTGCTCCCCTGGCGCAGAACGCTGTACTAACCGGGAACAATCCAGGCGCCCGGGTTTCTAGCCGGAACCCGGGCGCGGCTCTCGCGGGGAGATCGGCAATGCGGCAGGAACCGCTTTTGACGATGCGCGGCATCGAAAAGTCGTTTCCCGGGGTGCGGGCGCTCAAGGACGTCGATTTTACCTTGCGTTCCGGTCAAATTCACGCCCTTATGGGAGAAAACGGCGCCGGGAAATCGACCCTGATCAAGGTGTTGACCGGGGTGTATCCGCGCGACGGCGGAGACATGGCCATGGAGGGGACGCGGATTTTCCCGTCGAGTCCGCGCGACGCCGAGAAATTCGGCATTTCCACCGTGTATCAGGAGGTGAACCTCATCCCCCATTTGACGGTCGCGGAAAACATCTGCCTGGGCAGGGAAGACCGGGCGGCCGGGATTATCCGCTGGAAAAAAGTGAGGGAACGGGCGCGGAAGGCGCTCGCGCGCCTTGAACTCGACGACGGCATCGACGTCGAGGCGCAACTGTCCGACTGTTCCATAGCCGTCCAGCAGATGGTCGCCATCGCCCGGGCTCTCGACATTGACGCCAAGGTCCTCATTCTCGACGAACCCACCTCCAGTCTGGACGAGGCCGAGTCGGACGAGTTGTTCAGCATCATGGCGCGCCTCAAAAAACGGGGAATGGGTATCATTTTCGTGACCCATTTCCTGGATCAGGTATACCGCGTCTCCGACGCCATCACCGTGCTTCGAAACGGGCAATTGGTGGGGGAATATTCCGCGGCCGAATTGCCGCGCCTCGAACTTGTCGCGCGGATGATGGGCAAGCGGGCGGAAGAGGTGAAGCGGTTGGAAAAACGTGCCGCCGTCACCACCAAATCCGGGCGGAAAACCGTGATTAGCGTTCGCCGCCTTGCGCGGAAGGGTTCCATAAACCCCATTGATTTCGACCTGAACGAGGGGGAGGTCCTCGGCCTGGCGGGGCTGCTCGGTTCCGGCCGATCGGAGACCGCGGAGGTTTTGTTCGGCGTCGACGCCGCCGACGCCGGAGAAATTGAAATCGACGGCCGGGCGACCAAGGTGGATTCGCCCGCCAAGGCGATGCGCCTCGGCTTCGGCATGCTCACCGAGGATCGCAAATATTCGGGAATCATTCCGAATTTATCCATCAAGGAAAATATAATCCTGGCCATGCAGGCGAAGCTCGGGCCGCTGAAAAAAATTCCTCCCCGCCAGGCGAACGAAATCGCCGACGGGTTCATCAAGGCCCTCGACATCAGGACGCCTTCCCGGGAACAATTGGTGAAGAACCTTTCGGGCGGCAACCAGCAGAAGGTCATTATCGCCCGGTGGCTGGCGATTCATCCCCGACTGCTCATCCTTGACGAGCCCACCCGGGGCATCGACGTGGGGACCCGGGCGGAAATCGAGGAATTGATCCGGAAGCTGCGGGACGAGGGAATGTCGCTCCTGCTCATCAGTTCCGAACTGGACGAGGTGGTGCGCAACAGCCAGCGGGTCCTGGTTCTTCGGGATCGCAACAAGATAGCGGAACTCGCCGGCGAGGATATTTCGGAGCAGCGCATTCTCCACACTATCGCCCAATAGTCGAAGGAGGAGGGCGGATGACGCGGATTGCCGCTATCGCCGTATTCTGGACCTGCCTGCTGGCGGTGCTGTATTTGTTGCGAAGACAGCGAAACGTCGCCTTTTGGCCGCTGCTCGCCCTGTCCGCCATCCTTCTGTTCAACCTGTTCTTCACGCCGCATTTCTACAACCTCGAAATGCGCGGGGGTCATTTGTACGGCGTGCCCATAGACATAATCAACCATGCGTCGAAAGTCGCCGTCCTGAGTTTGGGCATGACCCTGGTCATCGGGGCGGGAGGCATCGACCTGTCGGTCGGCGCGGTCATGGCCATTGCCGGCGCCACCATGGCCCATCTTAACATCGAAGCCGGAATGGCGCCCGGATATTGCATACTCGCGGCTTTGGCGACAGGACTCCTGGCCGGCATGTGGAACGGATTTCTGGTCGCGATAATGGAAATCCCGCCCATGGTGGCGACCATCATTCTCATGGTTTCCGGCCGGGGGGTGGCGCAGCTCATCACCAGCGGGCAAATCATCAACTTCAACAATCCGGTCCTGAACTTCATAGGGAACGGCTTCATCCTCATACCCTTTCCCTTCATTCTGACCCTGGTCGTGTTCGGGGTGACCTACGGCGTCACCAGGGGCACCGCGCTTGGCTTCATGATCGAAGCGGTGGGGGACAATGAAGTCGCCGCGCGCCGGGCCGGTTTGTCGGCGAAAACCATCAAGTTCCTGGTGTACGTCTTCGCCGGACTGTGCGCCGCCGTCGCCGGACTGGTGCACACGTCCAACATCCGTTCGGCCGACGCCAACAACATAGGCCTCTATCTGGAACTCGACGCCATCATGGCGGTCGTCATCGGCGGCACGGCCATGACCGGCGGGCGGCTTTATCTCGCCAGTTCGGTTATCGGCGCCATTCTCATCCAGGCCCTGACCACGACGATGTATGCCAAGGACGTATCGCCCGTCGTCGCGCCGGTTCCCAAGGCGCTGGTCATTCTCGCCGTTTGCCTGCTGCAATCGGAGCGGGTCAGGCGGTATCTCGCCGATCGCCCGAATCGCGCCCAAGGGCGCGGAAATGAATAAAATTTACAACTTCGGCATGAAAGCGCCCCGCCGGCGATGAACCGCCGCGCCCCAATGCGAACGTTATCCCTTTACGCGATCCAAGTTCAAGGGAGGGATGGATAATGAAACGCCGACACCTTACCTTGCTGGCCAACGCGCTCGTCCTGCTGCTGCTCTACGGAATAGGGGGCGTGTATTTCAAGAACTTCCTCACCCTGAGGGTGTTTGTGAATTTGCTGGGCGACAACGCCTTTATGGGCATCGCCGCCATCGGAATGACTTTTGTCATCATTTCCGGCGGTATCGATCTTTCAGTCGCCTCGGTCATCGCCTTCACCTCCATTTTCATCGCCCAAACCGTTCACGACGGCCTGCATCCCTGGTGGGCGATGGCCATGGCCCTCTGCCTCGGCTGGCTGTTCGGCGCGACGCAGGGGTGGCTTATCAGTTTTTTCGAGCTGCCCCCGTTTCTGGTCACCCTTTCCGGAATGTTTTTCGCCCGGGGAATGGGCTATATCGTCAACGACGTCTCCCTGGCGATAAAGCACGGAGTCTACTCCCAGACCATTCGGAATCTCGCCATTCCGCTGGCGAAAAATGTCAGGCTGCCCTTCACGGCCCAGTGTTTCATCCTGTTCATCCTGGCCGGTACCTTCCTCCTGGCCTTTACCCGCTTTGGCCGGTACATCTACGCCATCGGATCGAACGAGGCGTCGGCAAGGCTCATGGGCGTCCCCGTGCACAGGATGAAAATTCTGATTTACGCGCTTTCCGGCTTCTGCGCCGCCGCCTCGGGGTGCGTGGTCACGTTTTACATGCAGTCGGGAAATTCCTCCTCCTTCGTCGGCCTTGAAATGGACGCCATCGCCTCGGCGGTCATCGGGGGAACGCTTCTTTCCGGCGGCGTCGGCGGGGTCCCCGGAACGTTCCTGGGGGCCATCATTCTTGGTCTTATCCAGGCGCTCATCTCCTTCCACGGGAACCTGAACAATTGGTGGGCGAAAATTTTCATCGGGATCCTTCTTTTCCTGTTCATAAGCATACAACAACTGCTCAGCCGGAGATTGCGGGCGGCTCGATAGCGACCGCTCCCCAAGGCATATCGTCGCGGGGTTCCGGTTTTTGCGCGGTCCCCGGCCGGGAAACCGTGCCGCCGCCGTCCGTTTGGAGAAAAAAATGGCAAGCAACCTGATTAATGTTCCGGAAGTGAAATTGGGCGTGTTGGGCGTATCCCGCGACTGCTTTCCGATCGGCCTGACGAAAAAACGGCTCGCCGTACTGCATGATCGCCTGGAAAAAACCGGGGTTTCGCATCATGTCTGCCCCGTGGTCGTGGAGAATGATCGGGACGGCCTCGAAGCGCTCAAGGATCTCGAATCCGCGGGGGCGAACGCCCTTCTGGTGTATCTGGGCAATTTCGGCCCCGAGGGTCCCGCCACGATGGTGATGGAGAAATTCGCGGGGCCCGTCATGGCGGCGGCGGCGGCCGAAGAGGACGGCAAGGTGCTGGTTTCGGATCGCGGCGACGCGCTTTGCGGCCTTCTGAACAATTCCTACAATCAAAAATTGCGCGGCCTGCGTTCCTACATCCCTCAATACCCCGTCGCGCTGCCGGAACGTATCGCGGAGATGGCGGCCGATTTCGTCGATATCGCCCGGGTGGTGATCGGGGTGCGCGACCTCAAGCTTTTCTCCTTCGGCCCCCGCCCGTACGATTTTCTCGCCTGCAACGCGCCCCTGAAGCCGTTCTATGATCTCGGGGTCGAAGTGATGGAGAACAGCGAACTCGACCTGCTCCTGCGCTACCGGGACGCGGCGGGGGAGACGAAAAGAATCGAATCCGTTGTCGAGGACATGAAAAGGGAACTGGGGAAATGCGGCTCCATTCCCTATCCGGATCTTCTCCCCAAGCTCGCCCAATTCGAAATCGCGCTGGAAAAATTCAGGGAAGACAATCTTGGCGCGCGCAAGTACGCCGCCTTCGCCGACAAATGTTGGCCTTCGTTCGAAACGGCCTTCGGCTTCGTCCCCTGTTACGTCAATTCGAGGCTGACCGGCAGGGGGATACCCGTCGCCTGCGAAGTTGACATGTATGGCGCCCTGTCGGAATTCATGATCATCTGCGCCACGCGAAAGCCGGCGACGCTGCTGGACATAAACAATTCGGTCCCCGACGACGTTTTGCCGCCCGGGGTTTCGCTGCGCGGCGCCGAAAAACACGACCTTTTCATGGGGTTCCACTGCGGCAACACCTGCGTCGAGTGCCTTGACGGCTGCGAAATGAAGTATCAACTCATCATGAACCGCGGCCTTGAAAACGGCGGCACGCCGGACATCACCCGCGGAACCATCGAAGGGCGGCTGAAACCCGGCCCCACCACCTTTTTCAGGCTCCAGGCCAATCCCGCCGGGAATCTTTCCAGCTACATCGCCGAAGGCGACATCCTTGATGTCGACCCCCGGACGTTCGGCGGCACCGGCATTTTCGCCATTCCCGGTTTTGCCCGCTTCTATAGGCATGTTCTGGTCGGCAAGGGGTATCCGCACCACGGCGCCGTGGCTTTCGACAAGGCCGGCAAAATCCTTTTCGAGGCGGTGAGGCTTCTGGGAGTCGACGACATCGGCGTTCCCCTTCCGGAGAGCATACCCTACCCGGGCGAAAACTTGTTTGAACTGTTCCGGCGGAGCGGGCGGGGAGAGGGCGGAATCGCCGGCGGATGACGCCGAATCCACGGACTTCCTCGTCAATGCCAAGCTTGGGCGTTGCGGGACGAAAGC
This sequence comes from Planctomycetota bacterium, assembly GCA_031269935.1. GTDB lineage: Bacteria > Planctomycetota > SZUA-567 > SZUA-567 > SZUA-567 > JAJBSZ01. Next base: position 15,848 of record JAISYL010000024.1, read on the forward strand.
GCCGCCCTTCATGATTATGACTGGAGAAACGCATGCGAACGCGGGAGCTTCGCGAGGAGGTTTTCAGGGCTAACCTGGCCCTGGCGGATGCCGGCCTGGTCGTCCTCACCTGGGGCAACGCCAGCGGGATCGATCATGACCTGGGGTTGGTCGCAATCAAACCGTCCGGCGTTTCCTACGCCGCCCTGACCCCCGAAAACCTTGTGGTGGTCGATTTGGACGGGAACATCGTCGAGGGTTCATTGCGGCCAAGTTCCGACCTGCCCACGCATTTGGAATTGTACCGCGCCTGGTCCGGGATTGGGGGAGTGGTCCACACCCATTCGATCTACGGAACGGCGTTCGCGCAAGCCGCCAGTTCGATACCCTGCTATGGAACGACGCATGCCGATTTTTGTCCGGGCGGCATCCCCTGCGTTCGGGCGCTGACCGAGGATGAGGTTGATTCGGGATACGAGGGCAATGCGGGAAAATCGATAATCGAACACTACCGGGAGAAAAATCTCAAGCCGTTGGAGTATCCCGGCGCCCTGCTTTCGCATCACGGTCCGTTCGCCTGGGGGAAGAATGCGGCGAAGGCGGCGGAAAACGCGTTGATTTTGGAATCGGTGGCCAAAATGGCGTTTCTCACCCGGGAATTGCGGCCGGATTCAAAGGCGATTCCCGGCTACATCGTCGACAAACATTACCTGCGCAAACACGGCCCCAACGCCTATTATGGGCAGAATTGAATCCCGTTCGCGCCTTGCCCAACCGGGCGGCCTCAGGCGCGCATATAGTAGCCGCCGTTGACGTCGATGCTAGCCCCGGTAATGTAGCCGGCCAGGCCGGTGCAGAGGAAAAACACCGACTGGGCCGCGTCCAGGGCGGACCCCAGCCGCTTCAAGGGGATTATGGAGGCGTCGTTGTCGCGATCCCGGGTCATGTCGGTGAGCAGGAATCCCGGGGATACGCAATTGCAGGTGATGTTGAAGGCGGCGCCGTATTTGGCGTAGGATTTCATCAGGGCGAGAACGCCCCCCTTGGCCGCGCTGTAATGCACTCCGGCCAGGAAGCCTCCCATTTGCCCGGCCTGGGAGGACAGGAAAACCATGCGCCCGCTTCCGGCTTTAATCATGTAGGGCAAAACCTTCTGGGAACAAAGATGGGCGCTGCGGAGATCCACGTCCAGCATCCGATCCCACTCCTCCACCGTCAGGTCGGGGATCCTGGCCGGGCTAAGAATGCCGGCGTTGTTGACCAGGATATCGATTTTTCCGGTCTTCCGTCCGGCCCTGTCCGCCATGGCCTGGATAGAGGCTTCGGCAGCGACATCCACCGGCAGGGCTTCCACATCCAAGCCGTCCTCGCGCAAGCGGGCGGCGCTTTTTTCACAGGCGGCGAAATTGATGTCGGCGATGAAAACTCCGGCCCCGGCTTCGCCAATAAGTCTGGCGCTTTCAAAGCCGATACCCCGGGCGCCGCCGGTGATTAGCGCCGTCCTGCCGCCGAGATCCAGGTATTTGTCAAGAGTGCGCGGTTTCATGTTCGTGCCTCCTCGCTTTTACCCGCGAAATCCCCGCAATGCTCTCGCGTTCGGATAAAACCGCCGGGATGTCGGCGGCGAGCCCTTACCGGATTTTCATCCCCGGTTTCGCTTTGGATATTCCGGCGAACTTTCCCGCGGGAATATTCCCATGATTTGGCAAAAGGGCTTCGGGATTGGTTTTCAAGGCTTTGGCGAGGACTTTGGCGATTGCCGGGGACATTCGATAATCACTGCGCTCGTAGTGGGATATGCGGGCTTGGGGAATGCCTGTTCGCCGGGACAATTCGCTTTGGGACACTCCCAATTTTTCCCGATATTCCCTAAGGACGTCTCCAACCTCCTTGTGATAGCCGCCCGCTTTTTGCCTTGCCGCCGGCTTGAAATGCGGGGCGGCGCAGGCATTCTTGAAAACAATGCCGCCCATGGCCCTGACCAGCAAGACCAAGGCGTCCATAAAGCCAATCGGGATTTCAGCCTGGAATTTGACGAATTTTTCTTTGCCGGACAAGATTTATCCTTTCGCTAGGCTTCGATCCAGTCGATGGCGGCCAAACTTGTGGCGACGGTTGTTCCGGATTCCGAATCAAGCAACAATTCGCCTCGATCCCCCAGCCCGGAGATTCGCCCGGTCATGACGCCGCCGGCGTTCCTGACCCGTACCGGCAATCCGACATTCCCCAGTCGGGACTCAAGATCGGGTTTAAGGGCGGAAAATCCCTTTCGGGTCCAAATTGAAAGCCGTCCGGCCAGGAAGGGAAGCAACTTGGCCAGGATTTCTTCCTGGCCGGGACAATCGTCGACGAAGTCGCCAATGGCCGCCGCCTCCCGGATCCGCCGGTCTCTTTTGGCGGATTCCGCCGCGTTCAAGCCGATGCCCACAATCAACCCGATCCGGCTTTCCGTCCGGAAAGCTTCGGTCAGGATGCCGGCGAGTTTGCCCTTTTCCGTCATCACATCGTTGGGCCAGCGGCAGCGGGCGGCGATTTCCAGGCCGGGGGAGGCGAGAAAATCGCAAATGCCGAGCGCGCAGGCCATGGGCAGGGTCCCGACGGTTTCAAAATCGGCGCCTACCTCCCAAAGGAAAGAGAAGGCAAGATCCCGGTTGTCCACGGTCAGCCATTTGTTTCCCAATCTTCCCCGCCCCCGCTTTTGCCGTCTAGCCGCGAGTACAAAACCGGTTTCCGGGGGATAACCGGAGGCGAGCCGTCTTTTGAGTTCGGCGTTGGTTGAATCAATTTCCTCCAACCATTCGGGGGGTGAAAAAAAAAGTCCGCTTTTCGGGAAAAGGTCCGAATCGACAAGCCGCCGGCCATGATTCACGACCGGGTTCGGCGATTTTAAAAGCTGCTTAAACATGCGCTTTCGTTTCCGGTAACCGTTCACGGCGGAAAGGCCGCTTTCCCGGCCTTTAATCAAAGCCCGCCTGAAAAACGGGGGATCGCGGGTCGCGATCCCCCCATCGCTTTACTGGCGTCGAGGCAGGCCGCCCGGTTGCGTTTGGGTGAAAATTTTCCGCCGGGACGACGGAGCCGCCGCACTTACCGCTTGTCGTAAAGCACCAGGAACAGTATTTCCGCATCCTGGCCGCTTTTATTCTCAATGCTGTGGGTGTCGCCGTTTTTGCACAACATGGTGTCCCCGGCCTCGAGAATCCCCGGTTTCCCGTTGTCGGTCACCTGGACAACGCCTTTGAGCAGGTAATAGATTTCGAATTCGCCGTTGTGCGGGTGTTCGCCGATTGACGAGCCGGGCGGAATTGTCGCCCTGGCGAAAATCCGTCCGGTACCGGAGCTTTCCGCCTCTTCGAAAAAATGCGTCATTTCTAGTTTGCCCTTGCCGCCCCGGAGGTTTTCATGTTGGCTGCGTTTGTGGTCCTTGCCTTTTCGAATCATGGGGGCAATCCTTTTTCCGGTTCCGCAATTCGCCTGAAGCAATAGGGGATGGCTATACTATAAATCCCGGGAAATTTTTGCGCCAGAATAAAAAAAATTATTCCGTCCCTTCCGGAAGGGATTCCTCCATCGCGGTCTCGATTTCCTCCCGGCTTTTGGGCTTGAGGGTGGGAAAGAGAATCACTTCCCTGATGCTGGCCTGTCCGGTCAAAAGCATCACCAGGCGGTCGATGCCCAGGCCCATGCCGCCGGCCGGCGGCATTCCCACTTCCAGGGCCGAGACATAGTCTTCGTCAACCGAGTCGCCGTAGGATTCCTCCCTCCCCCGATCCAGTTTCAATTGTTTCTCGAATCTGGCCTTTTGCTCCAGGGGATCGTTAAGTTCGCTGAAGGCGTTGGCCAATTCAAAGCCGGCGACAATCGCTTCGAAGCGATCCGAAAGCGACGGATCCCGGCGATTAAGCCGGCAGAGGGGATTGAGGCTGGCCGGATGGTGAGTGACAATGGTTGGCTGGATCAATTTTGGCTCCACGACTTCATCCATGATTTCCTTTATTAAATAATCGTGCGACAGGGCCGCGACCTTTTCCCCAGCCATTCCGGCGGCGGCCAAACGGGATCGCAGGGATTCGTCATCGCCGGGATCGCAGGCGGCGGATTCGCGTATCAAGTCATGTATCCGTTTACGTGGCCAAGGTTTGGAGACGTCGATATCCTGTCCGGCAAAATTTACCCGAGTGGTTCCAAGCAGAACTTTGGCCGTGTCGGACACCAGATCCTCCAATAATTCCATCATGTCGGTGAAATCGGCGTAGGCCTGGTAAAGCTCGATCATGGTGAATTCCGGATTGTGCGAAGTGTCGATTCCCTCATTGCGGAAATTCCGGTTGAGTTCGTAAACCCTGTCCAGGCCGCCCACCAACAGCCGTTTCAGATAGGTTTCGGGCGAAATGCGCAGGTATAGGTCCATGTCCAGGGCGTGGTGGCGGGTGGTGAAGGGGCGGGCGGCCGCCCCTCCGTAAATCGGCTGGAGCATCGGCGTTTCAACTTCCAGAAATCCGCGGCGATCCAGATAACTCCGGATATGCGAGATGATGCGGCTGCGGAGAATGAACCGGGCGCGGGAATCCTCGTTGGCCACCAGATCCAGGTAGCGCCGGCGGAAACGTATTTCCACATCCCTCAGGCCCTTGAATTTGGCCGGAAGCGGCTCCAGGTTTTTTGCCTGAAAGGTCATCGTATCGGCGAAAATGGTGATTTCCCCGGTGCGGCTCTTGTGCAATTGGCCGGAAACCGCGATAAAATCGCCGATGTCCAGGAGCTTGACCAGGGAAAAAGTTTCCGGCATGCGCTTATGAATAAGGTTGACCTGGATTTTACCGCTGCGATCCCTAAGATCCAGCCAGCAGGACTTGCCCATATTCCTGATGGCGGATATCCTTCCGGCCGCCGTTACCAGCGGCGGAGTTTTTTCCTCCCGGCCGTCCGCGGATTCGGGGCAACGGGCGCAAATGGCGGCTAAATCCCCATCCAATTTCACCTTGTCGCCATAGGGCGGGATTCCCTTTTCGCGCAGGAGGTTCAATTTGCCCAGCCGCTCCTCTCGAATGCGTTTGCTGTTTGCCATTTAACGGCCTTTCCGGCCCGGCCGGCGCCGGGTAAAGTTGGGGGATAACTCCCCCTTGTGTCAGCCGCGGGGCAAGGGCGGGCAAATAAATGACATTTACAACTTCGGCATGAAAAAGCCCCGCGGACGTTGAACCGCCGCGTCCCAATGTAAACGTTATTTATGGACGAGCCCTAAGCCTCTTTTCGGATCGCTAGGCGTTACTCGCCAAGTCAATCACAATCCCGGCGCAGCGTTCGATTCCCAGCGCCCCGCTGTCCAGGGAAACATGGTAATTTTGCGCCGCGCCCCATTTCCCGCCGGTATAATGGTTGTAATAAGTTTCCCGCTTGCGGTCCGTTTCTTTCAGCCGCTTTTCCGGTTCGCACTTGTCTTCCCGGTACAAATTGGTTATGCGCCCGATGCGGAAGGCGGTATCGGCATGGAAAAATGTATGCAGACAGTCATCCCTGTCCCGGAGGACATAATCCGAGCAACGGCCGAGAATGACGCAGGGCCCCTCCTCGGCGATTTGCCGGATGACCTTGTATTGCACCAGGTAAAGTTGATCCGAAAGGGGAAGATGGTTGGAAAAGGGAGAGGCGACATTGATTTCAAGATTGAAGAGAAACTCGCTGGACGAACAGGCGTATTCGCCGCTTTCCAGCACGAACGATTCCGCCAAACCGCCCTCCAGGGCGATTTGTCTCACCAGATCCCGGTCATAATACGGATAGCCGAGGCATTCCGCGATCCGCTTGGCTATGACCCGTCCGCCGCTGCCGAATTGGCGGCTGACCGTGATGATTCTTTTTCCCATTTTCCTCGCCCTCCCGCGCTTAACAACACCATCACGATTTCCTTTAAAGATTCAACCGCTTTCGTTTCAATGGGTCGTTTTTTCGTCAACCCGGCCCAAACCTGCGACGTTGCAA
>JAISYL010000013.1 GCA_031269935.1 Planctomycetota bacterium
TTCCTCGCCAAGCCCGCCCGGCGGCAACCATTAAAATCATAACATCTTATAAAATAATAAGTTATTCTTGGTTCCGATAATAAGTCTTATGTTGCGTTCATTTCGTGATACATGTTGTCATACCTGGTTCCGCTTTGCCGACGCCTTGGGGCAAGGACCCCGTGACGCGAGAAGCGAATCATAGCGATAAAAGGTGTGGTGTCAAGCCTAAATTTCAGGAAATCGGCCGACTTTTTGTCAACCATGCCGTTCGCGGCGCGAAGTTGTGATTCCCCGGACCGCGCGCGGTATGGATGCGCCGCGGAATGGATAGGCCGGCCGTTTTTTTGTTGATCCGCCGCCGACGGCTTGAAATCGCGATTTTCGGTCGGAGGGCCGCCGTTTTCACAATTTCAGTCCGCGGCAAGCATATCCCACAAGAAACAAACACGCCCCCCATTCTTTCCCGACAAGGGGCGGGAATAATGAGCTTGGGATGATTGGGAAGGCGCCGATTCCCGGTTCCCCTTGTCGCCGGACTGGCCGGCGTCTCATTTCTTCGAACTGGAGGGACTAGGCATGCGCTTGGCAAGATGCGCGCGGGCGAAGGGGCGGATACGCGGACTGGCTTTCCTGGCCGCCGCGGTGGTTTACGGGTGGGCGCGATCGGCCGATCCGGTGATTCTGCCCATCGACCGGGCGAAGTTCCTGGCGGGGCAAAAATTCGATTTCCTGGTGGAAGCCCGGGAAGGGGGGGCGGAGGCCATTTCCGTAAGCCTGAACGGGAGGCCGGCGGAGGAATTCTTCGGCAAGGCCGGCGAGTTCAAGAACGCCGGGGGGGTCGCCTCCTACCGGATAAACGGGGTGGCCTTCAACTCGCCCGGACTGGTCGAGGCGGTCGCGACGGCGAAAAGGGGCGGGGGTACGGCCTCCGCCCGGGCGCGATATTCCGTCGCCGGGGAAAAGGCGGAGCGGCGGGCGAAGAACGTCATCCTCTTCATCGGCGACGGGATGGGGCTGCCGATCCGCGACATGGCCCGCATCCTTTCCCGGAACATCGGGGAAGGGAAATACGGGGACATCCTGGAAATGGAGAAACTGACCAACGTGGCGATCGTGACCACCTCCGGGTACGATTCCCTGGTGACCGATTCGGCCAATTCCGCCTCGGCCTACGCCACCGGCCACAAGTCGGTGGTCAACGCCATGGGCGTTTACGAATCCAGCGACAAGAACCCCCAGGATCACCCCAAGGTCGAGAACCTGGCCGAAATCGGCATCCGCACCCGGGGCATGTCCGTCGGCCTGGTCACCACCTCCAACATCACCGACGCCACCCCGGCCGCGATGATCGCCCACACCCGCCGCCGGGCCGAGCAGAATTTCATCGCCCAGGACATGCTGAATCCGGCCCACATGCCCGAGGTCATCCTGGGGGGGGGCTCCCGGCATTTCCTGCCCCAAAGCACCCCCGGCTCCAAGCGGACCGACGAGCGGAACCTGGTGGAGGAATTCCGGGCCAAGGGGTTCGAGTTCGCCGGCAACCGGGCCGAAATGCTAAAGGTCGGGGGGAACCGGATCCTTGGCCTGTTCAATCTTGACAACCTGAACGTCTACCTGGACCGGGAGGTGTTCAAGGATCCCGAAACCCTGGGATCCTTCACCGACCAGCCCACCCTGGTGGAAATGACGGAAAAGGCGATAGAAATCCTCTCCCGCAACCCCAACGGCTTCTTTCTCATGGTGGAGGGCGCCTGCGTCGACAAGCAGCTCCACACCATGGACTGGCAGCGCTCGGTTTACGACGCCATCGAACTGGACCAGGCGGTGGGGGTGGCCCGGAGGTTCGCGGCCGGGAACGGCGAGACCCTGATCCTGGTGACCGCCGATCATTCGCACGGGGCCAGCATCACCGGCACCTACCACGAGCGCGACGGCAGGAAGGGCCGCCACGCCGTCCGCACCTACGCCAATTCGGTTTTCCCCACCTTCGCCGACCGGGACGGGGACGGCTTTCCGGAGGACCCCGATCCGGAGGTGACCCTGGCGGTCCATTTCGCCAACCATCCCGATTTCAACGCCGACTACCATGTGAAGCGGGTCCCCACCGCCCCCGCCATCAAGGCCGGGGAGCAGGTGGTGGCCAATCCCCAGACCGAGGGCGAGCCCACCCCCGGCAACCTTCCCCACAGCGAGACCCAGGAGGTCCACAGCGCCGACAGCGTTCCCCTGAACGCGGGCGGGCCGGGCGAGGAATACTTCCGGGGAGTCATGGACAACACCGAGGTGTTCCACGGAATGGCCCGGGCGCTTGGCCTGGACGGCCGGGAGTAGGGACGGATCCGAAATAGACGACGGCAACCCGTTTGGACGAGCCCCGCCCCCCGGGGGAAAACTTCCCCCCGGGGGGCGGGGAAAATGGCGGCGGGAGCCGGTACCATCCCCCGGGGGGGGACGAATGAATAGCGACGCGGAAATGGCCAATTGCTTGTTTTTCAGTCCCCGGGGAATCCCCCCGGGCTACGCGGCGGCCATATTGTTGGCCGTCGTCGCCGGCGGGTTTTTTCTGGCGCCCGGGCCGCCCCGGGAAACCGCCGAACGGCTGGAATTTTCCGAAATGTACGCCGGGGCGACCTCGCTGGGAATAAGCTTCGGGGACAAGCCGAAGCGGTTGGCGGGACGGCGGGTCCGGATGGCCGGCTTCATGGCCTCGCCCCTGAAGCCGACCGCGGCCTTCTTCATCCTCACCCGGGTCCCCATGTCGGTCTGCCCGTTTTGCTCCAGCGACGCCGATTGGCCGCCCGACATCGTGGCGGTGGAGCTTGGCCGGCCCGCCGCCGCCCTCCCCTTCGACCGCCCCATATGGGTGGAGGGCGTCCTGGAAATCGGCACGAAGGTGGATTCGGAGACCGGCTTCGTCAGCCTAGTGCGCATCCGGGCCGAGGAGTTCGGAGAGGACGAGCGGCCCTGAAGCGGGAGGCGGCGATGATAACGGTTTCGCGTCTCGTTAAAACCTATCCCTCGCCCGGAGGAAGCCCGATAACCGCCCTGAAGGTGGATTGGCTGGTTATCAAGGACGCCGGGCAATTGGCGCTGACCGGCCCGAGCGGATCCGGCAAAAGCACCCTCCTCGCCCTCCTGGGCGGGGTGGAAAGGCCGACTTCCGGGGAAATCCGCTGGGACGGCGAGGACTGGCCCGGGGCCGCCGGCCGCCCGCCCGCCCGGGTCCGGGCCCGCCGGGTGGGGTTCGTTTTCCAGGAGCCGGACCTGCTCCCCGGCCTCTCCCTTTACGACAACTTGGCGGCGGCGGCCTGGCTCCTGGGACTTCCGGCCAATCCCGGCGGCCTCCGGGAGCGGCTGGCCCGGGTCGGGCTGTCGGGCCGCGAGGGCCGGAAGCCCGGGCAATTGAGCCGGGGCGAGCGGCAGCGGGCGGCGGTGGCCAGGACCATGCTTTATCCGCACAACCTGGTCCTGGCGGACGAGCCCACCGCCAGCCTGGACGGGGAGAACGCCGGGCTGGTCCTGGATTTGCTGCTGGCCATGTCCCGGGAAACCTCGGGCGCCCTGGTGGTCGCCACCCACGACCCCCGGGTCATGGAGAGATTCCCCGCCCGCTTCGACTTGCGGGAGCGGGGGGGAGGCGGGGCATGAGCGGCCACCTTGCCGTCGCCTGGGGGAACGCCCGGCATTTCCGCCGGCAAACCGGGGTTTTGGTCCTGTTTTCCCTTTGCGCCATGCTTTTGGCGGTCGTGGGGCTGTTTCCCGGCCACGGCCTCGGGGAGGGGCTGACCGCCGCGGTGCGGCCCTTCGATTTGCTGGTTGGCCGGGGCGGCTCCCAGCAAATGGTGATCAGCACGGTTTTTCTCCAGGATTACCCGGCCGGGAACCTTCCCTACCGGCTGGTTGAGGAACTCCGGGCCGACCCCAGGGTGGAAAGCGCCGTACCCCTGGCTTTCGGCGACAGCCACCGGGGGTATCGGCTGATCGGGACCGAGGCCGGGATCTTCTCCTGGAAGGCGGCTCGGGGCGACCCTGAGCCCTGGCTCGGGTTCGCGGAGGGGAGAAGCTTTTCCCCCGGCGGGCGGGAGGCGGTGCTTGGCGCCCGGGCGGCCCGGGACCTGGGGCTGAAAATCGGCGACCTCGTCGTTTCTGCCCACGGAATGGCGCCCGGGGGGGACGAACACGAGGACTCGCCCTACCGGGTGACCGGGATTCTGGCCAGTTGCCGGGGGCCGTACGACCGGGCCATCCTGGTGGACATCGAGTCGGTGTGGGAGGCACACGGCATCCCGGCCGATCCCGGGGAGGGGTCCGACCGGCGCCAGGCGACCGTGGTCATGGTCAAGCCCGCCGGCTATGTGGAAGCCTACCAATTGGCCGCCGAATTCTCCGGCCGCCCGGACGCCGACCTGGTTTTTCCCGCCCAGGCGATCTTGCGGCTGCTCTCCCTCCTCGGCCAGGCCGATTGGCTGTTCCGGGCCGTCGGCCTGGCCGCCTGCCTCCTGGGCTCGGCGATTCTCCTCCTTTCCCTGTATTGGTCGGGGCTGGCGCGGGAGAGGGAAATGGAAACCCTCCGCCTTCTCGGCGCCGAAAGGGGGGATCTCGCCCTAATCCGGTTCTGGGAAGGCGTCATCGCCGTCCTGCCGGGGCTGATCGCCGGCAGCCTCCTGGGGCACGGGCTTCTCCGCCTGGCCGCCGGGGCGCTGGAAAGCGAGACTTCCCTCCACGCCGCCACCGGCTATTCCCTCGCGGATTTGCTCCTTTTTTCGCCGCCGCTCCTGGCCTGCCTCGCGGCCGGGGGCCTGGCGGCGGCCCGGCTCGCCCGGAAAAGCGGCTTCGCCCCGCCGGAATCGGCCGCCCCGCCCCGACCCTCCCCATAGGATCGCTCCCGGAGATTTCCCCGGGGAATTTTCGGAGTTGACCCCGGTCCGGCCCCGCGGTATAAGAGCGTGTTGTTAAATACCGGATCGTCCGGGTTATACGGCGTCAAAAGCCGCTTCCCGGATGTTTTTTGCCCTTGACCTCCGGCCAAAAATCATCCTGCCAGCGCCTTTTTCCTTGTCTAACCCGGACGATCCGGTATTTAACAACAGCCTCTAAGTTATTTTTAGACGAGCCCTAACCGTCCGCCGATTCCCCGGCCGGGAATCCGCCCGCCGCCGCCAAAATGGGGGATTGGCTCTCAGCAGCCGACGATATGGACGCGCTTGCCGTCCGGCAGGGCATTGTCTTTCCAAAATATCTTTTCTTCCCAGGACTTCTTCGGGTTGCGGTCGAAGACGACGAGCCATGCCTCCCGCGCCCCTTGGGTATCCATGTACCCGGCCGTCTGCCTCAGGCTTTCCTCCAGCGGCTCGCGGCCGGCCAGCTTCAACTCCATCATGTATTTCCGGCCGGCGTGGAGGACGCCCAGATCCACCCGCCCGCGGCCGGTCGCCATCTCCCGTAGAATCATCGCCCCGCCGTTCACCACCCGCTGGAGAAAGGCCTGGAGGATGAGATGCGGCGCCGCCTCCCGGTACTCGTAACGCTTCACCCAGATATCGGCGTTCTCCCGCCAGAATCGCTGGAACTCCCGCAG
>JAISYL010000134.1 GCA_031269935.1 Planctomycetota bacterium
ATATCGCCGCTTCCCCCCCCTCCCGTCCATTCCCGGCAAATCGAAAAAGGGGGATCGACGAAGATCAGGCCGTAGGCGCCGACGGCTCCGCGCAAAAAAAAGCCCGCCTCGGCGCATTCGGCCCTGGCGATTCGCCCCATTCGGCACCTGCCGATGTTTCTGAGCAGAGCGGCAAAGGCAAGCGGATCCCGCTCGACGAAGAGGCAGGCATCCGCGCCTCGGGACAGGGCTTCCAGTCCGAGGGAACCGGATCCGGCATAAAGATCGAGCACTCTCGCCCCAATCACCAGCCCGCCCAGCGAATTGAAAATCCCGCCCCTGGCCATCTCCAGAAAAGGCCGGCTGGAAGAGCCTTTCGCCACCTCCAGCCCGACGCCCCTGGCCGTTCCGGAGATAATCCTCATCCGCCGGCCTTTTTCACTCCCGCCATCCTGGCGGGAGCGGAATTATTTCCGGGTTCGGACGCCCGATCCCGGATCGGATCGGCCTTTTCCAGGCGTTCCCGGAGAAAATCCAGCCGCGATCGCAAATGCGAAGCGATGGATTCCGATTTTTGCGGCCCTAGCATAACGTTGGCCAACACCACGGTGGAGGCATGATCCAGCTCGCGGAAAAAACGAATCGCATCGGAGGTGATTTCATCGTAGCTGTCGAAAATATCCGTTCTCCCCTCGCCGCTTTCGAGCTTTTCCCGCAGGCTCCCGCCGTTATCCTCCAGTTCCCGCAAGTGGGATTCCTCGTTCCTGGCCTTGATGAGGCTGCCTTCATCCCTCAGCTTCCGGATGTAAATTTTCAAATCCTCGATTTTTTTGGTGATTGTCCCAAGTTCCTCCCGATACCGGCTCTCGGTCTTCACCGCGGCTTCAATGACCCGTTGGTGCTTTTGCAGAAGCGTTTCCACGGCGGCGCCGGAGACGTCGGAAATGCAATTGTACTTGCGAATAAGCAGGGTCGCCATGGGGGCGTCGCGGTCATAGCAGAGATGGAGGTAATCCATTGCCGCCCGAAAATCCCGGATATCCTTGGATTCCATGCCCCAGTGCAGATATTTTTCCCCCATGGTCAGAGGTTCCAGAAAGGAGGATAGCGAATCGCGGCGTCCGAGCATGACCGAAATGAAATAGTTGCAGAACTCCCGCAACATGTTCACGGAACGCCTCCCTCCGCTTCCACCCCCTCCGCCGTCCCCTCGCGAACTTCCTTCCTGAGGGCGAACATGGCCGCGAGCAACTCCCTCCGGCCGGCGCCGGTTACGGCCGACAAGCCGAAAACCGGGCGGCCGACGGCGATCGCGAATTCCCGCCGGGCCGATTCGGATCCGGCGATATCCATCTTGCTGGCGGCCACCAACCGCGGCTTGGCCGCCAGCGCGGGGGAGTAGCTGGCCAATTCCCGGTTGATCGCGAGATAATTGCCGACGGGATCGCCGCCATCCAGGGGGAGCATTTCAACCAGGTGAAGGAGAAAAGCGCAGCGCTCGACATGGCGGAGGAACTTGAGGCCCAGGCCGGCCCCGGCGGCCGCGCCTTCGATAATGCCCGGAATGTCGGCCATAATCAATTCGCGCCCGAAACCGTCCGAAACTATGCCCAGCTGGGGTTGGAGGGTGGTGAAGGGATAATCGGCTATCCTGGGCCTGGCCGCGGAAAGGCGGGAAAGCAGGGTGCTTTTTCCCGCGTTCGGCAGGCCGACGAGGCCGACGTCGGCGATAAGCTTCAACTCCAGGCGCAGACGTCTTTCGTCCCCTTCGCCGCCATAGGTGAATTCCCTGGGGGAACGATTGGCCGGAGAGGCGAAGGAGGCGTTTCCCTTGCCGCCGATTCCACCCCGGACAGCGATCCAAGCCTCGCCGTCGCGGCCGAGATCCGCCACAACCTCGCCGTTTTCGTGAAAAACGGTTCCGACCGGAACTCGAACGACAACATCCCGGGCCGAGGCGCCCCGGCGCCGGTTGCCCTTGCCCGGCTCTCCGGACGAAGCCCGATAGCGTTGGCTCCTGGCCAGCGGCAAAAGAGTGTCGGTGTTGCGATCCGCCAGGAAAACCACCGAACCGCCGTCCCCTCCGTCGCCGCCGGTCGGCCCCCCCAGGGGAATGTTCCGCAAGCGGCGGAAAGCCACAATCCCATCGCCGCCCCGGCCCGAACGCACCGTTATCCCGGTCTCGTCGACAAATTCCACTCACCCGCCCTTATTCCGCCACAATCTCCAGATTAAACGGAAAAATCTCAAGGTGTCGGGCAATGGCCGGATGGAACTGGACTCGCCGCCATAAATGGTCGAAACCGGAACTTGGCCGATGCCTAATCCCTTGCGCCCCATGACCACCACCATTTCGGCCTCGAAATCATACCTTCGGCCCTTAATGGCAGCCTGTCGCCAAGCTTCGCGCCGCAACAAGCGAAAACCGCACTGAACATCGGGGACCGTTTTGCCGGCCAGCCCGCTGATCAGCCAACTGGTGACGCGGTTGGTCCACAGACGGATCCAGGGCATGCCGCGGGTATCCAGCATCCGGTTGCCGATAATCAGATCCGCCGTCTCCGCCGCCGCCAGGAAACGGGGAATCTCGGCCGGCAAATGCTGGCCGTCGGCGTCGAGGCAAACCACGGCCTCGAATCCCTCGCCGAACAACCGGTCCAGGCCGGCGATCAGCGAAGCTCCCTTCCCCACGTTGACCGGATTTTTCAGGATCCTGGCGCCCGCTCGAACGGCCTCGGCCCCGGTTCCGTCATCCGAGCCGTCGTCGATCACCAGGACGTCGGAAAGATATTTTCGGGTTTCCCGCACCACGCCGGCAACGGATTTTTCCTCGCGGTAAGCCGGAATCAGGGCCGCGATTCGCATAGGAAAAAACTCTCCCGAAATCGGCAATCGCCTATTTTTTACCCAGGATGGCGAATTCTTCCACATTCATGGTGAATATTATGCCGCCGCCCGGCTCCGCCAGGGCCGGCAGGGTCTGGATTGCCTTGAGAATGGCGGGCGCCAGGCCACGTTCAGCCACCACGAAGAGCATCTCCTTTTCTGGAACCAGGGTTATGCCGAAGAAACTCACGTCCTCCTCGGTGCCGGTTCCGCGGGCGTTCAAAAGGGTGCCCCCGGCCGCCCCGGCCTTTCGGGCCGCGGCCATGGCGTCCTCGCCGAATCCGGAATTGACTATCACGGTGATAAGAATATGGCTGGATTCCATTTTTCCGCTCCTCGGCCGCAAATCGGGGGCCGGTTTTTCCGCGGCTTCGAGCCGGGTGAAAAAACCGGGTACGTCAAGAAGCAGGGCGCTGCCGCCAATCCGGCCCGATTTCGCCGCCTCGGCCACGGCCCGCCTGATTTCGTCGACCTTCTCCCCCAGGACTATGAACACCGCGTCCTGATGGATGTCCGACAAGGCGAGAGCTCGGAGAATGGGGTTGTCGCCCAGCGACCTGCCAAGGGCGATGGTCCCCCCCCGGGCGCCGGCCGCCTTGGCCGCGGCCACCACCTCGTCCCCCTGCCGCCTCCCGACAAAACAGACGAGGATTTTCCCGGGGCGGTCGCCGAATATCCGCGTGTCCACGCCTTATCGCCTTTCGATAGCTTTGGCGCCGGGCTTCATAATCCTGGTCCGCCGCCGCCGATTCTGCTTTTTTTCAATCGTCGCGACGATTATCCCGAATACCTGGATGGTGACCAGCGGCGCCATGGCAATCATGGCCACCATCCCGAAGGCGTCGGTCACCGGATTGCCCCCCCTGGCCACCGAAGCGCCAACGGTCAAGGCCAGAACAAAGGTGGTGGACATCGGCCCGGAGGCCACCCCCCCCGAATCAAAGGCGATGGCGGTGAAAAGCCGGGGAGAGAAGCCGGTCAAGCCAAGGGCCAATAGATACCCCGGGATCAACATCCACCAAATGCCGATACCGGTCACCACCCGGATCATCCCCAAGGCCACGGCGAGGGAAATGCTCAGCGACAGGGCGAACAACAGGTACCTGCGCTTGAGATAGCCGCCGGAAACCTTTTCCACCTGCTCGGTCAGGACCCAAACCGCCGGCTCGGCGCACACCACCACCGCCCCCAGCAGCAAACCGACCGGAATAAGAAGCCAACCGTCGGCCAAGGCGCCCAGGCCGACGCCAAGCGACTGGCCGACCGGCGTAAACCCCCCTTCCACCCCCAGCATGAAGACAACCAGTCCGGCGAACGAGTAAAAGAAACCCAGAAGCATTCTTCTCATCTGCTCGGAGGGAAGGCGCAACAGGGTGAATTGAAAGACCAGAAAAAGAATGAACACCGGCAGCAGGGCGAAGGTGATATTTTCCAGGATATGGAGGAACCGGGAGAGGAAGCTCTCCAGCACCCCCAGGTTTTCCTCGGTCAATTTCGGCCGGCCTCCCGCGCCAAGCTTGACCCCGGAAAACAGCCCCATGAGCGCCACCGCCATAATCGGGCCGATGGAGGCCAGGCCAATGAAGCCGAAACTGTTGTCGTTGTCGCCGCGGCGCATGATATTGGCGGCCACCCCCAAACCCATGGCCATGATGAAGGGGACGGTTATGGGACCGGTGGTGGCGCCTCCGGAATCAAAAGCCACTCCCACGTAACCGGGATCGACGAAGGCGCAGATCAGGAAAAGCAGGAGATAAAAGCCGATCAGCAACAGGCGCAGGGAAAACTGCATAATCACCCTGACCATGGCGACCATGAGGAAAAACCCCACTCCGATCGCAATCATGAGCAGGATAAGATCGCGGTCGACATTCGAATCGAGATTGGCGATCTGGGAGGCCAAAACCTGTACGTCGGGCTCGGCTATGGTGATGGCAAACCCCACGACAAAGGAGGCGGCGAGGATAAGGATTATATTGCGCCTCCGGGTCAGGGCGCCGCCCACCTTCTCGCCAAAGGCGACCATGCCGAGTTCGGCCCCCGTCAGGAAGACGCTCAACCCGAGAATGATAAGGACGCCGCCGATTAGGAAGCGCGCCAGTTCTTCCCAGGGAAGCCGGAGCAGGGCCAGGTCCAGTAGGACCACTATCAGTAAAATCGGGATTACGGATATCGCCGATTCCCTTGTTTTCTCCCGCAAACTGGAAAGCATGTCAACGCCCCGCGTCTAAGAGCGTGTTGTTAAATGCCGTCTCGTCGGGTTATACCGCGTCAAAAGCCGCTTCCCGGATGATTTTTACCCCTGACCGCCGGCCAAAAATCATCCCGCCGGCGACTTTTTCCTTGTCTAACCCGAACGATTCGGCATTTAACAACACGCTCTAAAACCCCGGCCTTCCGAACCGCCGCCCCCGGAAAACCCCTCCCGGCGAATCGGGGCATCCGCGTTCCCGGGGGCGCCGTCCTCAAAGGCCGGCGGAATTTTCCGTGTTCAGGCCGATTTCCTCCTCCGGCGGCGCCGCCGCCCCTTCGGCGCGGGACAGCGGCTGGGTGCGGATATTGGATTTGCGCAATTGGGGAAAACCGGTGCCGGCCGGAATCATCCGTCCGATCAGGACATTCTCCTTGAGCCCGCGGAGGCTGTCCCTTCTTCCCGCTATGGCCGCATCGGTGAGAACCCGCGTGGTCTCCTGGAAAGAGGCGGCGGCGACCACCGATTCCGAGGAAAGGCTGGCCCGGGCGACTCCCTGCAACACCCCCACGAATTGGGCCGGACGGCCGCCCTTGGCGGTCACGTCATGGTTGACCTTGTTGATCAGGGTCTTGGACACGGCGTCGGTAAGAAGAAGCGGGGTATCGCCCGGATCCTCGATTTTCACCTTGTTCATCATCTGGCGGATGATGATTTCAATGTGCTTGTCGTTGATGCGCACGTTCTGCGCCCGGTAGACCTTCTGTATTTCCAGGAGAAGATAGGCCTGCAACGCCTCCTCGCCGGAAATGGCCAGAATGTCGTGCGGAACCAGGGGGCCCTCGACCAGGGGTTCGCCGGATTTGACCTGGTCGCCGGTATGAACCCGGATGTGCTTGCCTTGGGGCACCAGATGCTCAATGGTTTGTCCGGATTCGGACTTGACCAGAATCTGGCGTTTGCCGCGCCGGCGTTCTCCCAGTTCCACCACTCCGTCAATCTCGGACATGACGGCGGGATCCTTCGGCTTTCTGGCTTCGAACAATTCGGTGACCCGGGGCAAACCGCCGGTGATATCCTGGGTGGTGCCGATTTCCCGGGGGGTTCTCGCCAATTCGGTGCCCGCCTCGACGAAATCGCCCTCGTTTACCCGGATATGGGCTTTTTCCGGCACCGAATATTTGGCCGGAATGCTGACCCGATTTTCCCCGAGAATGATGATCTGGGGCTGGAGATCCCCCTTGTGCTCAAGGATAACCTTGCGGTCGTAACCGGAGGCGTCCCTTTCGACCCGCATGGTGACGCCATCCACGATATCCTCGAAACGCACATACCCCGAGGTTTCGGAGAGCAGGGGGGTGTTGTAGGCGTCCCAGACGGCCAGCGACTGGCGGGGTTTGACCACCTCCCCCTCCCCGACCTTCAGAATGGCCCCCACCTGAATGTCGAACGACTCGCCGATTTCGCGCCCCCGATCATCGCATATGACCAGGGAGCCGTTACGGTTCAACACCACCAGAACGCGGACTTCCCGGTTGCTTTCGTCCCGGCGCGCCGATTCGACCACCTTGAGGTTGACGAATTTGACGTGGCCGCCGACGTCGGCCCGCAGTTCGGATTCGTGCACCGCGTGCTTGGCGATGCCGCCTATGTGGAAAGTCCGCATGGTCAACTGGGTGCCGGGTTCGCCGATGGATTGGGCGGCGATGACCCCCACCGCCGTACCCGGCTCCACCAGCTTGCCGGTCGACAAATCCATGCCGTAGCATTTGGCGCAAATCCCGTGGGTCGACTCGCAGGTCAACGGACTGCGGACCCTGATCTTGCCGAGATCCAGTTCCTGTATCCGGCGGGCGGCCCGGCGATCAATCAGTTGGCCCCT
Organism: Planctomycetota bacterium; assembly: GCA_031269935.1. Taxonomy (GTDB): domain Bacteria; phylum Planctomycetota; class SZUA-567; order SZUA-567; family SZUA-567; genus JAJBSZ01. Next base: position 6,939 of record JAISYL010000134.1, read on the forward strand.
GGCCGCCACCAGTTCCCCGGTCATGATGTCAACTATGTTGTCGCAGGCCACCCGGCCGAATATATTGTCGGCCAGGCTCACCTCCTCGAACTCGCCCGATATCACCGCGCCCTTGGCCATTCCGTTGACCGTTCCGCAATCAATCATGCCGATGGTGGCGTCCTGGGCCACTTCGACCAGTTTCCTGGTCAGATAGCCCGAATCGGCCGTCTTCAGGGCGGTGTCGGCCAGTCCCTTCCGGGCGCCGTGGGTCGAGGAAAAATATTCCAGGCCGCGGAGGCCCTCGCGGAAATTGGCCCGGATGGGGGTTTCGATTATCCGGCCGTTGGGTTTGGTCATCAAGCCGCGAATGCCGGCCAACTGGCGGATTTGGGTGGACGAACCCCTGGCGCCGGAATGATACATCGCCCAAATGGGGTTAAGATAGGCCCGTCCGTCGCGGGAATTGTGGCTTTTCAATTCTTCCAGAAGATTGTTGCTGATGGCGTCGGTAACCTCCGTCCAGATGTCGACTATCTGGTTGTAACGCTCGCCGTCGGTGATCTCGCCGCCCTGGTGGGATTCCTCGATTATCAGTACCTTGTTCTCGGCTTCCTTGATTATATCCACCTTTTTCGGAGGTTTGCAGAGATCGTAGGTAGAGAACGACAGGCCGGAAAGGGTGGCGTAATGGAAGCCGATTTCCTTGGTCCCGTCGAGAAATTCCACGGTGGCGGCCCGGCCGAGGCGCAAATGGCAATCCGAAACGCAGGAATTCAACGCCTTCTTGTTCATCAATTTATTGTAAAACGGCATGCCGGCCGGCATCATGTCGTGGAACAGAATGCGGCCGACCGAGGTGGGAAGGAATGCCCTCCGCGAACGGTCCGGTTCCTCGGCGGCGGCGAGGACGCGTTTTTCCGGCCTGCCGTCCCCCCCCTTGGCGTATTCTATCCTGACCCAATCGTCGTCCGGAGTCTCCACGATCACCTCGGAGTCGGGCGGCATACGGACGAATATCCGCGATCCCAAATGGATCAGGTTTTCCTCGTACGCCTCGATGGCGTCCGCGACGTCGCGAAACACCATCCCCTCCCCCTTGAGTCCCCGGCGCACCAGGGTGAGGTAATAGCATCCCAGAACTATGTCCAAATCGGCGGTGATTATGGGATTGCCGTGGGCGGGCGAGAAAATGTTGGCGGTGGAAATCATCAATAGGGAAGCCTCGACCTGGGATTCCACGGTCAGGGGCAGATGAACCGCCATTTGATCGCCGTCGAAATCGGCGTTGAAGCCGGAGCAAACCAGCGGATGGATGCGGATGGCCTCGCCCTCGACCAGCACCGGGTAAAAGGCCTGGATGCCCATGCGGTGCAGGGTGGGGGCGCGGTTCAGCATCACGGGATGGCCTTCGATAACCTCCTCCAGGACATCCCAGATTTCCTCGTCCTTCCTTTCCAGCATGGTCTTGGCGGACTTGATGGTGTCGGCCAAACCCTTTTCCTTGAGCTTGCGGATGATGAAGGGCTGGAAAAGCTCCAGGGCGATTTTTTTGGGGAGGCCCACCTGATCCAGGCGCAATTCAGGCCCGACGATGATGACCGAGCGGGCCGAATAATCCACCCGCTTGCCAAGAAGATTGGCGCGAAAACGCCCCTGCTTGCCCTTGATCATGTCGGTAAGGGATTTCAGGGGACGATTGCCGGCCCCTTGCACCGGCCGCTTGCACCGGCTGTTGTCGAAAAGGGCGTCCACCGCCTGCTGGAGCATGCGTTTTTCGTTCCTGACGATGACCGAGGGGGCGTTGAGATCCAGAAGCTTGGACAGGCGGTTGTTGCGGTATATCACCCGCCGGTACAAATCATTCAAATCGGAGGTGGCGAAATTGCCGCTCTCCAGCGGCACCAGGGGACGCAAATCCGGCGGGATGACCGGAATCACGTCCATCACCATCCAGGCCGGATCATTTTTCCCGGAAATCAACGCCTGGATAAGCCGAAGGCGCTTGACCAGGGTTTCGGTCTTAAGCTTCTGGGTGCAGGCGGCCAATTGCTCCTTAAGCTCCCGCTCCAGGGCGGCAAGATCCAAGCCCTTGATCAATTCGCGAACCGACTCGGCGCCCATCATGGCCTTGAATGACGAACCATACTTGTCCCGCGCCTCGCGGTAACCGTCCTCGGAAAGGACCTCGGCCGTCTTCAAGGGGGTGTCGCCCGGATCGGTGACGACATAGCGCTGAAAATAAATTATCTGCTGGAGCGCGGTGGACTTGATTCCGAGCAGAATGCCCAGGCGGGAGGGCATGGCCCGGAAAAACCAGATGTGAACCACCGGAACCGACAGGTTTATATGTCCCATGCGGGTGCGACGCACCTTGGAATGGGTGATCTTGACGCCGCACCGGTCGCAGATTATATCCTTGTATTTGATGCCCTTGAATTTTCCGCAGGAACATTCCCAATCCCTTTCCGGACCGAAAATGCGCTCGCAGAACAAGCCGTCCTTTTCCGAACGGTAGGTACGGTAATTGATGGTCTCCGGCGTCTTGACCTCGCCGTAGGACCAGGAACGTATATCGTTCGGGCTAGCCAGGGAAATGGTGATGGAACCGTAGTCGTTGATGCGCTCGTAGTTCATTTCCGGCATATTGTCATCCTCGCTTGTCCCTGATGATCTCCAGGTTCTCGTTGATCCTGAACCCGAGCGCCAACGCCTCGAACCAGATTCTGGCCAGGATTAGGGCGGTTAAGCCGGCCGCCAGCGACAACGGGATCGCCAGCAATCCAAAAATCCTCGGCCATTCCAAATACAAGCCGAACGGGCCGAACAGGAGCAACAGCAATCCGTATAGGACGCCCATCCCGGAAAGCAGGACAATAAAAGCGCAAATGACCGCGAAAGCCGGGCGGACCAACTCCGGGAAAAACAGCCGATCAAAGCCGAGGAAGCGCTTGACGACATCCTTCCCGGGGCAAAAACCGGGATTTCCCGCCTCCCGATCGGTCGATTCTTCCATGGCATACCCTCCCTTGGAGATCGCGGACTTTTCAAACCGCTAGCCCACCGGCTGCCGCTCCAGTTTTATGTTCAGCCCTATGCCCCTGATTTCGTTGCAGAGCACGTCGAAAGAGACCGGCATGCCGGGTTCGACCGTGCTTTCCCCCTTTACCATCGCCTCATAAATCTTGGTCCTGCCATCCACGTCATCCGACTTGTAGGTGAGCAATTCCTGGAGGATGTTGGCCGCGCCATAGGCCTCCAGCGCCCAAACCTCCATTTCCCCGAAGCGCTGCCCCCCGTTTCTGGCCTTTCCGCCCAGCGGTTGCTGGGTAATCAGGCTGTAGGGACCGGTGGCCCGGGCATGGATTTTTTCCGCCACCAAGTGATGCAATTTGATCATGTACATGTTGCCGACCGTAACCGGCTCGTGGAATGGCTCTCCGGTTCGTCCGTCGTAAAGAATCGCCTTCCCGTCCCGCGGCAAGCCGGCTTCCTCCAGGGCTCTCTGAATATCCTCCTCGGTGGCTCCGTTAAACACCGGGGTTATGGCCCGGAATCCCGACTTTTGTCCGGACCAGCCCAAGTGGGTTTCCAAAATTTGCCCAACATTCATGCGGGACGGAACGCCCAAGGGATTAAGAACCATTTCCACCGGGGTGCCGTCCTCAAGAAACGGCATGTCCTCCTCGGGGAGGATTCTCGCGACCACGCCCTTGTTGCCGTGCCTGCCCGCCATCTTGTCGCCCAGGGAAAGCTTGCGCTTGACCGCGACATAAACCTTGACCAGTTCCAAAACTCCGGAACCAAGGTCGTCTCCGCGCCGGAGGCGGCCGACCTCGACTTCGCAACGGGCTTTCAGAAACCGGATTCGCCGATCATGTTCCAGGCAAATGGACTTGATCCGCTCCCGGAGATCGGCGGGGGCGTCAAGATCGCCGAATTGGCATTGCTCCTGCAATTCCAGCATCCGCTCGAAATCGGCTTGCCGGGGTATTTTCAACACCTTGCCGGTTTTCCGGTTGATCGGCGGGCCGCCCAAAACCTCGTTCAAGCGTCGAAATTTAAGATTTATCTCGTCAATGATTTTATCCCGGGTAACGGTTTCCAACTTTTTTATCGCGACCTTCACCACCAATTCCTGGCTCAGCCTATTTTCACCCCGCCTGCTCCTGGGTCCTATGGATTCCTCCCCCAGGGCGGCCGCCGGGAAGGTGGGTTCAACCGCCCCGCCCATTTCCCCCAAAGCCTCCAGGGCCCGATCCAATCCGGCCTCGGGATCCGAATCCGCCGACATGGCGCCCAGCCCGCGGCGGGAGAAGCGCTTCACGTTTATGACGTAGCCCTCGGTGCCGGGGGGAACCGTGAGGGAATCGTTCTTGACATCCTCGCCGGCCCGGCCGAAAATGGCCCGGAGCAGCTTTTCCTCGGAAGAGAATTCGGCCTTGGCCTTGGGAGCGATCTTGCCGACCAGAATGTCGCCCGGTTCCACCTTGGTTCCAATGCGGATAAGCCCGGTTTCATCAAGATTGGCGAGCGCCGCTTCGGAAACCCCGGGAATGTCGCGGGTAATTTCCTCGGACCCGACCTTGGTTTCGCGCACCTTGGCGACGAATTCCTCGATGTGCACCGAAGTGAAGGCGTCGTCGCGAATCAATTTTTCGGAACAAAGAATCGCGTCCTCGAAATTGCAGCCCTCGAAGGAAAGGAAGGCCACCATGGTGTTCTTGCCCAGCGCCAATTCGCCTCCCTTGGTGGCGGCGCCCTCGGTGAGGGGATCCCCCTTCCTTACCCGATCGCCGGCCCGAACCAGGGGAGTCTGGTTCAGGGTGGTCCCGTCGTTAAGCCCCTTGTTTTTGTGCAAGCGGTATACCCGCCGTCCCGAGGTGAGCTCCCGCGAACTCACGACGATACGCAACGAATCGGCGTAGAGCACCTCGCCATCCTCGCGGGCCCTTGCCACCATGCCGGAATGCCGGACCACGTCCCTCTCCATGCCGGTCCCCACCAGCGGAATGTCCGGCCTGACCAGGGGAACGGCCTGGCGTTGCATGTTCGATCCCATGAGGGCGCGGTTGGCGTCGTCATGCTCGAGAAAAGGTATGAGCGAGGCCGAAATGCCCACCAGCTGCTTGGGACTGACGTCAATCAGGGTCAACTGTTCCCGGTTGCACTGCATGAAATCCTCGTTGTGCCGGCACATGGGGCGTTCAACCAGAATCCTCCCGTCGTTCCGGTCGACCGCGATATCCGCCTGGGCGATGTAGTGATCGGCCTCCTCGTCCGCCCTGAGCCACACCACCTCGTTGGTGACGGCCCCGCCCCTTATCCGAAAATAGGGGGTGATGAGAAAACCAAGGTCGTTCACCGCCGCATAGTTGGCCAGGGAAACAATCAGGCCGATATTGGTTCCTTCCGGCGTCTCCACCGGACAAATCCGGCCATAGTGCGAGGTATGAACGTCGCGCACCTCGAACCCGGCCCGCTTGCGGTTCAAACCCCCGGGTCCCAAGGCCGAAAGGCGGCGTTCATGCACCAATTGCGAGAGGGGATTCGACTGATCCACCACCTGGGACAATTCGCCCCGGGCGAAAAAATAATCAATGGCCGAAGTGAAGGTGGCAATGTTGATAAGCTGATGGGGGCGAATCAAATTTTGCAGGACCATGCCGGGAATGGGGCCGTATTTCTCCTGGTAGGTCCGGTAAAGGCCGCCATCGACCCCATCGCCCTTTTTCAAATCAAGGTTAAGGGCGGCGAAGCCTCCCTGGCCGTACTTGAGCAGCGCCGCCTGGCAATCATCATCGGAAATGATGTCGCCTTCCATCAATTCGGTCTCCTGGGGATCCACAACCAGCCAATTCTTGGCGGGCAGTTCCAGGAATTCGGCCTTGGTATTCTCCTTGCGAAGGGCAAACACCTCGGCCTCGGTAAGAATCTTTCCCACCGGAATGCGGAATTGCGGATCCGGTTTGGCCGCCGCCAACAGTTTAAGCTTGCGCCGCCTGTCCTCGAAGGCGTTAAGCCCGTGGGTTTTGATCGCCGCCTTGTGGCCGGCTTCGACCAGAATGTCGCCTTTCCCCAAATCGGTGTCGCCGGGATTAACCACCTCGTAGCCAAAAACGTCGTCAAGGATGGCCTGTTCGTTGCCGGCCGATTTTATGACCATTTGCTCCCTGGTGCTGCGGCGGAGCTTGATCATGGCGGAGCGAAGCTCGGCCATAACCAGATCCTTGATGGTGCGGATGCGGCGATTTTCCAGATGATCTATATCGTCGACATTCCCCTCGTCCGCCCGCAATTTCAGCAAATAGTTGCAAATGTTAAGAAAATCCTTGCCGGACAGGGTCATGCGGGAGTCGCCCGTTATCCCGAATTTGCGGTTAAGGCGGAATCGGCCGATTTCACCGAAGTTGTACCTTTTCTCGTCAAAGAAGCGCTCATAAAACAATTCCTGGGCCTTGTCGCGGGAGGCCGGGGTGCCCGGCCTCAGGCGCTTGTAGATTTCCAGCAACGCCCAGATGTATTGGATGCGGTCAATTCCGCCCGACCAGGCGGTCCGCCAAGCCGTGCGGTTGACCAGATTGTCTTCCGTCTTGCGGGCGTCGCCCCCTTCCGAAAGCTCCTCCAGTATGGTCAGGTCGAAAGCCAGCCCCGAGGCGACATTGGTTTCGATTTCGTCCAGGATCGCCCGATCCGTCTCGACCTCCTCGATGAACAGGGCCCCGATGCTCCTGGGTTTGGAGTCGCGCCCGTCGCGGGCCGAAATCAGGGCGTCCCGGACCGACTTGGCGACTGTCCGGGGATCGCCCTCCCCCGCCAATAGGCCCTTGAGACGCTTGTACGCCTCGGAAGCCCGAATGATGTCGCGAATGACCCCGTATCCCCATTCCTCAACCCGGTCCCGCTCCTCGGCCAGGGTGTTGACTATCAAATCGTCGTCCAACCCCTCGATCGCCCCGTTTTCCCCGATCCTGCCTATAATCTCCAGGCTGCTCAAACCGGCTTCAAGCAAGTGCGACAACACGGTCTTCCTCTCGCCCGACTTGGCGCCGTCCTCGATATGGCGCTCCAGGGCGGCCCGGGTCAGGTGCGAACAGGCGGGGAGCAGAACTTGGCAGTTGGCGTAATCAATCACCTTCGAGGCGCAAATCGGCAGCGGCCTCTTCTCCCGCTCCAATCGATCAAGTTCATCCGGCGCGGCGGGGGTCAGGGGGAAATCCACCACCGGGTGAAAGGCGCGAAGAATGTCGGAATCCGAATCCAAAAGCGGCGTCCATTGTTCGAAACGCCGCCCCTCGCCGGCGGACGACCTGCCCGCCTCGTAATTGATCGGCTGGTTCGTTTTTTCGTCGACCTGCACCGCCAAGGCGCGAAGAAAAGTGGTGGCCGACAATTTGCCCGAACGATCTATCCGGATATTCAACTGATCCTTGGAGGTAACCTCCACCTGGATCCAGGAACCCCGTTCGGGAATAATGCGGCAGGAATGCAACTGTTTGCCGGACGAATGCGTCTCGGAGGAGAAATCGCAGCCCGGACTCCTTTGCAATTGGGTGACGATTACCCTTTCCGCTCCGTTAACCACAAATTCGCCGCCGCCAATCATGAGGGGAATGCCCCCCAAATACACCCATTCCTCGGCCGGAACCTTGCCGGTCAGGCGCACCTTGATTTTCAACGGACCGGCATAGGTGATTTCCAGGGCACGGCATTCGTCGGGGCTGTGGGGAGGCTCGTCAATCTGATATTCAAGGTATTCCAGGCTTACCGAGCCATCATAGGACTCAATGGGGAACACTTCCCGGAAAACCGCCTCCAAGCCATCGTTCTTGCGCTCCCGCGGCGGGGTATCCATTTGCAGGAATTCGGCGTAGAAACGGCGCTGCGTATCCATGAGATCCGGCAATTCCATGGATTGGAAAGCTTTTCCGTAACGTTTAATTTCCTGGCTCATGCGGATCCTCGCGTTATGGGTGAGGGCTGGTTTCGCCGCCCGAAAATTCCGGCGCAACCATCCAAGAAGATCTTTTTCGCCCCGACTGGAAATTCGTCCATCCCGCCCCAAGTACAAGGGGGAAACCGCCAAACGGCGTCCGCCCGCGAAATGATCCGCCGACGAACGCCGCTCTCCGGTTTCCGCTGCCTTGGTTCCTACTTAAGCTCAACGTCGGCGCCGGCCTCGACAAGTTGAGCCTTGAGCTTTTCGGCGGTTTCCTTATCAGCCTTTTCCTTGATGGGACTAGGCGCCTTCTCCACCAGGTCCTTGGCTTCCTTCAACCCCAGACCGGTGATTTCGCGAACCGCCTTGATAACGGAAATCTTTTTGGTTGAATCCGGAACGCCCTTCAAAACAACATCCTGCAGCACCGGGCCGGCGTCCGCCGCCTCGGCCGCCCCTCCGGCGGCCGGGGCCGCGACCATTACGGCGCCGCCGCTGGCCGGTTCGATGCCATGAACTTCCTTCAAATAATCCGACAGTTCCTTGGCGTCCAGCAGGGTAAGGGCCACGATCCTGTCCCCGATTTCCTTGATTTCAGCCTTCCACTCACGATTTTCCGCCATTGCCGCTTCTCCTGATTGACAAAAGTTTCCCGGCGCCGGTTCTACGGTCCTCCGAGCATGGAAAAATATCCGCCGCCGGTTATTAGGCGGCGTCCTCCGCCTTCGCCTCCGGTTCGGCCCGATTCTTAATCTGGCTGGCCAACCGGGCGCCCGTCGCCAAAAGACACGAAGACAGGTTGCCGCCCCGGGACAACGCCTGGCCGGAGATAATGGATTTGAGTTCGCCCTTGGTGGGACTCTTGGACAATTCCAGAACCCCGGCCGAATCTAGCAACGAATTTTCAAGCAGGGCGCCGTGCAACTGGAGTTCCGGGCGTTCCTTCTTGAAATCGACCAGGAATCTGGCCATCGCCACCGGATCCTCGCCCCAGACAAAGGCGGTTTGCCCCTGGCAGATCCCCAGCGCCTCCCCCTGGCCCAATTCGCGCAGGGCGATGTTAACCAGGCGGTTGCGGACAAAAAGCATCTTTGCGCCCAGCCCGGCCAGCCGGCCGCGCAAATCATCCATGCCCTTGACATTAAGTTTGGGGTAGCCCACCGCCAGGATGAAACCGGCCTCGCCAAGCCTCTTTTTATAAGCTTCTACCTGCAATCTGTTCACCCGATTAGGCATTTTGCCTCTCCAAAATTCATCCGCCCAGCCGCCGTCGGCGCGGATCGCCCAGCTTTTCGACGCTTCAGGCGGTGGCTGTTTCGGCCTGGAACTGTATCCGTATCCCCGGCCCCATGGTGGAGGAGAGAAAAACGCTTTTAATGTATTCCCCCTTCACCGCCTGCGGACGGATTGTCTTGATGTGATTAATCGCGGCTTGGACATTATCCCCAAGCTTGCCGGCTTCAAACGAAGCCTTCCCGACCACCATGTGAACGTTGCCTTCCTTGTCGTTGCGGAATTCAATCTTGCCGGCGGAAAACTCGGCCACCGCCTCCGCCACCTTGTCGGTGACCGTTCCCGATTTGGGGCTGGGCATGAGTCCCTTCGGTCCCAGAACCTTCCCCAGCTTGCCGACAAAACGCATCATGGCGGGATGGGCCACGGCGACGTCAAATTCCAGCCAGCCGCCGGCAATCCTGTCGACCAAATCCTGTCCGCCCACCGCCACCGCTCCGGCTTCCCTGGCCGCCTCCGCCGCTTCGCCCTCGACAAACGCCGCCACCCGCATTGATTTGCCTATGCCGTGGGGAAGGGACAAACTGCCCCGCACCAACTGATCCGCCTGCTTGGAATCAATGCTCAGCTTGACGGCCAGATCAATCGTCTCGTCGAACTTGGCGGTTGCCTTCGACTTGGCCAAGGCCACCGCCTCGGGGATGGGAAGGGGTTTGTTGCGATCATGATTTTCAAGCGCTTTGCGGAAGCGTTTGCTATGTTTCCTTGCCATATTATTTCTCCCGGTTTCACCTCCGGGACCGGCGTAAAAATTTCCGGCCCCGGCTTTCAGCGGTGTCAGGCCGCCCGGGCCGCCCAATGGCCCGCCGCCTCCCGCCGTCGGAAACCTTGTCAATCCCGGATCAATCCGCCACCTCTATTCCCATGCTCCGGGCGGTACCGGCGATTATCCGCTTGGCATGCTCGATGTCCCGGGCATTCAAATCGGCTTTTTTGGCTTGGGCTATCTCCGCCAAATGGGCCTGGGTGACCTTGCCGACCTTTTGCTTGTTCGGAATTCCGGATCCGGATTCCACCCCGGCCGCCTTTTTCAGCAGAACCGCCGCCGGGGGGCTCTTCACCAGGAAATCGAAAGTGCGATCCGAATAGACAAAAATCTCGACCGGGACAATCAGCCCCTTTTTGTCCTGGGTCGCGGCGTTGAAACGCTGAACGAACTCGCCCACCGGCACTTGGGCCTGGCCCAGCGCCGGTCCAACCGGCGGAGCCGGAGTGGCGGCGCCGGCCGGGCATTGCAACTTGATTTTATTGACCACCTCCTTGCCTTTTTTCGCCATAGGACACTCCCCAGCCACGTCACGACAAATATTGGGAATAGTTCGGAAATCCCAATGCCTCCGAACCTTTGAGAATGGGGACAACCCGCCGAACCGAACGAGTTTTGCCTCTTGCCGCGGGCAAAATCATCGTCCCGGCGCCATTTTTCCTTGTCCAAGGCGACGATCCGGCAATCATCCGCCAACCCGCGATTCCCAAGGCTCTCCAGACGAGAAGCGGCGCCTCCAACCGGATTCCCTACCAGGAATCCCTTTTGTCCGATCAGACCCCGCCGGGTCCGCCGCGTCAGACACGCTCCACCTGGTGATACCCCAGCTCCACGGGCGTGGAACGCCCGAAAATGAACACATTCACCTTCAACTGGCCGCGATCGGGATAAACCTCCTCCACCACCCCCTCGTAACTGCCGAAAGGCCCTTCCTTGATCCGGACTTGCTCTCCGTTCTCGAATTCGATCTTCGGCTTGGGCTTTTCTCGCCCGTCGTCCATGACCTTGAGGATGCGATCCATCTCCTCTTCCGGCAACGGCTGGGGTTTCCTGGGATCGGCGGAAACAAACCCGCTCACCCCCGCCGTTTCCGTGATGATATACCATGCCTCGTCATTATCCATGTCCATTTCGATGAACAGGTAGCCGGGATAGGTCTTTTGCTCCACCACCCGCTTTTTGCCGTCCTTCCTCACCTCCGAAACGCTTTCGGTGGGGATAAGAATCTGACGGATGACGTCGCCCATGCCGTGGTTGCGGATCTTCTCCGCAATCAGGTTCTTGATGCGCTCCTCCCGCTCGGGCTGCACCTTCAAGGCAAACCAGGTTGGCATAGGGGCTCCCCCATCAGGAAAACAGCAAGGACTGGAACAGCCCCCGGGTGACCGCCAATTGCAGCATCAGGTCAACCACCCAGATAAAGACGGTAAAAAGGATGGAACATACTATTACCACATAGGTCGAACCCCAGGCTTCGGTTTTGGGATCGAAAAGAGGCATCACCGACGGCCAGACCACCTTGCGCAATTCGTCATCCATGTCAATCAGGTAATCGGATGACCTGGCTGAACGAAAGGATAACCAGGCAAACAGGACAATGATCCCGAAAAGAAGAATTATGGCGCCGATAAAGGCCGGATTAACATAAGATTCAAAGCGGGTCGAGGCGGAGAGCGGGCGTAGCCAGGCGAACCAACTCAAAGCCGCGTATCCGGCGATCAACACTCCGATAATCATGGCCCCGACGCGCGACGGCGTCCCTTGACCTTCCTTATACACTGCCAATCTCCTAGTGACCCCGTTCCACCCGGCTTCCGCCTCCGGGGAAGCGAATTTCCCTTCGGCATCGGAGGTCGATTCAATAGCAAGGCCCCGCCCCGGCGCAAAACAACGTTTACATTCGAGGACCGACGGGACAACGCCAGCCAAGCTCATAACCGGGAAACCATGTAAAACTTATTTCGCGTCGCCCCCTAAGGTGCGCTGAAAAATCCGGATCAAAATGGCAGGGGCGGAGGGAGTCGAACCCCCAACCGCTGGTTTTGGAAACCAGTGCTCTGCCAATTGAGCTACACCCCTTCGCAAGCGATACCCATTCCGACTTCACCGGCGTCCCAACCAAGCCACCAGCAGGGACGCCATTCCGGATTTGCCCAAATCCACCAAAATGAAAGGCATGAATCCCTTGGCAAAGGCCCCGGCCAAGGTTGTCGGCAGGCCGGAGGCCGCCAGCCAGGCGTGCAGCCAAAGCGATCCCGGAAGCAGGATAAAAATCGCGTCAGACAAAAAAAGCGCCAGCCAAACCGGCAACCACCGGCAACGGGCCGGATTTTTAGCGAAAAGCGAAATCGACGACGCCATAAGCGCAAAACCCGCCAGGTAGCCGGCCGTTGGTCCGGCCGCGAAGGCCATCCCGCCCTTGAAACCCGCCAACCAAGGGACCCCAAGACAGGCAAGCGCCAGATAAAGCGCGACGGAAAGAACGCCCCAGCCCCAGCCTAGGGCCACCGCCGCGGTCGCCACCGCGAAAGTCTGCAAGGAGAAGGGAACCGGGGTAAAGGGAAGGGGAATCTGCAACTGGGCGCATACCCCGATGTAAGCGGCGCCCCCCAAAGCCAATCCCAGGCGCCCCGCCCGGTCAAGGCCGTCCCGCCAGGCGTAAAATGAAAACTTCCGGCCAATCGCCCCGGCGGCGAATGAATGCATCGCCCCGGCCGGCGAACGCGCAATATTCAATTTTCCCAACCCCTTCCAGCGGCTGTCCCCACAAAAAACCGCCGTCCCTCGCCCGGCACGCAAGCGGAAGGGACGGCGCCGTAAAATTTACTCGACGATTTCGGTTACCACCCCGGAGCCGACGGTGCGTCCGCCCTCGCGGATGGCGAAGCGGAGTTGGGCCTCCATGGCGATGGGGGAAATCAACTCGATATTCATTTG
>JAISYL010000182.1 GCA_031269935.1 Planctomycetota bacterium
ATGGTGCCGCCGATCCTCAGGGTGGCGTTTTTCCGGGCGCTTAGCACCGATGCCGGGGCGTCGGCCTTGCCGCCGCCGATTTTGGCCTGGAGGTCATTCAGGCGCGCCTCCTGGGCCGCCAGCTTGGCCTGGAGGGCCTGAATGTCCAAATCGCCCGAAAGGACGGTCCCGCCCACCATGGCGATAGCCGCCACGAATGCGGCCAAACGCATGTGCTTCATAGTTTCCTCCTCCTCGTCGAATCCCCCGGCAACCCCCCCGAGGGCATTCTTCAACTTCCTCCATCAAATCAACAATGAATCAACAAAGATAAATAGCCTATATATAAAAACAAACCCCAAACGTTTGTTAAGCGCCAGCCGAAATCCAACGAAATATTTAGCCAACGATTGCGGCAAGTATAGCGTTTCCCCGGTTCTGGTCAATATAATTCTTAATATTTTTTGCCGTTTTTTGCTAAAGTTTCCGCTTGAATCGGTCGTTATGGTTTTCCAATACCTTATAATTCAATCGATTACAGCTTAATTAAATCATTCGCAAAAAATGCCGTTTTTCCCGGGCCGAACAATAAAAATCCTTTTACGCCAAAGCCAAACCACTTTATGGCCGATTTTATTTAATCAAAGCGGACGGGTCAAGATGAATTCCGGAAACATTGAAGCCGTCGCTGGCGGCAATGATACCATGCCGGGCGACCTGACGGCAATTGAATAACCCACAACAAGCGCCTAACGAACGCATTCGCTGGTCGCGGTTTCGCAACGCCCATTCATACAATATGTTATAAAGTCAAAAAAAACGGCCCGGCCCCGACCCGGGAAATGTACGCTTGGTTTGGCGAATTCGCTTCCGGTTCGAAAAACCGGCCCGCCGAAAAGCGTATTTTCCGTTCGGGCGGGGGGACGGCGGCCCGATTTTTCGGCCGATTTTTTGGGGCGGCCGGAGGGGCGGGCGGCAAAAAATAGGGCGCGACGGGGGCGGCGAGTCGAGTTGTTGGTAGGATTGTTGGTAGGAATCCGGGGGAATTCGAGAGAAACCGGAAGGGATTTCGCGGGGCGACCGCCGGTCCGGCCCGCGGTTTTCCAGGACGGCGGGAAAGCCCGCCCGGGAGCCAGCCCATGAAGTTATCGGATGCCTTTGTGAAACGTACGCGGGGGACCGGACAAGTGCAAAAATACGCGGACGGCGACGGCCTTTTCCTCCATGTCACGCCGGAGGGGAAAAAATCCTGGCGTTTCGCCTACCGTTTCCTCCATAAGCAAAAGCTCCTGGTGATGGGAACCTATCCCGCCGTCAGCCTGCGGGAGGCCCGGCAGAAGCGCCTGGAGGCCAGGAAGCTCCTGGCCCACGGGATCGACCCCAGCGAAGCCAGGCGGACGGCCCGGGCCGCCGCCGTCGAGGCGGCCGACAATTCCTTCGAGCGGGTGGCCATGGAATGGCTGGATCGGCGGGGCGCCGCCTGCGGCCGGAAGCATCGGGAAACGCTGCTGCGGCGCCTGCGGAACAATGTCTTCCCCCAGCTTGGCCGGCGTCCGCTCCGAAGCGTTTCGGCGCCGGAACTGTTGGCGGTCCTCCGCCGGGTTGAAAGCCGGGGGGCGGTGGACATGGCGCACCGCACCCTGAGCGTGTGCGGCCGGATTTTCCGCTACGCGGTGGCCGCCGGCCTGGCCGACCGGGACGTCGCCGCCGATCTGCGGGGGGCGCTGGGGGTGGCGGCGAGAAGGAATTTTTCCGCCCTCACCGATCCGGCCGGAATCGGGAGGCTGCTTTGCGATATCGAGGATTTCTCCGGCCGGCCCTCCGTCCGGCTGGCGCTCAGGCTTTCCCCCCTGCTTTTCGTCCGCCCGGGGGAGTTGGTCGGGGCCGAGTGGAAGGAATTCAACCTGGAGGCGGCCGAGTGGCGGATTCCGGCGGCCCGGATGAAAATGCGCCAAATCCACCTGGTACCGCTTTCCCGGCAGGCGCTGGCCATCCTAGCCGAGGCGGCGGCCCTTTCCGGGGGGGGCAAATACGTGTTCCCCTCGCCGGGCGGCAAGGGCGACACCCACCTGACCACCTGGAGCCTCCTGGCCGCCCTGCGGCGCCTGGGCTATTCAAGGGCGGAAATGACGATCCACGGCTTCCGGGCCATGGCCAGCACCCTCTTGAACGAACAGGGCTACAACCGGGACTGGATCGAACGGCAACTCGCCCACGGCGAACGGAACGGCGTGCGGGCCGCCTACAATCACGCCGAATATCTGCCGGAGCGCCGCAAAATGATGCAGGAATGGGCGGATCGTCTCGACTTCCTGCGGGCGCGGAGCCGCCGGGAACGGGACCGCGAGGGCCAGGGAGAAAAACCGGAGGGCGAGCCGCCGGCGCCGTAAAAAAATGCGGGAATCCGGACAGGTTGGTACCCGAGTTGGTAAGCGTTTGTCCTGCCCGTTACAATCAGTGCCGTTTCATGGAATTGCGTCTTTTGAAAGGTATCGGCGCGCCGCATATACCAAAGATTGCGTGGTGAAAATCCCTTCACGTCGGGAAACACGGTTCGCAGGTCATTGGAGAGACGTTCAATAACGCCGCCTCCCCAGCCATCTCTTTCTTGCCGCTCACCGAGTTCACGACCGATTTCGAGATATAAATTCACCAATTCCGCATTAACCGCCAAGGTCGCCCGCATTCTTGCGGCATGAACTTTTCCCTTCAGGGCATCAAGCAGTTCATTATAATTGGAGGGAAGCGGGAGATCGATTTTTGGAGCGTCGGCCATTATAGGCTCCGGCAATTCTGCGGCAGTCTGTTGCAGAATATTGGAATATATTGAAAATCATTGAGTTGAATATACATTCCCGTAACGATGGAGGATATATGCCGGCGGCCGCTCATGTTAATGCGTCGCGCCAGTTTTTTCTGTAAGGTGATGTTATTCCAAGTTGTTATCGTATTTGTATACCGGGAGATGTCCATGCGGGAGGGGACGCCATGTCTAGAGGATGGAAAAGTTACGGAAGCATTATTTTTAAGACTCTTGTGATTCAGAATCGAGTTTCAACCTCACAATCGCTTCTGTCGACAGACCGGTCAACTTTACAATGGTGTCCATCGGCATATTCATTCCCAACGCTTTTCTGGCCGCCTCTTCACGCCCTTCCTCCCTTCCCTTCATCCGAGCGTTTTTTATTCCGGAGTTGTAATCCCATCGGAGTTTTTCCCGTGCCTCCACCTCCGCCCGGACCCGCTGGTCGGCGCTTAACTCCTCCAGGACGCACATCGCCTTGGCTATGTAGGGATTTTCCTTGGTCAACATGGTCAATTCCTCCACCGACGCCCCCTTCAAAAAACGCAGCCAGTTTTCCAAGGGGGTGCGGCCGGGGCCTTCCGGCAATTTGGGAA
>JAISYL010000199.1 GCA_031269935.1 Planctomycetota bacterium
CCGGAATCCGGCAGGGGGTGGCCCCGGGTGAATTCGTAGCCGGCGGTCATTGCCTATTCAGTCTCTTTTCCGCGACGAACAGGCGGCAGTCCCGGTCCGGCTTGCCGAAATCCGCCGCGTAGGGGTTCAGGCCGTTTCCCCGGCAGAAATCCTCCGCCCGCAAGCCGTGCTCTTCCAGGATGGCGAAGCCGTTTTCCTCGAATTTCTCCCGCCACCATTCATAAGGGCGGACGGTCCGGTGGTAATTGCCGGCCGAGGATTCCGGCCGGTCGCCGTCGGCCGGGCGGGTGGAAAGGGAGCCGATAAACCTGCCGTCCTCCCGCAAATGCCGGGTCACGTTCTGGAACAGGCCGGGCAAATCGCCTTCCCCGATGTGTTCCATGAATTCCCAGGCGGTGACGACATGGACGAGGAAGGGAGTCCCGTCCGCTAGGGCAATCTCGAAGGGGCGGGCGGCGTCGGCGGTGAACAGGGCCAAGTCGGATAAGAGCCGCCATTCGGCCCGCTGATCCAGCCGGGAATAGTCGCTCCCCTCCACCCCGGCGGCCAAGTGGCCGCGCAGCAGAAAATCCAGCACCAAGCCCCCGCCGGCGCAGCCGAGATCAAGGAAATTGAGCCTGACTCCGGGAAACATCCGCTCGCAGGCGAAGACGAAGCGGGGCGACCTGGTGTTGTCGGCCTTGGTTCCCCGGGGCTCCCGATGATCCCGGGAATCCGCCGCCAACGGCCTTTCCGCCTGGAAAAGCAAACCTTCCAACCGCAGCCCCGAGGACTTCAGGGAGAGCGATAGGAGATCGCGATAGCGCAATTCCCCCAGGGGGGATTCCTCCGGCTCCCGGCGGGAGACCAAGTCGTCGAGGCCGGCCTGAAGCCGCGCCAAGCCAGCCTCCAGGCGGTCGAATCTTTCTCCCCAGCCGAAAAGACTGAGCGCCAAACGGCGCCAACGGGTCTTGAGGCTCATCCCGCCTCCACCCACAGCTTGTCCGGCAGATCTCCGGGTTTGAGGCAATGCGGTTCCACCCGATAGCCGGATTCCCCTAGATACGAGGAAACGAAGGCGATTTTCCCTTTTATTTCCGCCTCGGTGAACTGCCCTTTGAAAGAAGCGGCCGGGGCATAGGGGCGGACCTGGAAAATAAAAATGCTTCCCGCCGGCAAGCGACACCTGATTATGAAATCCAATAGCTCCCGTAATTGGACCACGGTCTCGCCCGGAAAGGCGATGATGGCGTGGAACCGGAGAGTCACCCCGGCCCGGATCAGCAGAACCACCAATGCATCAAGTTCTTGGCCGGTATAGCCCCGCTCCATCCGTCCCAGAATCTCGTCGCTGACGTGCTGAAAGGCCAAGGCAAGATATTTCAGGACATTCCGGGAAAGGAGGGGGCCCAGTCGATCCAGGTTCAGGATCAGGTACTTGATATTTATTTCCTCCAGCGAGAGGGAGTCGAGGCCCGGCAGGGCAGTGACCTGATCCAGAAGGTCGACAAGGCCGTAATCCCGATCCAGGCCGGCTGCGCCGACGTCGTCACCCAACAGGCGGATTTTCCGGTAACCTTGTCCCAGGCCCCGGCGGCATTCCTCCACAATCGCCGGCAGTGGTTTGCTGCGGAGATCGCCCACCACCATTTTGTCGCCGCAATAGGAACAGCGATCCCGGCAGCCATGTCCGACCTGCACGTCCCACATCCCGTCCTCGCCGTGAATATGTGAACGGTTTTCCTCTCCTATATCCGGCCAACGTTTTTTCCGAAAGAAATGGCAGTCGAGCTCCTCCATGCGATCCAGGGGGATGACCGCGATTTTTTTGCCGGCGGCGCGGCGAAGGTTTTCCGGCGAAACCGTCATCCCGATGCCTTCCAGCACAAAAACCTTCTTGAAGCGGAGGGCCAGCCGGCGCAGGGATTCCAGCGAGGTTTCCTCGCAGGAACGGTTGAAGGCGCAGCCCAGGAACAGGAGGAGATCGCCCTTTTCCGCCTCGAACTCGACTTCATAATCGTTGGCCCGGAGATAGCTTTCCAGGCGCTTGACGTCCAGCCCGCGCCGGCCGCAGATATTGGAGCAGACTATGGCGGCTTTTGCCGACTTTTTGCTTCCCCCGAACAAACGCGAAACCGCGATTGCCTTTTCCCGAATCCGGCCGGGAAGCCCGGCTTGGCTCCAATCCCGCTTCTCCCAGCTTCCACCAGGCTTCGGTCCGGACTTTCCCAACTCCCCCTTGTCCCTGCCTCGCCCTTCGTCCGGATTTCCCATCGCCGTCAATTCGGCCTTGGCCGCCGCCAATTCGGCTCGCGCGAACGTCAACTCCGTCTTGGCCGCCGCCAACTTGGCCGCGACATCTTCCCGCTTTTCCCTTTCCTCCGCCAACTTGGCCGCGACCTCTTCTCGCTTTTCCCTTTCCTCGTAAAGCAGTTTCTCCATCCGGAAAAGGGAAAGGCCATGGTTGGTTTGGGGTATTTCCGGATTCAGGGCGGCGGTCAGGGACTTGAAGAATTCCGCCTCGTCCGTCTGGAAGGGCTCATAAAGCGAAGCCGGGGGAATCGCCCCCTCCTTCAAGCGGCGATGGAATCCTCGGATGAAGCCGGCGAACCATTCGGGGGACTTGATCAGGAAGTCGGGGAGGTAATAGCGGGTCAGCAGCCAATGCAGGAAGGCGTCCCGGTCCGGTCCGGCCCTTTCCAGGACTCCGGGCAGGTCCTCCCCATGCCCGACCGCCAGGGCCTCGGCGTGGCCGCGCGCCAGGCTGACCAGGGGTTTGTCCCAAATCAGGCTATGAAGGGAACAGGCGCTGTAGCCGGAGACGATTAGATCGGCCGCCTCGTACCAGTATTGAGCCGCGCTCAAGACGTGTTCGAAGCTCCGGTCGTAGATCAAATTGGGAAACTCCCGCCCCAACTCCTCCATGGCCTCGGGCTTGATTAGATCCACGTCGTTCGGGTGCTTGAACACCGCCAGTCCCCAGTCGGGGGGGAGGGCGGCCGACAAGGCCATGATGGTGTGGAAGTGGTCCCTCGACTCGGCGAAAACCCGGTACAGGTAGGGAAGCGGTCCGCTTAGGGCGAGCAGGGCCAACTTCCGGAATTTTCCCTTGGCCCGCCCGATAAGGGAGCGGAAGGGATTCCGCTCCTCAATCAGGCGGCGCACCTCCCGTTTGTAGGCGTTCAATCTTTCCTTTTGATCCGGGGCCAGGGGCGGCCCGGCCAGGATGCCGGCGGCCGCCTCCCGGGCCTGCCAGCCGTATCCGGCCCCGATCCCCCCGGAATCGAAATACCAGGATTCCGGAAACGGGACCCGGGTGGTGAAGCCGTATTCCAGGAAGAGGGGAACGGCATCGGGGAAAGCCGGGCGAATCCAGGGCGCGGGGGTGCAGGAAACGACCAGATCCGGCTGAAAATCGCCCGCCTTCGCCCTGACCGCTCCGGCATAGGCGGCCAGTTCGCCGGCCGGGAGGAAGCCGGGTTCCAGGCTTTCCCGGTGAAAGGCATAAAGCAGTTCGTCCCCCGTCCGGGCGTAATTGAAGATTCCCAGCAGTTCCGCCTGGGAAAAGACCAGTTTCCGGCGGCCCTCGGGGACGAAGGGCGCCAGGGCCCGGTTGACCGCCAGGGCGAACTCGAAGCCGCCGGCCGCAGCCAGGGACTCGATTTGCAGGGCGGCGAAATGCTCCACCCAGCCCCGCTTGAAGGCGGGCGAGGCCAACTGGTAAAGGGGCTCAAGGTAATAGAGTATTTTCACGGACCGCCTTCTTCAAAAAGAATCGCCGGGTTTCCGGCGGCGCGGGCCCGCTCCAGGCGCGCGTAGTCGAAAGCCGGGTAGTTCTCCCGGGCGGAAGGGGTCAACTCCAGTTCCGTCCCCGGAATCAAGGCCAGCGCCTTCCCGATCGCGGCGAGCGAACGGGCCCGCAGACAGCCGCCGTATTCCCGGAAGCGGAAGGCGAGGCTGAAGCCGCCCTCGGGGACGGGACGGACAATGGCGAGGGCGGCGTCGCCTTCAGGGGAGAGTTCGGCGTCTCCCTTTCCGCCCTTCGGTCCGGCGAAAACCGCCTTCAGGCCGCCGGCGGCCCGGGCCGAGGCCAGGAGAAGCAGGAGATCCCGCTGGGCCAAATAGGGGGGATGCCGGAAAAAGGCGTGGATGGCCGCCAGGTAGTCGGGATAGCGGGCCTCGATAATCCGGTTGTGACTATCCAGAAGCCGCCGCCGTTCCTCCGAGAGAAGGCGCCGATAAATTCCCCCGTGCTTGTGGTAAACGAAGAGATTGGGAAGCAGAACATGGCGATAGCCCAGAGAAGCGGTCCGGCGGCACCAGTCAACCTCCTCCCCATAGCCGGGGCTGAAGGTTTCCACATCGAAGGTTCCCGCTTCATCCAGTGCCCGGCGGGCCAGGGCGAGGCAAAAACCGACCCCGGTCGGCATTTCCTGCCAGCCTTCCGGACGCGCCCTTTGGCAGACCGAGTCGATATCGTCCAGTTCCAGGCCGGCGAAAAGCTCGCTGTCCCGGTTCAGGACGGGAAAGGCGCAGGAGGTTCCGCTATTGGACAAAGGAGTCGCCGAAGCCACCTTGGCTCCAGAATGCCAAAGGGGCCACAGCAGGCGTGAAGCCCAATTTTTGGGAAACGCCGTGTCGGAGTTGATCAACACCACGTCGTTGGCGCTGTCCCGGAGCATCCGATCCACGCTTTCGGGGAAGCCCCGCCGCTCCCGGTTGCGGTACAGGCGAGTCCGCTCCGGATGGCGGCGACGGATCTCCTCCAGGTAGGTACCCACCCTGGGGTCGTCGCTGGCGTCATCGTTGAGGAACAGCCGGAAGGGGACGTCGACATTGGCCAAGGCGCTTTCCAGGCAGGGTTCCAGGAAATCGTAGCCATTGTAGACGGTCAGCAGCAGATCGGCCGTCTTCCCGGCCGCCTCGGCAAAAACCGGCTTTTCCCCCGGTGAAAGGAATTTGGGAAGCGCCGCCTCCAGACTGGCGTCAATCTCCGATTCCGCCGGCTTCGAAGGGGGAGCGAGGCGCCGGGCGTCCAGTTCCCGGAGCGCCGCCAGGGCGGCGACGACGCTGATCTTCCTGGTCACCAACCCGTGCTCCCAGAGGGCGATTCGCTCGGCGTGGGCTCCAACCGGGAAACAGACCAGGGGCAGTCCCAAAGCCATGCATTCTTGGGTGACGTAATGAAAAGTCTCGGGATAGACCGAGGGGATGAAACCCACGGTCACTCCATGCCGGGATAAAAGCTGGGGCAAGTCCTCCCGCCGATATGGGCCGGTGACGATTAGGCCAGGGGGAAGTTCGCCTCTATGATCGATGCTGCCGATTACCACCAGCTTCTCTCCGGGCGAAAGGATTTCGGCCAGTTCCAGGACGATTCGCGAACCCTTCTGAAGTCCGAGGGCGCCAATCGCCCCGATGATCAGGGGAGCTTCGGCCGGGGGCGAATAACGGATAGGCCAGGAAACCAGCGGATCGTGAGGAAGGAGCATTGCCTGGCCCGGAGCCAATTGGAATGTTCGTCCCAGGATTTCCCGGGAGGAGCGGGAAAAGAATACGATCCGATCGGCCCGGCTGATGAATTCGGCCCAAGCCTTCCGCCAGGCGGAGAGGTCGAACGGAGTTTCCCGTTCGGGGAATTGGCCGGCGAGGCAGGCGGCGCAGTCGTCAGGGGAGGCGGGAACCCCGCAAAAGCGCGCCTCGGTATTGAGGAGCACATAGTTGGGGCATACCGGGTAATGCTCGTGGTAGGCCATTTCGAAGCCGGCCCGATGCCGCTCGGCCAAACGCAGAAATTGGCCGAGAAGCGCGGGCAGACTGGCACGGGGCTCCAGCCATTCTCCCCCCTCCTCCACTCGCCAGAAACAGAAGGTATTGACGATGAAGCGGTCGAGGCGGGGAAAGCCGGAGGCGGCCAGTTGTTCCAGATTCCGGCAGGTGAAGGCCAAGCAGGCCCCGCCCCGCCGGGCCGCCGCCATCAGGAGGTTGCGGGAAGGGTAAAATTTCACTTGGAGGACGGCCCGACCCAGATCCAGGAGCTTTTCGCAACGCCGATCCGCGTAATCCTCGGCTCCGCCCCCCAGATTATGCCCCAAGATGCAGATCGGCCGATGCTCTTCCGCCAGGATGTCCCGAAGTTCCGCCGAAGCCGCTTCGGCAACTCGGTTGTCCGGGGCCAAAAGCGAGTCGAGATCCGGGAGATTGTCGGGGTCGGCAAAATTTTCCGGGGACACCGGACAAGGCCGGCCGGTTAAATGCGCCTGGAAGGCGAAACGGCTTAGTTGTCGGGCCAAGCCGGGCAGTCCGTCCCGGCGACCCGTTTCCGCTAGCTCAAACACCGCCGACTTCCAGCCACCTCGGGCGGAGGATAGGGACTGGAACAGCCAAGCATAGCCTTTAAGCCGCCGTTTCAACCGCCGCAAGCCCATATTTACATCCTTCCGCCTTTATGGGCGTTATTAAATGCAATCGTTCTTGGATGCAATCAAAAACAGCCGCCCGGGATCCGCCCCAAAAGTTACTCGTTCTGGGGTGATCTTTTCGCCCCGCTCCCGCCTCCGGCCGCCGTCTCTCGTCCCGGCCCCATCAATTCCTCATAGCGGCGGCAATCAAGGGAAGTGTCCCGGGGGATGGAAAAGTTCACCTCGGCGGTGGACATTTCGCCTATTTTCCGGTCGCCGGAGACCGAGCGGGCGTATTCGTAAACGCTTCGCCGAAGGCCGCCGACATGAATTACCCCGGTGGTGCCGGAACCTATGAGCGGCAGCAGCTTGGCCGCGATCGCCGACACCGGCTCCCGGCTGGTCCACTGATCGGTGAACGCCTTTTCGTAGGGGAAGGGCTCGGGTCCGAAGCTGGTGCGGATTATCAGGGAATCGTTTACCATCCGAACCGCGCACTCCCCTCCCAGCTTGGACCAGGCGTAACGGTTGACCGGAAACACTGAATCATCTTCCTTATAATTGCCGGCGTCGCCCCGGAACACGTAGTCGGTGCTGACGTAGACCAACCGCAGGCCGTTCTCCAGGCAAAGGCGGGCGACATTGGCGGTTCCGGCCACATTGACCAGGAGGGCGCGAAGGGGATCCTGATCGATTTTCGGAGGCGAGGTGAAGGCGGCGGCGTGAAAAATCGCGGCGATTCTCCGCCCGGCCGCGTAGGCGCCCATGCCAGGATAGTCGGTGACGTCGAATTCGCGCGAAGAGGGATATTGCATTTCCGGGGCCAATCGGCGCAGGGTCCGGCCCAGGAGGCCGCTCCCCCCGGTACAGAGGATGTTTTTCCAATCGATCATCGATCCTTC
>JAISYL010000248.1 GCA_031269935.1 Planctomycetota bacterium
AAAAGCATAACGGGAATCGGTCAAAAAGCGAGTGCCGACCTGTTTGGACAAGGAATGGAGATCGAAACATGAAAAAGATCGTTCTTTTCGTTGCCGTCCTGGCCTGTCTTTCCGCCGCCGCGGCGCCGGCCGGCGAAAAGGTCATTGCGCTCCGCGCCTCGTGCAACGCCGCCGCCAACAGTACGCTCGGCCAGTTTCTCACCTTCTTCGTCAACGAGGTGAACGGGCGGGCCGGCGGCCGCGTCCAGGCCACCGCCAACTACGGCGCCGAACTAGGCACCCAGCCGGAGCAGGTGGAAATGGCCCGCGGCGGCTCCCTGGAGATGGTTGTCGCCGCCCCCGGCACCGGCCCCGGGACCTGGGTTCCGCAGCTGATGATGTTCGAGTTCCCCTACCTCTTCAAGGACAACGCCCACTATCGCCGGATGCTCAAGGCCGTCGAGGGGGAGGTCAGCCGGCTGGTCCAGCCCTACGGCTTCATCGCCATGGGCGGGGTGTCGCAGGGTTCCCGCCACATGCTGACGGTCCGCCCGGTCGGCAAGCTCGAGGACCTCGCGGGATTGAAGATGCGCGGACCCAACGCGGTCTATATCAGCATGTTCCGCGCCCTCGGGGCGGCCGGAACCACCATGGACTGGAACGAAATCTACACCGCTCTCCAGACCAAGGTCATCGACGGCATGGAAGCGTCCCCCAGCATGATCAACTCCATGCGCTTCCAGGACAACGCCAAGAATCTCGCCATCACCAACCACATCATCGCCTGCGCGTACATGTTTTTCAACCAGAAATGGTTCGACTCGCTTCCGGCCGATCTCCAGGCGCTGATTCGCGCTTCGGTCGAGGCGGCGGTCGAGCACCAGCAGAGGATTGACGACGCGGATCAGGATTTGTCCCTGGAGGCCATGAGGAAACAGGGCGTCGTCGTCCGCGAAATGCCCGACATCGACAAATGGGTCGCCGCCTGCCAGCCCATGCTGGACGAATACCGCGCCAAGGGCGCCCAGTGGTCCGGCTTCATCGACCTGTTGCTGTCCGTCAAATAGCTCTAAGAGCGTGTTGTTAAATACCGGGATCGCCCGGGTTAGACAAGGAAAAAGGCGCCGGCAGGATGATTTTTGGCCGGCGGTCAGGGGTAAAAATCATCCGAGAAGCGGCTTTTGACGCCGTATAACCCGGGCGAGACGGCATTTAACAACACGCTCTAACAACACGCCCTGAGCCGACCCCCGCCGGCGGGGGGATTTTTCGCTTCGACTTCAACCGCCGCCCGATCCCGGCGGGAGCGCGGGGAATTTCCCGAATGTTCCCCGGCGCGGGAGGGTTCGCATGTTGAAAATGGTCTACGGCCCGCTCAGCCGAATCCGCTCGGTCGCCATAATCGCCATCCTGGCGTTCATTATCGGGCTGTGCCTGGTGCAGATAGTGCTCCGCTACCTCACCTCGACCGTGCTGGCCCCGTTCGCCTGGGGCGACGAAATCATCCGCCTGTCGAGCATCTGGGTGGTGTTTCTGGCCGCCAGCCTCGGGGTCCGGGAGAGTTCCCACCTCCGGGTCGATTTTTTCGTCAACCGCCTGCTTTCCGGCCGCCGGACGGCGCTTCTCAAAAAGGCGGCCATCCTGGCGGTGATGGCGGCCCTGGGGGCGCTGGTCTGGTTCGGCGTCGAACAGACGCGGATGAACGTACCCAGCCTCCTGGAAAACCTCCCGCTGTCGCGGGCCTGGTTTTACGCCGCCGTGCCGGTCGGTTGCGCCTACCTTCTGCTGGACTACGCGCTGATCCTCGTATACGGCCGCCATCCCTTCGCGTCCGGGGGCGGCGAACCGGGCGGAGGGGAATGACATGCTCGGAGTCGGCCTGGTTTTCCTTGTCCTCCTCCTGTTCATTTTCCTGGGATTCCCCATCTTCATGTCCGTCGTCATCACCGCGGTCGTCTTCATCGTGGCGATGGGGATTCCCTTCTCCCTGGTCATCATCAAGATGTTCGGTTCGGTGAATTCGTTCGCCCTCATGGCGATTCCCTTTTTCATCGTCGCCGGCAACATCATGATGCAATCGCGGATCACCGACAAGCTGGTGAATTTCGCCGACGCCCTGGTGGGGTCCTTCCGGGGCGGCCTGGGACACGTCAATATTTTGGCGTCGATGCTGTTCGGAGGGATTCAAGGGTCGGGCGCGGCCGACGCGGCGGCGATTGGCGGCATGCTGATTCCGGCCATGGAAAAACAGGGCTACGACAAGGACTACGCCGTCGCGGTGACCGCCGGTTCGGCGATGCTCAGCCCCATCATCCCGCCGAGCATCGCCATGATCCTCTATTCCTACTATACCGGGGCGCCCGTCGGCCTGTTGTTTTTGGGGGGAATCCTGCCGGGCATCCTGATCGGCGCCGGGCAAATGGCCGCCAATTTTTTCATGTACAAGCACCGGAAATACGACATTCCCCTCACCCCGTTCACCTGCTCCGGCCTGGTCCGCGCCTTTTACCATTCCTTCTGGGCGTTGATAATGCCCTTCATCATTCTCTGCGGCATCGTGTTCGGCTTCGTCACCCCGACGGAATCCGGGGTTCTGGCCATTGTCTACGGGCTGTTCTATGGCTTTTTCATTTCCGGGCGCTTGCGGATGGCCCAGCTTCCGGGGATCCTCCTGGATTCGGCGATAACGACCAGCGTGGTGATGATGACCATCTCCGCCGCCGGGGTCCTGTCGAACGTCCTGGTGCGGATGCGTTTCCAAAACGAGGTGCTGGCCCTGGCGATGGAGGTGATCCAAGGCCCGATCGCCGCCACCCTGTTCATCATGGCCGTGCTGCTGGTGTTGGGCTGTTTCCTTGATCCGACCGTGCTTATCGCCATGTTCGGTCCGACCATTTTCGCCCTCGGGAACGCGCTCGGCTTCGATCCCATACATTACGGGGTGCTGATGGTGGTTGTCATGCAGGTGGGGGCGATCACGCCCCCGGTGGGAACGTTTCTGTTCATCGCCTGCGGAGTGGCGGGATTGCCGCTGGAGAAAAGCGTGAAACCGCTTATGCCGTTTCTCCTGGTGATTATCGCGGTGATTCTGCTCGCCATTTTTGTACCCGAAATCATAACCTTGATTCCGGGTTGGTTTTCCGCCTAGGGTTCCGCCAGGGCGGGGAACGCTAGCGGCCGGGGGCGGCGTTTTCGAACCGGCTCCGGTCCGCCCACAGGCCGAGGGCGGGATTCGGGACGAAGTAGATTTCCTCGCCGCCGACCCGGTTGAAGCCGGGCCGCAGCCGGGCCGGGTCGTATTTCGCCGTCGCCTCCTCCAGGGGCAGGTATTTGAACCCGACCGACTCGGTCTCCTCCCTGGTCAAATGGCCGGGGGCGTAGGTGACGGTGAACCGGCCGTCCGGCGAGCCGTGGATGAGGTGGGCCGCGACGCTCAGGTTTTCGGCCAGGTCGGGATTGTTCCCGACCGACTCCAACACCTTTCTCCTTCCGATGTAGCCGTACTTGCGGATCAGCTTGTCGTTGGTCAAGTCCTCCCCGAAGCGGTGGACGCCCGGGGCGATGACGATCAGCTCGCCGGCGTCGGCTATCGCCATCCGGGTGCGGTAAATCGATTTGTTGGCGATCCAGGTGGTATGGAATTCCTCGGGATCCAGGTAGGCGACGACCTTTTTGAGCGGTTTGTCCAGGAAGTTCAGGTTGAACCTCTGGCTTACCTTGATCGAATCGGAGAACATCGCCCGATCCCGCCCGATGGCGAAACTGCGGACGTTGGGGCCGGTGGCGTCGGGCGCGGTGACGGTGAGGGCGTAGAGAAGGGGGATTCGCCCGCAGAAACGCTCCTCGGCGTAATCGAAAACCCGGTGGACGGGGGTCAGATCGCGCCCCATCATGTTTTCCATGCCGTAGACGGCGCCCAAAAAGTGGCTGCCGTTGATCATGCCGCTGCCGCCGCAGCCGACGAATATGTTTTTGTTGTAATTGGCCATGCCCACGACCTCGTGGGGCACGACCTGGCCGACCGATACGATCAGGCCGTAGGCCGGGTCGACCAGCCGCCGGTTGATTTCGACCCGGATGGGATGGTCGACGAGTCCGCCGGAAACCTCCCGGACGAATTCCCCGGGGACGTCCCCCAGGTGGACGACGTCCTCCCTCCACCTGTGCTCGACGAACAGCGACCGGGGGACCCCGGGGTACATCCTGTCCGTCTCGTCCCCGGTCATGGCGGTATGGGTGCCGAGCGCGGGCATGACTTCGATTTCGGCCCCGGGGAGCGCCCGGATTATCATGCGGACGACGGCGCCCGCGTGGGAATTGAGCCGGCTTATGTCGGGCGGCAGGATCAGGACTTTCCCGGGATTGTCGTACCTCGCGAGCCATTTTTCCACCTGCGCCCGGATCTCGCCGTCGGTCAGGCCGGTGGGCGTCCCGGCCGCGATCAGCTCGTAATTCATGGACATTCTCCCGTGGACGCGCGGGGAAAACCGGCAA
>JAISYL010000039.1 GCA_031269935.1 Planctomycetota bacterium
TCCGGCACCGAACCGCCCGACCTTGAATTGCCGGAATCGGGCCAATCGGAATCGGAGGAATTACCTTCCGAATTGGCGGATAATCCAAATTCAACCCCGGAGCAACCGGAGATTCTGCCGCCGGCCAATAATTTGGGCGGTGCGGATGGCCGGGAAGCCGGAGGATCGGATTCAAGCCTGTCCGAATTGGGGGAAAGCGATTCCGCCGGCGGGGACTTCGCCAATCCGGGGGACGGAGACGGTTTGAGGGAAAGCGGGGCGGAAAGCGAAGCCGCCCCCGCCGAATCCGACCGCGGCGGGAACGACCAGGCGATCGCAACCGAAAACGGAGGGGATGCCGCCGCCGACTTCTTCGACTGGTCCCGCCCCGACGGGGAAAATCCGGTTTCGGTCGACGACTTGGGGCTGGGCGAGGATTTTCTTTCCTGGGCCGAAGCCGGGGAATCCGCGATGGATTTTGATTTCTGGAGCGAAACCGCGGACGGCCAGGGGGAAAGGGATCGGATCCCGGGACTGGACGGCTTGGCGGCGGAAGTGGCGGACACCCGGGAAATATTCTCCCTCCTGTCCGGCCTGTTGTCGGAACTCGACTCCAGACTCCCGGGGCTGTCCCCGGAGGAACACGATTCATTCCGGCCCCTGCGGGACAAGCTGGCCCTGAGCGGCAAGGCCAGGCTGGGCGAAATGGCCGGACTGTTGCGAAACCTGTCCGTACAGTTGCGGTTCCGGCGGGAAAACCCCGATCTCAATCCCGTCCTGGTGGAAAGCCTGATAATCTCCCTGGTGGACAGGATTGAAAACACCGTCGAGCGGTTATGGCTGGACACCATGCGGGCGGCCGCCCTAGCCTACGCCGCCGGGGAGGAAGGCGGCAAGACCCCGGCCAAGGCCTTTGACCTCATGGAAAAGGGGACGCTGGCCATGCGCGGCAACTTGGCGGAATACCGCCGGCGGCTGGACGGCTTCGCCAAATGGCAGCGGCGCAACCGCGTGACCTACCGGGAGCAATAAGGATGGCGGCCGGCGCTGCCCCCTCCGTCCCCCCTCCCCTCAATCCCGCCGGGGACGGCCAGGAAGCGGAATCCGTCACGGCCGAGGCGGTTTTTCCGGAAGAGCCGGCCCTTCCGGAAAAATCGACGGACCGGCCGCCGGCGTTTGACGACCTCACCCTTCCCGAAGTTCAAACCATCTGGCGGAACGCCGGCGACGAGACCGACCCCGGGATCACCCTGAAAAGCCCTCCGACGGAGGAGGAAGCTTCCCGCGCGGACGCCGGCCTTCCCCTCCGGCGGGTTTCCCTGGAATCCGGGGAAGGGGAGAAAACCGCCTCCGGGGACGATTTCTCCCTAATCCGGATCCTCGGCAAAGGCGGCATGGGCCTGGTCTTCTCGGCCCGGCAGGCCACCCTCAAGCGAAACGTGGCGGTGAAGGTCATTCAGCCCGAGGCCATGGCCAATCCCGCCGCCCGGGACAAATTCGTCAACGAGGCGGTTCTCACCGGCGCCTTGGATCATCCCAACATCGTCCCCGTCCATGACCTGGGCCAAACCGGGGACGGGGGAATCTTTTACGCCATGAAAGAGGTTCGGGGCCGCACCTGGAAGGAACGGCTGCCCGAACTGTCCCTGGAGGAAAACGTCGACATCCTTGTCCGGGTGGCCGACGCCGTGGCCTTCGCCCACAACCGGGGGGTGATTCACCGCGACCTCAAGCCGGAAAACGTCATGCTGGGGGATTACGGCGAGGTGCTCCTGATGGACTGGGGGCTGGCCACGGCCGCCCAACCGGACAAGGCCGCCTCCGGGTCTTCCGGGGAGCCCTCCGGCACCCCGGCCTACATGCCGCCGGAAATGGCCCGGGCGAACTCCGCCGCCCAGGGTCCGGCCACCGACATCTACCTGGTGGGAGGCATCCTTTATGAAATAGTCACCGGCTTGAAACCCCACTCCGGCGACAATGTTTTCGCCTGCCTGGCCAACGCCGCCAACAACGTCATCGCCGAGACCGCCAAGACCGGCGAATTGGTGGACATCGCCCGGCGGGCCATGGCGACCCGGCCGGAGGATCGCTTCGCCTCGGTCAAGGATTTCCAGAAGGCGCTCCTGGTCAGCCGGCGCCACCGCGAAAGCGAGGCCATCGCCCGGCGGGCCGGGGACAATCTCGCCCTGGGCCGCCGGGATCATGTCTACGGCCACTTCAGCCGGGCCGTATTCGGCTTTGGCGAAGCCCTGATGGTTTGGCCGGAAAACCGGGAGGCCCGGTCGGGCATCCGGGCCGCCCAAACCGCCTACGCCGAACTGGCCGTGTCCCAGGGGGATTTCGATCTGGCGGAGGAATTGGCCGGTTCGCTTCCCCCGGACGATCCCGGCCGGGAACGCCTGATCGCCGCGGCCAGAACCGCGAAGCGGCAAATCGAGGAGCAGCGTCTGGCCAGATCCCGCTGGCGGCGGGCGGCGATGGGGATGGCCGGACTGGCGGTGGCCATTCTCGCCTCGGCGACCCTCGTCATCTACCGGCAGATGCGGATAGCCAGGGACGAGGAGCGGCGGGCCCTCTCCGCCGAGAACCGGGCCGTCGACAATCTGGCCGAAGCCGAACGGCAACGGGGACTTGCCCTGGAGAATGCGGAATTGGCGCAAAACAACGCCGCCCGGGCGGTGAGGGAGGCGGAAAACGCCAGGCTGGCCGAAGCCGAGGCCTTGCGGCAGAAGGAAGCGGCCGAAAAGGCCATGGCCGAGGCGATTCAATCCCAAAGGGCCGAGCAGACGGCCAGGCTGGCGGAAAACCTGGCCAACCAGCGCACCATCGCGGCGCTGCGCCAGCGGGAGGAGGAGGAGCGGCTGCGCCTGGCGGCCCAGGAGGAGGCCCGCCGGCGGACCGAGGAAGCGGCCCGGCTAGGCGTCCTCACCGACGCTTCGCTATGGGCGGTCAATCCCGCCGCCGCCGCCGCCCGCCAGTCGGAAAGCGCCCAATTGGCCGGCCGGCCGGCCAGGCTGGAAATATCCCTGGGCGGAAGCGAACGGCTGGCCTTCCGCTGGGTGCCGGTGGGTCGGCTGGTCCGGGGCCACACCTTCGTGATGGGAAGCCCGCCGGATGAACCCGGCCGCTCGGCCGACGAATATTTGCATCCCGTCCTGCTGACCAGGCCCTTCTACCTGGCGGCGACCGAACTTACCCGAGGGCAATGGAAGGCGGCGGTCGGGGACGAAGACCCCGAAAGGCTGGAGTCGGCGCGGCTGCCCATCCAGGCCGGGGTCGAGCAATGGCGGGAGTCCTGGCGCTGGCGGGTCCGGCCGCTTCCCCCGGAGGAGCGGACGCTGCCGGCCTCGGGCATCTCCCCGCGCGACGTGGAGGACATCCTGCTCCCGGCCCTGGAGCCGCTGGCGCCGGACGGCATGGCCTTCCGCCTGCCTAGCGAGGCGGAATGGGAATGCGCGGCCCGGGCCGGAACCATCACCCCCTTCGCCTCCGGCCCGGATCCCGGGGGATTGAGAGCCATGGCCTGGTTTTCCGAAAACGCCGGGGACAAACCCGGTCCGGCGGGTGCGCTGGCCGCCAACGCCTGGGGATTCCACGATATGCACGGGAACGTGGCCGAACTGGTCCGCGACGCCTATGACGGCGATTTTTACCGGCGCGGCGGCCTTCTGCCCGATCCGGTGAACCTGGACCGGTCGTTCCGGCGGGTGGCGCGGGGAGGCTCCTTCCAGATGAATCCGGCCTTCGCCCGCAGCGCGGCCCGGATGGACTGCCACGAGAACAACCGCTACGACATGGTGGGGGTGAGGCTCGCCATCTCGTTCCGCCGAAGTTGACTTTAGGGTCCGCCGAAGCGATTCCCTAGCTGCCCGCTTGACCTCCCCAAGCCCCGGACGTATACTTGACCGGATTCGTACCAACCGGCGTTTGGCCGGCGGATCCGGCTTGGCCGGACTTTTGCCCTTGCCGATCATCGGGGCCGGCCTTCGGGCGGGCCCGGGCGGAGGCGAAACGATCCCGGCATAAAACGCGGGGATCGGCTGAATTGGAGCGTTCCATGGAAAAACCGCAACGAGTGACCATGCCAATCGGGGGAATGACCTGCGCCCATTGCGTCGACGCGGTCACCCGCGGCTTGTCGGCCCTGCCGGGGGTGTCCTCGGTCAAGGTCAACCTGCGGAAAGGCGAGGCGGAAGTGTTCGGCTCCGGCCTGGATATCGCCAAACTCAAGGCGGCGGTCGAGGATTTGGGTTATGACGCCGGCGAGATTGGCTGATTTCCGGCCCGGCCGGCAAAATTCGCGGCCGGTTTCCCCACCCGCGGATTCGGAGAATGTCGGCGATGATTGAGGGTGATTCGTGAGCGATTTGGAGGACGACGGCTTTTCCTTCGGCACCCCCTCCCCCCCTCCCGGAAGTCCGGAACCCTTCGAGAAAAAATCTTCCGGCGACACGGCGGTCATGGCCAATCCGTTCGCGGACGACGGCGAGACGGTGGAGGTGGCGGGCGAGCCGGTTTCCCGCATTGAAGCCAGAAGCATGGGATACAGTTCCCTGGGCAACACCCGGAGTACCCGCCGGGTGTCGAATTACGCCAACACCAGAATTTTGCGGGAACGGCTGCCGGTGGATTTGGGGGAGGAACTGGTCCAAAAACTGGAAAAAGCCTGGAACCACCTGCGCCGCAACGAATTGACCGAGGCCATGACCATCAGCCAGGAGGTGGCGTGGGAAAATCCCAGCCTATTGGCGGCGAAATTGATAATCGCCCGCTGCTTCATCGTCCGGCGCCAGCACGACAAGGCCCTGGCCATTCTCACCGCCATCCCGGAGGCGGAGCGCGACGCCGAAACCATGTATTACATCGGCTTGTGCCAAAGCCGGCTTGGAAAAACCAAGGAAGCCATTCAAACCCTCCAGCAAAGCCGCACCTCCTCCACCGACACCCTGATTCGCCGGCGGGCCAATGATTTGCTCTCGAGCCTCCAGGGAGATCAGGCGGTCTGTCCCCTTTGCGGCCACAAGCATTCCTATGAGGCGATGATAGAACTGGGGGATCGCCTGCTTTGCCCGGACTGCGCCAAAAAGGAATTCGACAAGGAAGGCAAGGGAGGCGAAGAGGGGGAAGGCTGGGAGGACGAGGAGCGCGAACCCTCGATCCGCCGCCGCCTCCGGGCGCCGCTCACCCGCACCGAAAAGATAATTCGCGGAGTTTTTGTCCTTTTCCTGATTAGCATCCTGTTTTTCGGAGTCTACCTGGTTTACTTGCTGGCGCCGGAGCATTACGCCCGGCTGCGGGCGGCGCTCCCGGCCGGCCAGGCGCTGCTGCCGCCGCCGCCGTTCATTCCCCCTCCCCCGGGGGCCCGGGGGGCCAATTCGCCCCGGGTGATCCCTTCGCTCAATTTCACCTCCCCCCCGCTCCGCAAGGCCATCGCCGGAGTGCCGATCCGCCAATTGCTGGCGGTAAGCGGCATGAAGAACGAGTCCGGGGTTTTCTCGGTGGATTTCAAACCCGCGCCGCCCGCCGGGCCGTACGACCTCGACCCCCGCAAGGGGCTTTTCACCTGGACCCCGGCCCGGGAGGACGCGGGAAAAACCTACAGCGTCACTTTCAGCGCCGTCTTCGACAACGCCAAGGCCAGGGATCAGGTGAACCGCCTGGAGGTGAGCGAAGGGCCCAGGTTCGAAAAAATCGGCGCCTGTCCCGGCTTCGATCCCGGCGAGGCGCTGTTCATGGCTTCGGAGGATCTGAACGGGGATGGCAATCCCGAACTGGCGCTGTTCGCCGGCGATTACTGGAAAGGCAACCTCCACCTGCTGGCAAGGGACGGAAACGGCTCCTTCGCCGAAACGGCCGGGGCCGAAATGATCGGCCGCCCGGTCGGGATCGGATTCATCCGGGCCGACACGGAAACTTGGTTGGCGGCGGCCGACTACTGGAACTCGCGCCTGCGCTTTTTCGCCCTGCGCGACAACACGCTTTCGGAAATGGCGGGGACCATTGAATTGCCCGGCCGCCCCCTGCTCGCCGATTTCCACGCCGCCTCCTCCCTTTCCGCCGCCATTTGCCTGGCGGAGGGAAAACTCCTGGCCGTCTGCTACCGCCAGACCGGGCAGGTGGAACATGAAAAGGTGGGCGAATGGGAACTGCCGGGCGGCTTCATCTGGCGCCGAATCCTGATCCTCCCTTCCCCGGACGAGGGCGATCCGGGGATGCTCGTCCTGGGAAGCGATTTCAGCCGGGCGGTCTTCCTGCTTGCCCCGGGCGACCGGACTCCCCGGCCGGTACCGCCGCCCGAAGGGAACGGGAGTTTCCCCATCGATGTCGATTTTTCACCCGGCCGGCGACAACTTTATTTCCTGTGGAACCAGGACGGCGGGCATCGCCTAGGCAAATGGCGGCTAGCCGCCCCCTCCGGACCGGAGCGGAGGGACGAACCCGGGGGAAGGGCCGGAACCCCGGCGGCGGCGAACGATCGCGGACGCGCCCCGGCCTCCCGGGCGGCTCCCGCCGGACCGGCGGCTTCCCTCGCCCTGGAGGGGCAGCCGATCGGCCTCGCCGGCTTCGCCCTGTTCAACCGATCCGATCCCGACAGCGACATTCTGATCCTGGGGTCCACCCGCCTGGGGGTGGTTTTCGGCTATGGCGACGGCGAAACGCCGGGCGAAGCCTTCTTCTGGCCGCTTCCCAAGCCGGCCAGGCTGTTCGGCCAACCGATTTCGATATCCAGGACCGGAGCCGCCAACCCGGAAGTCGTTTACACGGACGAGGACGGCGGCCTGTGGACGGTGTCCCTGGCGAATTGAGGGAACCTCCGGGAACGAAAAGCGAAAGGAGCGGCGGCGGTGATCCTGAAAGCGTACGGGCATCTTTTCCTCGTCGCCGGCTGGCTGGCCGCCGGCTGGCTGGCCGCCGCCGAACCCAGGGGAAGGGCGACCGCGAAGCCTCCCCCCGAATCAACGGCCCGGGAGCGGCCGGCGGCCGGGGCGCCCGCGGATTCGCCGGGATCGGAGGCCAGGATCGAGGCCACCGCCAGTTCCGTCCTTTACGGGGGAGTTTCCGCCTGGAACGCCGAATTGGCCCGGGAATGGAATCGGCTCCTTCCCACCCTGCCCGATCCGATCGCCGGCCGGATTTTATGGCTGGCGGCCGCGGCTCCGGAAAGCGTCG
This sequence comes from Planctomycetota bacterium, assembly GCA_031269935.1. Classification (GTDB taxonomy): domain Bacteria; phylum Planctomycetota; class SZUA-567; order SZUA-567; family SZUA-567; genus JAJBSZ01. The sequence continues at coordinate 7,150 of JAISYL010000039.1, forward strand.
AGGCCGGCCGGATTTTCGCCACCGCCCTGGCTTCGCCCTCGGCCATCATCCGCGCCCAAGCGGCGGCCCTCGTCACCGGACTGAAATCTTCCGGCGACCGGGAGCGTCTCCTGGCCGCCCTAGTCGGCCGGGAAGGGGATTCGGAACTGTTGCTCCAGGTAATCGACGGCCTGGCGGCCAAACCTTTTCCCGCCTCGGTAAGCGGGCTGATGGAGATCATGCCTTTAATCGGCCCGAAACAGCCAAAGGCCGAAGCGGCGGCGGCGGCCCACCTGAGGAATCTGACCCGGAACAGCCTGCCGGCTTCGGCCTCGGCCTGGAACGACTGGTGGAAAACCAATTCCCGGCAATATCAATAAAGGCGGACTTTTAAAGGGAATCAAACAAACCGCCGTTTGATTTCAATTTCTCGGAGGATTTTTACCCCTGACCGCCGGCCAAAAATCATCCCGCCGGCGACTTTTTCCTTGTCCAACCCGGGCGATCCGGTATTTAACAACACGCTCCAAGGGAAATCGGGCGGCGGTTGGCTCGCTTTCCCTTGAAGCGAAGGATGTCCGAATGGGTTTCGAATTGATGGTGGCCAAGGGCGCCCAGGCCGGACGGCGCTATTCCGTGCCGGACAACAGTCTGATCACCGTGGGGAGCGGAAGGGGCGCCGACATCCTTTTCGAACTGCCGGGGCTGGCGTCCCTTCACTGCGGCATAGAATGCTGCAACGGCAGCCTGTTCATCTGGGACATGGGTTCGGACGCCGGCACCAAGGTGAACGGGGAGACGCTGACCGGGCAGTTCCAACTCGAGGCCGGCGACAACATCCAGGCCGGCCAGATGCATCTGCTGGTAATTCCCTCTGGATCCGGGCCGCCGATCAGCCTGGGGGCGGAGGAGGTGAAAACGGTGGTCGCGAAGGCGGCGCCCGAAGAGGGGCGCCGGGAAGGCGACGAGGACACCGTCGACCTCCGGACGGCCCCTGGCCCCGGCTTCTCCATCCAGAACTTTGACGATGGCCGGCCTCTTTCCACCCGTTCCCTCGACCTCAATACCTGGGGCGGGGACGGGGAATTGACGCCGGAGATGATCCGGCTGCGCGATCATCTCCAGGGCATTTTCATATTAACCAACCGGCTGCAACGCCAATTCCAGCTTTCCGGGGTAATCGAAGCCGCCACCAAGACGATTTTCGACGTCGTTCAGGCGGAAAACGCGGCCATGATCCTGGTGGACGGGGCGAAGGGGGAGCTTGGCGTCCCCTGTTGCCTTTCCCGCTCCGGGGGCGGAGTCCGGCGCGCCTTCAGCCAATCCGTGGTCCGGGAGGCGCTGGGCAAGGGGGTCATTGTCTTCACCAACAACGCCGGCTCGGACGATCGCTTCCTGGAAACGTCGATCCTGACCAACGACATAAGCTGCGTGATTTGCGTACCCATCGAATCGAACGGGAAAATTATCGGGGCCTTCTACGTTGATCGCCGGGGAATCGGGGCCGGCGGCGGCTTCACCGACCTGGAACTGGCGGTCATGTCGTCGCTCAGCCACCAAGCCGGAATCGCCATCGAACGTTCCCGGCTGGTGGACGACCTTCGGCTCCTTTTCATAGGAACCATTCACGCCATCATCAGGGCGCTGGAGGCGCGGGACGCCTATACCCGGGGGCATTCCGAACGGGTGGCGATCTATTCGCTGGCCATGGCGGACAAGCTGCGCTGGACCCAGGATCGGAGGGACCTGGTTGAGTTGAGCGCCCTGCTGCACGACGTCGGGAAGGTCGGCATCTCGGAAAGCATACTCAACAAGGCCGGCCGGCTGACCGACGAGGAGTTCGCCATCGTCAAGACCCATCCCGGCGTCGGTTCCGACATCCTGGCGCAACTGCCCAACCTGCACCGGCTGGTTTCGGTGGATGAAATGATCGACGTGGTGCGGCACCATCACGAGTGGATCAATGGCCGCGGCTATCCGGACTCCCTGCGGGGGGCCGAGATCCCGATCCAGTCCCGGCTGATTGCCATCGCCGATTCCTACGACGCCATCTGCACCAACCGGCCCTACCGGAAGGGAACGCCCGAAGAGGCCCTGGACATCATGCGCGGCGAATTGGGCAGCCATTTCGATCGGGAATTGTTCCCGATGTTCGAGGAATTGATCCGGCGCGGCCTGAACGACCGTCTGGCCGAAGTGCCGACCCGCTTCAATGTCAACCTGGATACCGTGGGCAAATTGTCGTCCCGGGGGGGCGGACCGCCTTGAAGCCGCCTCCCGGAGGATTTTAGAATCCGGCCCGGCGAACCGGCGATTTGTCAACCGGCTCTCGGCACCCGACGACGTGAATGACCTTTCCGCCCGGGAGTGTCTTGTCTTCCCGGAACAGCTTGTTTTCCCGGGACTTTTTTGGACCGCGGTCGAAAACGACCAGCCACCCCTCCCTCGCCCCGAAGGTATTCATATAGTCGGTTGTCCGCTTCAGGCTTTTTTCCAGCGGCTCGCGGCCGGCCAGCTTCAACTCCACCGGGTAAGATCGTCCTCCACCACCTGCCGGGCCAGGGCGTTAACCAGCCAGGGCTGGCCCTCCGACCAATACCAGGCCCGATCGACCGCCTCCGGCTCGAAAACCTGCTTGACGGCTTCGGTGTGCCGCCGGTAGAGCTCGGCCAGCTGTTCCCGGGTGAAGTTGTCGAGGGTCGGGGCCTTGGTCACGATGTTGAAGGGGTTGGCCGAGCCCAGGGCTTCACGCTCCGGGCGGATTTGCGCCTTGAAGTCCCGGATGTCCCGCATGCCGACCAGGGCTAGCGACCAGGGGAAGGGCGCCGTATCGCGATTGATGTAGCCGTCGCGCAATTGCCTTAGGAAGGCGATTAGCGCCTGTCCCGACCGGCAGTCGGCCTCGTCGAAAAAGATAATCAACGGCTTGTCAAGCTCCAGGCACAAATTCATCAGGCCGGCGCCGACAACCACGGAAGGATTCATATCCGGAGATTCGAATTGTTGTTCGCTCAACCACCGCACGGGAGATCGTTTCAAGGCCAATTTCAATATCGAAGGAAAGAAAGTTGTACCCTTTTCCGCTTCGTGCGCTTCCCGCGGAGTCGCCAATGAACAATAGAGCGCATACTGTCGCCCTTTGGCGTTGAATTCCCGCGCCAGCGCCCGCAGCAGCGTGGTTTTCCCCGACTGGCGGGGGCGGCGTGGATGACGAAATAATCCCCCTGCTCGGCCAGTTGGCGCGCTTCGGGCGGGCGATTGACGGCCGGCAGCAGGTAATGCCGGTCCGGGACGCAGGGGCCGGCGACGTTAAATCGTTTCGGCATGTCCGGTTCCATCTCTCGCGCCTCCCTAAACGTGGCCGGCCGGAAAACAATCGCCGCGTCCCTTCATGGCGGGGAAGGACGCGGCGAAAATCGTGGATTTGCCGGTCGCCCGGCGATAATCCGCGGTCAGAAGTCGAGTGTGAATAAATTGGGCAGTCAAGTTGACGGGGGATTATCAAGGGAGATTGGCGTATTAAAAAACGAAACAATAAATATTGTAGGGAGTTACGATGGTAATAGCGATGAAAATCCTGAAATAAAATTGGGCAGTCAATTGGGCAGTCAGGATATGAACTTTGAACGTAAAATAAGGACTTATGTGAACGATAGAAGTTGCCAAAAACCGGCGAATTTTGCCGATTCGGGAATTCCCGGAAAATTATAAACCTTTGCACCTTAAGTGGTTGCAAGGGTTGAAGGGATGGCTCCCCAGGAGCAACCCTAGCCGAACGACTCTCAGCATGAACACGGCCCGGGCCGCCCGCAGAGGCCTTTCCGAAGCGACGTCAGTCTATCCGCCACGCCTCTCCGCGTCCAGCAGATTCGCCGAGCTCAGCAGTTTCCACTTGTGAACACCGGCGAAATACGGATAATAATCGCCGTGACATGCGGACGATCCGCGACCAGACGGAACGGGGTGCTTGGAGCAGCCTATGGCGGCCAAACGCGATGAGATCATGACGATGGACGAGCTGGCGGAGTACCTGAAGATCTCCAAGTCCACGCTCTATAAGCTCGCCGTCGAGAACAAGCTGCCCGGCACGAAGATCGGAAAGCGATGGCGGTTCCACAAGGACGCCATCGACCAGTGGGTCAAGCATGGCCTTGGCAATGCGCCCCGCGAATCCGAGGACAACGCCGAGTAAGGAAAAGCCAATGCCCCAGATCTTCGACAACATCGACAAACACCTTCTGACGGCCCTCTCGGAAGCGATGGGGCTATCGGAACGGTCGGACTTCTGCGTTGGCTACTTCAATCTTCGCGGGTGGAGGCAGATCGATTCGCTCGTCGAGAAATGGGCGGGAGGCGATGGCCACTGCTGCAGGCTGCTGGTCGGCATGCAGCAGATGCCTCAGGATCAACTTCGATCCGCGATGAGCCTGATCAAGGGCGATGAACAGATCGATCAGGCCACAGCCATCGCCTTGAAGAGGAAGCTCGCTCAGGACTTCCGTGATCAGTTGACAGTGGGCATCCCGACAGATGCCGATGAGGCAGGCCTGCGACGCCTGGCCGCTCAGATCACCGCGCAGAAACTGGTCGTCAAGCTCTTCCTGCGCCATCCACTTCATGCCAAGCTTTATCTGCTGTTTCGTCAAGACCCGCTCAACCCCAAGATCGGCTATCTCGGCAGCAGCAACCTCACGCTTGCTGGGCTCGCCAAGCAGGGAGAACTCAACGTCGATGTGATGGACCACGATGCCTGCGACAAACTCGCCAAGTGGTTCGAGGATCGCTGGAACGATCGGTTCTGCATAGATATCTCTCAGGAACTGATCGACATCATCAACAATAGCTGGGCGCGTCCAGAACCGATCCCTCCGTATCACATCTACGTCAAGACGGCCTATCACCTTTCTCAGGAGGCGCGGGCCGGGTTAACAGAATTTCGCATCCCCAGCGACTTCGGCAACAAGCTCTTCGAGTTCCAGAAGGCTGCCGTGAAGATCGCCGCCCATCACCTGAACAAGCGCGGCGGCGTGGTGATCGGCGACGTGGTCGGCCTGGGCAAGACGCTCATGGCGACAGCGCTCGCCCGTATTTTCGAAGATGACCACGGCGTCGAGACACTCGTCATCTGCCCGAAGAACCTGGTGCGGATGTGGGAAGACTACCGGCAGCAGTATCGCTTGCGGGCCAAGGTGCTTTCCATCACTCAGGCCCAGCGCGAGCTTCCCGACCTGCGCCGCTTTCGCCTGGTGCTGATTGACGAAAGTCACAATTTGCGCAACCGCGAAGGCAGACGCTATCGCGCCATCGCCGAGTACATCGCATCGAACGACAGCCGCGTGATCATGCTGTCGGCCACACCCTACAACAAGACTTATCTGGATCTGTCGAACCAGTTGCGCCTGTTCATTGACGAGCAGAAGGACATCGGCGTTCGCCCGGAGAAACTCCTGCGTGAGCTTGGCGAGACTGAGTTCATCAGACGCCACCAGTGCCCTGTGCGTTCTCTCGCGGCATTCGAGAAAAGCGAGTATACGGACGACTGGCGGGATTTGATGCGGTTGTATCTGGTTCGTCGCACGCGCAGTTTCATCCAGGAGAACTACGCGAAGCTCGATCCTGCCCGCAACCGCAAATACCTCGAATTCTCGGACGGGACCCGTTCTTACTTTCCCACACGCGTCCCCAAGACCGTGAAGTTCAAAATCAGCGAGAAGGACCCCGATGACCAATACGGACGCCTGTTCGCGGATGATGTAGTCAAGGCGGTTAATGACCTGAGGTTGCCACGCTATGGGCTGGGCAACTACCAGAAGCCATCACCGCACAAGCCGCCGACGCCCGACGATGCCAAGGTGCTGGCCGATCTCTCTCGGGCAGGGACTCGTCTCAAGGGATTCTGCCGAACGAATCTGTTCAAACGGCTGGAAAGCAGTGGACACTCATTCATTCTTTCCGTCGAGCGTCACATCCTTCGCAACTTCATCTGTATCCATGCCATCGAGAAGGGCCTGCCCATACCCATCGGCACACAAGATATGGGGTTGCTCGACACCTGGGCGAACGACCAAGACACCGATCTGTGGGACCCCGCCGCCGACAATGATGACAACGACAATGCCAATGATCCCTCGGCGAAAACCCGACCGGTGGTAAGCGAGAAGGACATCCGGGCGCGCGCTTCGGAAGTGTATGACACCTATGCGGCACAATTCCGCCGCCGGTTCAAGTGGCTGAAGCCGGAACTCTTCAACGACGACTTGGCCGCCGATCTGCGCAAGGACGCCAAGACGCTAATGACCATCCTGAAGGATGCTGGCAGATGGAACGCCGGGCGTGACACAAAACTTCAGGCCCTGGTGAAACTGCTCGCCAAGCAGCACGCAAAGGACAAGGTTCTGGTGTTCTCCCAATTCGCCGACACGGTTGACTATCTTGCCGACCAACTCAAAGCTCAAGGCATAGCGTCTGTCGCGGGCGTCACAGGCGATACGGATGATCCAACGGTTGTTGCCTACAGATTCAGCCCGGTCAGCAATGAGAAGCGCAATCAGATCGAACCTGAAAAGGAACTGCGGGTTGTATTGGCCACCGACGTACTGAGCGAGGGGCAGAACCT
>JAISYL010000048.1 GCA_031269935.1 Planctomycetota bacterium
ATTGCCGGGGCCGGGCCGGACGCCGAATTAACCCGGCAAATGGAATGTTGGCCGGCCGCCTTGCTGGACAGTTTGGCCGCTTGGGGAGTGATTCCGAGGGAACGGGCGGCGGCGGGGAAAAGGTTGGACGAACTTATTGCGAAATGGGAAAACCATTTGAAATCGAGGGAATTGGCCGTGCAATATTGCCGGGAAGCACCCGCCCGGATTCGCCGAATGTCCGTCGGTTGCGGATTTCAATATCTGTCTGACCTTGAAGCGGGCCGGGTTGAAAACTGGCTGGCCGACCGCCGCCGGAATGCGGGAATGAGCTACCGAACTTCAAACAGTTACTTGGCCAGCACCAAAGCGTTTTGCAATTGGGCGATAACGGCCGGCCTTATTGACAAAAACCCCTTGACCAGAATTTCCAATTTGAACGAAAGTCTTGACGTTCGCCGGGAACGAAAGCCTTTCACGGCTGAAGAGCTTTTCACCCTATTGACGGTGACGGAAAAAGCCAAACGCCGCTTCGGTATGGCCGGTTGGGAAAGGTGTTTGGTCTATCGTTTGGCGGCCGAAAGCGGCTTGCGGCATGGTGAAATTCATGGCTTGCTGAAAAGGGATTTCGACTTTGACGCCTGCCTTATCAACGTCCGGGCCGCTTGCGCCAAAAACGCAAAGAATGACCAAATCCCCTTACGGCCGGAACTTGCCGAAGCTTTGCGGGACTATATGGCCGACTTCCCCTTGACCGGCCGGGCTTTCCCGAATATATGGAGGGACAAGGGGGCGGCGATGCTTCATGCCGATATGCGGGAAGCGGGATTGCCTATCCAGGACGAATACGGGCGCAAGGTCGATTTTCATTCCTTCCGGGGAACCACCGCTTATCTGTTGTCGGAAGCCGGGGTTCCCTTGGCAACGGTTCAAAAAATCATGCGGCATTCCAACCCAACCTTGACCGCCAAGCATTACGTTCGGCTTTCGGTGGTGGACAAGGCGGCGGCCCTTGGCAAATTGCCCGATTTTGGAACCCCCGGCCAAAGGGAATGCCTTAGGGCAACCGGGACGGAAGGGAAAGACATTATTACTATCGGTATTGAAGGAATAACAGATAATGGCAGAAAACTTGATGCGGAGCCGGCCGGGGAACTTTGTCTTAATTCCAAGGCCATACAAAATGTAACTAAATATATCACTAACAATTACAACGGAAATCGAGACAACGATCCCGAAAATGAATTGGGCGGCCAACCGGGCAGTCAAGTTGACGGGGGATTATCAAGGGGGATTGGCGTATTAAAAAACGAAACAATAAATGTTGTAAGAACTTATGAAGGCAATCGAGACGGAAATCCTGAAATAAAATTGGGCAGTCAATTGGGCAGTCAGGATATGAACTTAGAACGTAAAATAAAGACTTACGTGAACGATAGAAGTTGCAAAAAATCGGCAAATTCTGCCGATTCAGAAATTCCCGAAAAATTAAAAACCCTTGAACCAGAAATGGTTACAAGGGCTGGTGGCTTGGTGGGCGACACTGGATTTGAACCAGTGACCCCCAGCTTGTCGAGCTGGTGCTCTAGCCAACTGAGCTAGTCGCCCCCGGTTATAAACGAGGGCGGGGAAAGCATAATTTCCCGCCCGAAAATAATGGTGGAGGATACCGGGGTCGAACCGGTGACCTCAAGACTGCCAGCCTTGCGCTCTACCAACTGAGCTAATCCCCCAAGTCCACCCGCCGCGGTTTACCCGTCTCTTCAACCTTCGGCCGGCCGAAGCAATTAAACGATTGGACAAACCGGCAAACGAACTAAAGAGAGAATACTAATGAAACTCGTATCCGAGTCAAGACATTTTATGTTTAACCCGGCCGGAAAATTCCGGCCGGTACGCCATTGGCGGACGAGGCGGCCGAAACCGCCAAGATTCCAAACTCCGTTCCCATGGCCGGGTCGGAGAGCGAAGCGGCGGCGGCGACCGCGACGGATGGAAAAGGGACGGAAACCATCGACGCGAAATTCGACACTTTTGGTCAAAATTCAACGCCATCTATAAGGACTTATGAAGAATCGCCAAGTTGCCGGGAAAGTGAATTATGCAAAAAATCTTTTCCGCAACCATCAAATAAACTGCTTGACGGATATGAAGTTATTGAAGATACTGCTCTAGCCGGAAACGTTCGCGCGCCAGTAGCTCAGCGGATAGAGCACCGGATTTCTAATCCGGCGGCCGGGGGTCCGAATCCCTCCTGGCGCGCCAAATTCAAGTTCCGGAAAATCCCTCCTTGACCGTTATTTGTTTTCAAATCAAGGCTTACAGTCTCCATGCAACCGAAGCGATTCGGATAAAACCCTTGACCCGCGGTCATTTTATGGGTAGTTGTTTGGGTATGATTCCTTTTCGGAAAAAAGATACCCACGACGGCCCTGACCGGCCGTTCCATCCTTAAGCTCAAAACCACCGGCAAACGGCACAAGCATTTCGACGATGTCGAGTAGGCGGGGAGGTTTCCCAACCCCGCCCCTCGCCAGATCCGGACTAGGAGATTTCCACCATCCGGCTGGACGACTATGCCACGTTTTAGAAAGAACACCTCCTTTCATTCCCGTGACCCGGCATAGCCTAGTCACACCAAAAGCCGCCATTTGACCCGCTCGTTACCCGGTTGACGGAGACGCCCCATATGATAGAATGACGCTCGTTCCCGGCGCCCGGAAGGAGATCGCTATGGATTGGCTTTTCATAGCGTTAATGTTTGTGTTGTTTTTTTTCTTCTTATACGAAAGCGGCATATGGCATATTCTTGCCGTCCCTTTGTCGTTTTATATCTGTTGGAAGGTTCTGAAATGGGTTGTCCCCATGTATCTTTCCCTGCTATTCGGCTGAATGCGCCCGCCTCTCCGCTTCGTCCCGTTCCTTGAACCGGTCTATCCAGAAAGCGAGTTCGTCGGCGTCCATCCTCCAGAGTTCGTCCGGCCGGATGTTCATGCGCCGGGTGAGCCCTCCGAACCACTGTCGCCCGTCTTCGGGGAATTCCCCAAAAAACCCTCAATGATTTTTTTAACATGCCAATATTTGATATGTTGCATTGAAAATACATTCCCACTTCCGGCACCAATTTTCAAAACGAGCCCTTCGGCGATGGCGGCGAAGGGCTTTCTCATCAAAGGAGCTCGGGCGCCGGTTGGCCCGATTTCCTTTAAGAAGCTGTTGTTAAATGCCGGATCGTCCGGGTTGGACAAGGAAAAAGGCGCCGGCGGGATGATTTTTGGCCGGAGGTCAAGGGCAAAAATCATCCGGGAAGCGGCTTTTGACGCGGTATAACCCGATGAGACGGTATTTAACAACACGCTCTAAAAGTCGACCCCAAAAGGGAAATATTTTTTGACTTCGGTATATTGTTATATAATATACATGAATACATAGTAGTCGATCGCCAAAGAGTCGTCTTGATTCCTCGTCCCAAGTTGGCAAGCGCGAAATATCCCTTCCGGGGAAGGGGACGCCCACATGACGGAAGATAAAGACATTCGTGGTTGGATTACCCAACTTCGCAAGGGATTGGCGGAATTGTGCGTCCTGGCCTGCCTTCGAGGGGGGGAAGCGTATGGCTATGAATTGTTGCGGCGCTTGAGGGAGTTCCCGGGGTTGTCGATAACGGAAGGCACGCTCTACCCGGTTCTGAATCGGGCGGCCGAAGCGGGATGGGTGGCGATGGAACACCGGCCTTCAGTCACCGGCCCGCCTCGGCGTTATTATCGATTGACTTCGGCGGGAACCAAAAGGCTTGAGGGGATGATTGCGGCTTGGCGGGAGATCGGCGCCTCGGTGGAACGCTTGGTACGGTAAGTTTCTCGAAGGGACGGGCAATGGGTGAAGATCATCTGTCGCCGGCGTTGCGGGGCTATCTGGACAGCGTCGAGCAAACACTTGCGCGGGCCGGCACCGAACCCTTGGTGCTAGCCGGCATACTCCGCGATCTGGAGGGGCAAATCGCGGAGATGCGTTCAGCCGAAGGGTGTTCGGACGAAGCCATCCTTTCCCGTCTCGACCCTCCCCGGGCGTATGTGGATTCCCCGCCCCTCCCCTCGGCCGATAAACCGCCGGAGACGGGAAGGGGCGGCCGGGCGGAGCCGGTTTTTTGCCCGCCCCGCCTTGGTCCATTCTCCATCCATTGGTGGATTGCCGCGGTACTGGCGGCCTTGGCGATTGGCGTCGAGGCAACCACCCGCATATGCGCCATCAATTTTTTCGACCCGATGCCCACCCTTTTGCAGTTGTTCGGGCTGCTTCCGGTTCCCATCCTGATGGCGTACACGGGTTTTCGCCTTAAACGCGGCCCAACCAAGGCCGAGACGCCCTGGTTCATTTTCTTCAACGGGTATTTGTGCGCGGTATGCCTTGGGTATGCTCTCGCATTTCTTCCCTTGACACCGATGGCCGTCATCGCCGTGGGATGGTTCGGCCTCGGGTTGTTGCCGCTCGCGCCGGCGTTTTCCCTTCTCGCCGTTATCCATCAGGGATGCCGTTTGCGCCAATGGAACCAATCCGGTCCGCGCCGCGCGGGCCTGTGGAGAGGGTGGCTGGCCGGGGCGGTTTTGGCCGCGGGACTCTTTGGCGGTTGGGAAGGCTGGCACTATCTTGTGGATACGGCCATCATGAACGCGCTTGACGATTCCGGACAAGCCAATCTGGAACGGTTGCGCAGCCTCCGGGGCGGGGAAACGCTCCTGTCCTATTGCCATGCGGGCGTCGGGAGCCGTTATGCGAGGCGATTTCAGGTGGATGAATGCCGGGCGCTGTACTATCGGCTGACCGGAAGCGACTACCGTGAAACGCCGCCCCCGAAGCTTGGTTTTTCAATGGCCGATCGCGGGGAGGGCGAGGGGTGGCGCGAGCGCTTCAACGCCGACCTGGAGGTGGGAACGAACGCGGTCGGCTCCCGTTCGAAAAACCTGTTCCTGAAAAACGCCTCTCTTGATGTCAGCGTCGCCGCCGCGCCGGACGGAACGGACGCGGGACCGGGAGTGGCTTACGCCGAATTGACGCTGGAATTTTTCAATGCCGGCGATTTCGCGAGGGAGGCCCGTTGCCAGATAATGATGCCGCCGGGCGGCGTGGCCAGCCGTCTTACCCTTTGGATTGACGGCGAAGAGCGGGAGGCGGCCTTCGGCAAGAGGAACGTGGCGCGCGAAGCCTATCGGCAAGTCGCGGTGGCGCGCCGCCGGGACCCGGCCCTTCTGACCACGGCCGGACCGGATCGGGTGTTGCTGCAGTGCTTTCCCGTCAATCCCGATACGCCGATGAAAGTCAAGGTCGGCTTCACCATTCCCCCGCTGCCGGACGGGCAAAAGGCGGTTTTGGCGATGCCGTTCCTGTCCGAGCGCAATTTCGCCGTCGCCGCCGGCGCTCGAGTGACGTTTTGGGCCGAAAGCCGCGCCGCGCTCGAGGTAAACTTCCCGGGACTCAAGGCGGAAAAACTCTCCGCTCCCCGGCTAACGAACGAGGGGAAGATTTCGGTTCAAGGCGATCCGGCGGGAACGGTGCACGCGATCCGGGGGGTGTTGGCGCCGGCCTCCCTGGCCTCGGTCGGACTCGCTCTCCCGATTTCCCGAAAAGGGGCGGTGTATCGGGGTGAATTGGGCGGGGTGATTTCCACCAGAACCTTAACGGGAGCCGCCCCCCTGGAAAACCGCTTGGTGGCGATGGTTCTCGACACGTCGCTGCATTGCGCCACGCTGTTCCAGGAGGGGCGAAGCCTGGATTGGCGGGCCTTGCTGGCGAAAATTCCCGGCGATGTTCGCTTGGCGCTCTATGCCGGGCCGCTGTCGGCACCGCCGATGACTCGGGACGAAGCGTTGCGCCAATGGCCGGAACTGATGCGCGGGCTGCGATTTTCCGGCGCGGACGAGCAGGTCGGCAATCTGGAAAAGGCGTGGGATCTGTGCGCCGGGGAAGCGAATGCCGCCGTGCTTTGGCTGCACGGGAAAGCCCCTTTCGGATTGGCCGACGCTTCGGGACTCGAGCAACGGCTGCGCCGGCGTTCCGGCGACGGCGCGATCGGCGCGCCAATCATCGTCTCCAAACAGTTTGTTCCCGGTCCCAATCGCATCGAGGAGAATTTCGCCGGCGCCGGCGGATTTGTCCGGCTTCCCCCGGAAGACGGCCTTGAACCGGGGGAACGCATGGCCCGGCTGTTCCCGAATCTCCGCTATCCGAAAATGTGCGCGGCCGAATATCGCTCGGACATGCGGGACGCCCGGGAAGCGACCGCGAGCGATGGATCCGCCCATATCGCGCGCTTGGCGTTCGCCCGATATCTCGCCGAAGGGATGTGGCGCAATCCAAGCGGTTCGTCGATGGCCGGGGACATCGAAACCGCGCTGCGGCTAAGGCTGGTGACCCCGGGGACGGGAGCCGTGGTTTTGGAAAGCAAAGCGCAGTACGATGCGCACGATCTGGACTCGGAGGCCAACCGGAACACGGTTCCGATCATACCGGAACCCGAGGAATGGGCGCTCATGCTGGTTACGGCCGCTCTTCTGGCGTTTTTGGCTTGGCGAAAAAAGGCGGAAGCGCGGAGGATCGCGGCATGATCGGGAAAACGATTTCCGGCATGCCTCCCGGGATATCGAGGTTTCTGCCGGCGGCGGCATCAGCGATTGCCTGTTGGCCCATTTGGCCGTGGCTCTGGAGGCGCTGGTTCGCTCCGGGCGGCGAGCCGGCGCAGGGAGTCGTCTTTCTCCTTCTCGTCGGAGCGGGCATGGCGCATTTGTGGCGAAAGGGGAAGGCGGAAGCCGGTCCCGCTTTCCCCCCGTTATTGCTTGCACCCTGTTTTCCGGCGGCGGCGATCATTCTCTCTCCATACCTTCCGCGGCTCATGGCGGCGGGCTTGGCGGCAAGCGGCCTTTTCTGGTCCGGTTGCGCCGGTTTGCCCCGGGATGACAGGAAGCGCTGTTTCGCCGCGTGGCCGATTCTTATTTTGGGGTTGCCCGTCTCCTCGTCCCTCCAATTCGTTTTCGGCTATCCCCTTCGAACGCTCGCCGCCCACTCGGCGGCTTGGATGCTTCCCGGAAAGGTGACGGCGAACGGCTGCGGCTTGTCCAACGGCCGCGTGGAAGTGTTTGTGGATGCTCCCTGCGCCGGCGCGTCCATGCTCACCGCCTCCCTTTTGTTGGCGGCGGGAGCGGCTCTTCTTTTTGGCTTGAGCTTTTGGCGGACGGCGTTGTTGCTGATTGGCGGTTTGTTCTGCTCATTGGCCGCCAATGCCTTGCGGGCCGCCTTTCTCTACGCGGGAACCGCCGGATTAGTGGCGATCCCCTTGCAGAACCATGAAACCTTGACCGGTTTGTTTTGTTTCGCCGCCGGGGGGGGTATTCTGACCATGCTGGCCCATGGTTTGTCAAAAACGGCGATTCGGACCGATCCGCCCGTCGGCGACAACAGGGCGATTCATGTACCCGCGCGCCGCGGCGGCCAAAAGGCGTTGATTGCCGTTCACCTGTTGGTCTGCCTATTTGTCGCGATTTGGCCGGCGGGGGAACGGGGGCGGGCAAGGGAGGAAAAGGAGTCCAAGGAACCGATCCGATGGCCGGCGGCATGGGAGGGAAAGCGTCTGCTTTCGGTCCGGGCAAGTCCGGACATGGAGGCTTTCCGGAAAGATTTTCCGGGAGAATGCCGGGAATTCCTTATCCTGCCGGCCGATGAAGACGCCGGTTCTTTCCTGACGGAAGCGGAACGCGTGGTGTTTCGCCATGTTCAACGGGCGACCCGGCAATTGCATCCGGCGGAGGATTGTTTTCGAGGGGCGGGGCATCGCGTTACGCCGCGTCCCTTGCATGTCGATGCGCATGGCCGGCGCTGGAGCGTCTTTGCCGCCGAAAAGGAAGGGATTCGCCGAATGGTGCGGCAATGCGTCATTTCGGTCGCCGGCGGCGACCTAAGGGATGTCGCCGACAGTCCGGGAGCGGCGCCAAGCTGGCCGGACGTTTCAAGCTGGTATTGGGAGGCCGCCGGGGTGGGGGGAAAAACTGAAGCTTCCGCCCTCGCCGTCACGATAATTAGTGGAGAAGGATGACTTGCGCGTTGATTCACCCTATAATACCGGGCCGAGGCCGGGGGCGTGGCGGAATGGCAGACGCAGGGGATTTAAAATCCCCTGGCCGCGAGGCCGTGCGGGTTCGAATCCCGCCGCCCCCACCAGACTCAATTCAGCATCGCCCCCATGTTGAGCATCTTGATGACATTGACGGTCCTGGGCGAGGGGTTGATGATCCTGACCACCTTGTTCCGGTTGGCGAAATCCTTGTAAACGGAAAAAATGGCGCTGATGGCCAGCGAACTTATTAGCAAGGTGCCCTTCAGATCGATGACCAGGGCGGTGATTTCCGGGGAGGCCGACATCCGTTGCAACTCGTCCACGAAAGCGTCCGCGAAAATTCCGGTGACCTCCGAATACTTTTTCCCCACCTCCAGGATCTTTTCCATGAACGTCGTCCCCTGATTTGCGCCAATCCCCGCCTCCGGCCCGCGACCGGCGATAAAATCCCCTTCCGAGACGGGCGCCAAGTCAAATCGCCCGTCCGGATCGACAAAAAAAGGAATACAAAGCTTCTCTGTCGTTGGAAGGCCAACAAATATAATTTATTTTTCGCCGCCGTCAATACCCTTGAAAGCGGTTTGCTTAGGATCTGCAAAGAAATAAGGTTTAGGGCTCGTCCAAACGGTGAACTTCATTTCTTTACGAGCCCTTATTATCCCTCGCCGCCCGCCGGCTCTTCAGGACCGGAACCAGCCGGCGCACGAATTCCGCCTCCCCGACCAGCAGCGGCCGATCGGGGAAAAATTTGGCGGTGGCCTCGGCCATCAGCAGGGCGTGATCGTAGTTCTCCTTGTCGATCGCCCGGTAAACCACCTTGAAATAATGCTGGGTGCCGGGGAAAAACTCCCGGAAGGCGGCGATCCAGGCCGGGAACTCCGAAGGGGGGATTAGCCCGCAATGCAGGCCGAAGGTCATGGCCGCGTCGTCGTACAGGCTGGAATAGTCCTTTTCCATCACCACTTTCATGCTTTGGCGGAAGGCGCCGAGATCCCGGTTCAGGAAGGCCAGGGTTATGGCCGCCTTGGTGACGTCGTCGCCCCCGCTTATGTCCGAACCCAGGCCGGTTCCCCTCTTGACCGCCCGGACCACGTTTTCCAGGAGGATCCCGGCCCCGACCGGATCATATAATTCCGGGAAATCGTCCCGATCCAGCATCTCCAGGGCGAGGGCGAGGTAAAGCTGGGGGGTGATGCGCAGCCACTTCCAGTCCTCCTGGGTCACCCCCCGGCTCCGCCGAGTCTGGTCGCGCGGCTCGGTTGGCCAGGGGCCGTCCTCGATTAGGGCCGCCAGGCCGGCCGGCCGGCCCCGATCCGCCACCGCGTAACGGCCCAGAAGATAGAAGCGGGCGATGACGGCGTTGTAGGATTCATCCCCCTTGAAGTAGCCCCGGCCGAACGCCCCCTCCAATTCCCGGCGTATTTCGCGCAGGGCGGCGGCGTCCGCCGGATTGGCGGCGGCGGAATCGCCCAGTTCCAGGCGCATGCGCTCGTAAATGGCCACCAGGGTGCGCAGCACCGGATCGGCCACCCGGCCCAGTTGGCGCTTGGTCATTTCCACGTCGTATTTCACCAGGGTCCAGGCCCTGGCCGGCCGGCCCAGCCTGGCCATGTGAATGGCCCAGAGCGACCGGAAGGTGATGGCGCGGAAGAACTCCTGGGCGTCTTCCCGGCGGATCATGTCCAGCATCACCTTTTCCATGTCCTCCAGGGCCGCCAGCGCCTTTTCCCGATCCTTCTCCTGGCGGCGGAGCTCGGCGATTTCCAGCAGGGTGGAGATGGTGGCCTGGGGATTGCCGCGAACCAGTTCCAATTCCCTCAAGCGGAGCTCGGCCGACCGGGAGTATTCGCCGACCCGCTCGTAAAGGGATCCCAACTCCTTGATGTTGCCGATTTCCTGATCGCCGGCCAGCATTTCCTCCATCACCCCGATGGCGGCGGAGTAAATATTTTCATGCCAATACGACTGCACCCGGATCATGGTGTCCGCGTATTCGGCGTCCTCGTAGATGCGGGCGGAAAGGACGAAGGGGGTGCGGGTCTCCTCGTCGGCGAAGCGGAGCAGCAGGGGGACGGCGTCCGGGGTAAGGTGGGAAAGGCCCTCGCCGCGATCAAAGGATCGGTAGGCGGTTTCCACCACTTCATTCAGGCTGGGGGCGTTGAATTGCATGACCGGGCCGGTCTGGAGGACGATGAACCGGTATTGATCCGGCCCCTCCCTCTCCACATAGCCGCAGGCGGCGTGGGAGGGGAGCTGCATCACGTGGCTGAGTTTTCCCTGCAGGCGGGTGAGGATCTGGAAAAACTCGGCCAAGTCGTCGCAATCGCCGATAAGCCGGCCCACCCAGCGCCGCTCCAGGGTTTCGTGGACAGTCTGGTGGGTGTCGGAAAGGCCGAAATGGCTGCCGATGAGATTGGGAAGCTCCGGCAGGGGCGAATCCGAGCAATAGCGGAAGAATTGCTGGAAAATGAGGCCAAGTTCGCCGGGGGTGGAGAGGGTCAGGGCCGTGGAGGCGAGCCAGGCGTCCTCGGCCCGCCGCCGCTCCCCGGTCTCGGCGAAGCCGGAGAAGTCCGGGCTTTTCACCGTACCCGACAGGGTCGCCAAGGTCAAGGGATCCCCCTGATCGTCGCGTTCAATGACATGCAGGGGGAAATTCCAGCCCGGCGGCCCCATGGAGGGATCGAAACGGCCGCTGAGGTCGCCGGCTATCGCCTCCCGCCAGCGCTCGGCGTCGCCCTCGGCCCGATCCGCGCCGACGGCATAGGAGGCGATTCTGCCTTTTTCCAGGTGCCAAATCTCGGTGAGAACCGGCCGGCCGGCCGGCCGCGCCGTCCGTCCGCCCGGATAATGCTCGGCCAGCACGAAGGCGTAGACGAACCTGGAGGGCATGGGGGAGAAAAAGACGGTCTTGTCCCCCTTTTCCCAGCGCCAGGTGTAGCGGGGCGGGCGTTCGCCGGTTTCCGGGTCCTGATCCCCGCCGCCTTCGCCGCCGGCCTGGTCGAGGTCGAGCCGCTCCACCGCCACCAGACGCTCGCCGCCGTCCAGTTCGACGGAGAAGGCGTCACGCCCGGCTTCCAGGCGGCCCAGGGCCTCCCGGTAATCGGCCAGTTCGCCCCGCCGCCCCTCCGGCAGGGGGCGGATGAAGGTTTCCAGGTAATCCGCCTCCAGCAGCCGGCGGCAGAAGCGGCTGTCGAAATAGTCCTGGGGGTCGGGGCGCTGGAAGGCGCCCAGGAGAACCGGTTTCAGCGCCTGCCGCAACTCCTGGGGAATCGAGGCGTCCTCCATCACCCCGTCGTGCAGGCGGCGGGCCGCCAACAGGAAGTTTTCCCCCACCCGCCTGGCGTCGTCGGGAGGCGGCAATTCCTCGATCCGGCGGAGGCGACCGCCGAAAAAGGCCAGCCGGCCCGGTTCGGGCGCCAGGCTGGCGGCGGCGGCGGCCGAGGCCGCCCCGGAACGGGACAGGGCCAGCGGTTCGCCGGGACCCTCGATCACTTCCCACAATTCGTTTTCGGACGGCGCCCCGGCCCGCCGCATTTCCCCGGCCAGTCCGGCCATCCAGGACAAGGGCTTGTGGAAAATCGGCGACCAGCCGGCCACGAAGTCGTAGCCGGCCACCCTGGCCCGAATCCGGGTTTCATAATCGTTTTCGCCCATTTCCATGAGAACGGGCAGGCCGCGCAGGCGGAAGCGCATGCTCGCCTGGCGCGAGTCGTGGCTGAAGCCGGAAGGGTCTATCTCGACCTCCGGATCCGCGAAACCGATTCTTAGCATCGCCCAGGCCAGCCGAACCCCGGGATAGTTGCGTTCGCGGCGGATATTGGCCTGAACCTGCGCAAAAAGCGATTCCCTGAGTTCCAGGAGTTCTTCCGCCTCGGCGGCGGCGGCCTCGATTTTCCGGACGGCGGCCTCCGCCAGGGCGGGATGGGGATGCCGCTCCCCGGCGGCTTCGCCAAGCAGACCGCTGAAATCCGGCCCCCCCTCCCCGCCGCGGCTGAGCGAACTCCGGGCCCGGGAAACCGCCAGATCGACCAGCCGAACGAGGCGGGAAAGTTGATCCAGGGCCGGACGCGCCTCCCGTCCGGCCAATCCCTCGATTTTGGGGAGGGGCTCGCCATTTTCGGGGTCGGGGGATAGGCGTTCCTTCAGCAGCCGGAAACGTTCCAGGGCCGAATCGTCCCCGGCGGCGGCGGCGGCGGCGAGACTCGCCGCCTCCATCCCGGCCTCTTCCAGGAGCCGATTCCGCTGCCCGGATTTGAAGGCTTCGACCGACTTGGCCAGGGATTCGCGCTCGGGGGCGGAAAAAACCCGCGGGAAGGCGGCCAGGGCCATTTCGGCCCGCCGGAGGTTTTCCTCGGGGGTGTTCCCGCGCTCCTCCTCCTCCAGACGGCCCAAAATCCGGCCGGCGGCCAGGCGCTCCAGGGCCGCCGCCAGGGGCAGGTCGCCCCGGGCCCGGATTTCCCCGGTTTCCCGGGAAAATTCCTCGATCGATCCGGGCGGGGCGGCGGGATCGAAACCCTCGCCGAGGGCGATCAGCCGCCGTTCGCGTTCCAAATGGCCGGCAATCGCGGCTTCCGGGACGGAAACGCCGTCTCCCAGCCTTGGCAACGCCCCCCCCGACCAGCCGGCCAGGCGGTTCCAGACATTGGCGGCGGTGAGGAATTCCTTTTCCCGGCTTAGCGTTCCGGCCGCGGCCCTGGCCTTATCCGCCGCCTCGGCAATCTTGCCCAGCCGCCAGGCCTGTTCCGCTTCGGACAGTTCGGCCTCCAGGGTTTGGCGATTGGCCCGCTGGAGGTACTGCTGCCAGCCAAACAACCCCCCGGCGGCCAAAATCGCGGCCAGGAGGGCGACTAGGCCGGGATGCGATCTTTTCCGGCCGCCGCTTCCGGCGGACCGGGGCCGTAAAACCATCTCTTCGCCGCCGTCCGGCGCCCGTTCCGGTTTTTCCCCGCTCCCGGCCCGGCCGGCGATTGGGGACAAGCCCGCGTCCACCGCCGGCTCCGTCCCCCGGCCGGCGGGAAGGGGAACGGAGCCGCCGGTTTGCCGGGACGGGATTTCCCCGGCGGTCCGGCCAATGCCGGGCGCGGCGGCGTTGCCGAGATCGATTCCCGGTTGATTGCCGGGACGGCCGTCAAGAAGGATGAAATTGGCGTCAATCGGAATATCGACCACCGGGGCGAAGGCGCCGGTGGCGTATTTCTTGGGAATGGCGGGCTGGCCGCGGGTCATGGAGCGGGTATTGGCCTTGGCGGCCGGCGGGGCGTCCTCGCCGGGAGTGGTGATGCTGAGGGTGACCCGATGAATCTTGTGGCAGGCCGGACAGGTGAACTTCATGTCGGTCCGGTCGCTCGGAAGATCAAGGTAAATGTCTGTATTGGGGCATTTTATGCGCATGACGGGACTGCCTCCCTCCTTTGGCCCGGCGAATAAGCGTACGGATGGAAGCCGATTTCAAGGGAAATCAAGCAAACCATCGTTTTGGCGAAAAAAACGCGTTCTTCCAGGGGATTCAAAATCATTATCGGCCGTATTCCTCTCCGGCCTGAAACAAACTATCCCAGGCGCACCATGAGCAGGGCCGCGTCGGCGGGGGTGACCCCGGAAATCCGCATGGCCTGATCAAGATTTTCCGGCCGGAAGCGGGACAATTTTTCCCGGGCCTCCCGGCTCAATCCGTCCAGGGCGGAGTAGTCGAGGTTCCGGGGCAGCCGCAGCCGCCGGTTTTTTTCCAGTTGGCGTATCTGCCTCAGGTGGCGGGCGACGTAGCCTTCGTATTTGGCGTTGACGGTCAACTGTTCCGCCGCCCGGGGCGAGAGGCCCGCCAGTTCCGGGGCCAAGCGGACCAGGTCGGCCCAGGCGATCTCGGGGCGGCGCAGGAATTGTTCCAGGCTTTCTCCGTCCGGCAGCCGGGCGGAGGCCAGCCGGCGTCCGCCCTCCCCCATTTCCCGTTCCAGCGACTCGACCTTGTCCAGCCTGTCCCTTCCCGCCAGTCCCGCCTCGAAGCCGAGCCGGGTCAGGCGGAGATCGGCGTTGTCCTGCCTCAGGAGCAGGCGGTATTCGGCGCGGCTGGTGAACATGCGGTAGGGCTCGTCGGTTCCCCGGATCGTCAAGTCGTCGATCATCACCCCGATATAGGCCTGTTCCCGCCCCAGGGTGAAGGGGGGGCGTCCCAGGGCCTGGAGGGCGGCGTTGGCCCCGGCCACCAGCCCCTGGGCGGCGGCTTCCTCGTATCCCGAGGTTCCGTTGACCTGCCCGGCGGTGAAAAGGCCGGCGACGGCCTTGGTTTCCAGGGTGGCGGCGAGTTCGGTGGGACGCACGGCGTCGTATTCGACCGCATAGCCGTACCGGACGATTCCGGCCTTCTCCAGCCCCGGGACGGTGCGGACCGCCTTTTCCTGGATCTCGGGCGGCAACGACAGGTAAAGCCCGTTCAAATAGATTTCGCCGGATTGCCTGCCCTCCGGCTCGATGAACAGATGATGGCGCTTCTTCTCGGGAAAGCGGGCCACCTTGGTCTCGAAGTTCGGGCAATAGCGGGGGCTGACCCCGGATATCGCCCCGGTGAACAGGGGAGCGAAGCGCAGATTGTCGTGCACCACCCGGAAGGTGTCCTCGTTGGTCCAGGCGGCGTAACAGGGGATCTGCCGGCAGTCAAGCCGTTCGGTGAGGAAGCTGAAGGGGGTCGGTTCGGAATCGCCGTCTTCCCGCCGCAGGCGGCTGAAATCAATGGTTCTGGCGTCCAATCGGGGGCAGGTGCCGGTCCGAAGGCGGAACAGGGGGAGTCCCAGTTCAAGCAACGATTGGGAAAGGCCGGAGGCGGGCGGTTCGCCGGCCCGTCCCCCCGGCCATTGCCTGAGGCCCAGGTGGAGCTTGGCCCGGGCGAAGGTGCCGGAGCAAATCACCGCCGCCCGGCAGGGAATGAGGCCGCCAAGGAAGGTGCGCACTCCGGTCACCCGGCCGCCGGCCGCCGCGACGCCGATTGCCTGGTCCTGGCGGATGGCCAGCCCGGGCTGGTTTTCCAGGCGGTTGCGCATCCATTGCTGGTAGCTCCAGCGGTCGATTTGCGCCCGGGGGCCGCGGACCGCCGGTCCCTTGGCGGAGTTGAGCATCCGGAAATTGAGGGCGTTGGCGTCGGCGGCCAGCCCCATCAGGCCGCCCAGGGCGTCGATTTCCCGCACCAACTGCCCCTTGCCGACGCCGCCGACGGCGGGGTTGCAGGAAATGTGGCAAATCCGGTCGACGTCCATGCTGACAAGCAGGGTCGGAACGCCCAGCCTGGCCGAGGCCAGGGCGGCCTCGCAACCGGCGTGTCCGCCCCCTATAACCACCACCTGTCGGTCTCGCATTTGTTGGCTTCCGGTCAATCCGGCTTTTCGTCAACCTTTCGGGCGGGCTCCGATAATCGGCGACTCGAGGCGGGAGGCGGTTTCAGGCGCCGTCCGCCGCGCGGGGCGCATCGGATTGCCGGGCGGTGGCGCCGTGGACCACCCGGTTTAGTTCCCGCATCGCCTCGCCCAGGGCATCGGCCTGGCGGGAAAGGGTTTCGGACTCCTCCGAAGCGTTGGCCGAGGCCGCCGCGTTGCCCTGGGTGATTTTATCTATTTGGGCGATCGCGCCGTTGATCTTGTCCACTCCCGCCGATTGTTCACGGGTGGCGGCGTTGATTTGTTCGATAAGTTCGCTGACGGTTCCGATGTCGGACTTGATTTCCCGGAAGCCGGAGCCCAAATCCTCCACCAACCCCATCCCGCGATCGACCCGCTCAATGGTCGTTTGAATGAGTTCGGTCGTGTCGCGGGCGGCCTGGGCCGAGCGCTGGGCCAGGTTTCCCACCTCGCCGGCCACCACGGCGAAGCCTTTGCCGGCTTCGCCCGCCCGGGCCGCCTCCACGGCGGCGTTAAGCGCCAGCAGGTTGGTCTGGAAGGCGATTTCCTCGATGGTTTTGATGATATGCCCGATTTTGTCGGATTGCTTGTTTATGTCGGTCATGGCGGAGATCATGTTGAGCATGGCCTGATCCTCGCTGTGGACCCGCTTAACCGCGGCGGCGGTGATTTCGGCGGTTTTCCGCACATTGCCGGCGTTTTGACTAACTCCGGCCGCCATCCGTTCAATCTCCGAACTTGTTTCATCCAGGCTGGCGGCCTGCTGGCCGGTGTCCAGGGCGATGCGGCGGAAGGTTTCCCTGACGGCGTGGCTGGAGGCTTCGAGATTGACGGCGATGGAACCGAGCGAATCAATGACCATGCCGGTGTTAATGGTGATGGATCGGGCAATGGCCAGGCCAAGGACAAGACCGATCACGATTCCGATCGTCCCCAAACCCATGGCCGCCCGCAGGGCTCTCTGGGTGCTGTCGCTGGACTGGACCGAGCTTTTCACGATGTTGCCCAATCCGTCGGTGGTCAGTTCCCGAAGGGTCCGGACTAGCGCTTGGTAATTGGAATCCCTTTCGGCGGCAAGGGCTTCCACCTCGGAATCCAATTGGTGCACCTCGTTGACCAGGACGTTCCATTCCTCCATGGCGGCGATGACCACCTTGGCCTTGGCCTGCCAGTCGGGGAGGCTGGTGGTGGCCAAGGTGTTCCGCATGATTGCCAGCATGCCGTCCATGCCCTTGATCGCCGCCGTGAAATTGTCGGTCCGGACGGCCGCGTCTATGGCGCCGAGCCCCCTGGCAATCCGGAGATTGGCGTCCGCCACCTGCCGAGTCTGCGCCAATCCCGCCACATAGCGGTCGAAACGTCTGGACAAAGCCGCCCGGTCCGTCCGGTCCGTCTCGGCGGCGGCCAGGGCGCGGTAACCGCCGTAATATCCGGCCAACAGCGACGCCACCTTCTCCCCGGCCTCCTCCAGCTTGGTATGGAGGTCCATCCGGGTGAGACAATCATGGATCTTAAGCGATATGACCCGGTATTCCCTGGCCGTGTCCACCACTTGGGTCCATTTTCCCTTGAGTTGAGGGAGGGCGTCCCCCTGGGTGTCCAGGATGGCCTGGAGGTTCCGGATGTTCACCTCCACCCCGTCTAGGAAGGCCATTCCCCGGTTATGGAGATTTTCATCCCGGGAATACCGGTAAATTTGCAAATTGTAGCCGGCGCTGAGCAAATTCTCGGACAGCTTGACCGATTCCATGGCCTCTGGAGCGTAGGCTTCGGCCTGCACCCGCATCAGGCTCCCTATATCGGCGGTCAGCCAGACAACCACGGCCGAAAGGGCGGCAATCAGGAAAACGATGGTGAAAAATCCGGACAACAGTTTTTTTTTCAGGCTCATGATTGGTTCTCCGGTCTCGTGAATTCCATCTGCCCGTTTGATTCACTTTAAGAGCGTGTTGTTAAATGCCGTCTCGTCGGGTTATACTGCGTCAAAAGCCGCTTCTCGGATGATTTTTACCCCTGACCGCCGGCCAAAAATCATCCCGCCAGCGACTTTTTCC
>JAISYL010000025.1 GCA_031269935.1 Planctomycetota bacterium
ATTTTTGCCTCGGACCGCCGGCAAAAATCATCCCGCCGGCGCCTTTTTCCTTGTCCAACCCGGACGATCCGGCATTTAACAACACGCTCTCAGAGGATGCCGGGAAGCGGGGCCTGCCAGGCCGTTTTCAGTTCGCGAAGCGGAATGTCCACCAATTTCTCCCCGCCGTCGCGGATGATCAGGTTGGGAGCCTCGGTCGTCAGGCCCAGCCGGGCGTAGGGAATGCCGGACGACTCGAAAAACGCCTCCGCGGCGCCGCGTTTTTCCTCCTCCACCTCGAACAGCAGGCGGCTGGGAGTTTCGGAAAAAAGCCGGGCGGCGGCGGTCAATTCCCCCTCGGCCGGGATAAGGGCCACATCCGCCTCCAGCCCCAGGCCGCCGGCGAAGGCCATTTCGGCCAGGGCGACCGCGAGTCCGCCCTCGGAGCAGTCGTGGCAGGCGGCCAGCAGGCCGGCCGCCGCCGCCCGGTTGAGGGCCTGGAAAATCCTCAGGCCGAGTTCCGGTTTGACGACGGGGACATTCGCGCCCAGTTCATTGCGGAGCGCGTAGTATTGCGTCCCCCCCAGTTCGTTCCGGGTCGGGCCGGCCAGGTAGATTCCGCTGCCGATCCCCTTGACGTCCATGCTCAGGGCCAGGCGGCAATCGGGCATGACCGAGAGGGCGCTGATTAGCAGGGTGCCGGGAATGGCCAGGGAATCCCCCCCGGCCGAGAATTCGTTGTTCAGGGAATCCTTGCCCGAGATGAAGGGCGTTCCGTAGGCGATCGCCAGGTCCCGGCAGGCCCGGGCCGCCCGCACCAGGCCGCCCAGCCGGTCGGGCTTGTCGCAGTTTCCCCAGCAGAAGTTGTCCAGCAGGGCCGCCCGTTCCACCGGGGCGCCCACCGCCACCAGGTTCCGGAGCGCCTCGTCAATGGCCAGGGCCGCCATCCGGTAGGGGTCGAGATCGGAAAAACGGGGCTGGATGCCGTTGGCCACCGCCACCGCCCGCGTTTCCCCCAACAGCGGGGTGATGACCACGGCGTCTCCGGGGCCGTCGTGCCGGACCCCCACCAGGGGCTTGATTACCGAGGCGCCCTGCACCTCGTGATCGTATTGGCGGATAACCCATTCCTTCGAGCAGATGTCCCAGGACGAGAGCAGGGCCAACAGGGTATTTTCGTAATTTTCGTCCGGAACGGGTTCCGGTTCCCGCAAGGCGGGCGGATTCCATTCCGACTCCCGCTCCGGACGGGGGCGGCCGTGGTGGAGGAAATCCATTTCCAATTGCGCCACCCGATGGCCCCAGAAGTTCAAAACAAGCCTGCCGTCGTCGGTGAACTCGGCCACCCTGGTTACCTCGACATTCTCGACGCGGGCCAAGTCCAGAAGGGCGGGGAGCTTTTCCGGTTCGCAGGCGATGACCATCCGTTCCTGGGCTTCGCTGATCCAGATTTCGGAATGGGTGAGGCCGCGGTATTTCAGGGGCACCCGGTCGAGATCGACCCTTACCCCGCAATCCTCCCCCATCTCCCCCAGGGCCGACGAGAGTCCGCCGGCGCCGCAATCGGTTATGCAGGAATAAAGGCCGGCGTCCCGGGCCCGGAGCAGGAAGTCGACCACCTTCTTCTCTTCGATGGGATTGCCGATCTGGACCGCCCCCGAAGAGACCACCTCCGACTTTTCGTCCAGTTCAACCGAGGAAAAAGTGGCTCCGTGAATGCCGTCCCTTCCGGTGCGGCCGCCGACCACCAGGGCGATGTTCCCGGGTTTCGGACGCCGGCGGGCCGCCCGATCCCCGGGAATCAAGGCTAGGTTGCCGCAGAACACCAGCGGATTGCCGACGAACCGCCGATCGAAGCAGATGGCCCCGTTGGCGGTGGGAATGCCCATGCGGTTGCCGTAATCGCGGACGCCGGCCACCACCCCCTTGAAAATCCGCCGGGGATGCATGACCCCGGGCGGGAGATCCTCCCGGGGCAGATCGGGGGGGCCGAAACAGAACACGTCGGTGTTGAGGATGGGCTTGCCGCCGAGGCCGGTTCCCAGGGGATCGCGGATCACCCCGCCGATGCCGGTCTCCGCCCCCCCGTAGGGCTCGATGGCCGAGGGATGGTTGTGGGTTTCAACCTTGAAGGCCAGGCCATACTCGCCGTTGAAGTCGATTACCCCCGAGTTGTCCTCGAAAACCGACCGGCACCAGGGGCGGTCCAGTTGGCGGGTGGCCTGGACGATGGTGGTTTGGAGCAGGTTATCGATGATTTCCACCCGTCCCCCCTCCCGGTGCCGCACCCTGCCCCGAAAGGTTTTGTGGCTGCAATGCTCGCTCCAGGTTTGGGCGATGGTTTCCATTTCCACCTCGGCCGGATTGCGGCCGAGAAGGGCGAAATGGCCTTGAATGGCCCGCATTTCCTCAAGGGAAAGATAAAACTGGCCGGAACGCGCCAATTCCATCAGTTCCCGATCGCCGAGGTTTAGTATATTAATCTCCCGTTGGTCGTCGAAGGAGGTGAGATGTTCGCCCGCCGTCAAATCCAGTTCGCTGTCCAGGGTCACCTGTTCGATAATCGGGTTGGCGAGAATGCGGGTGACGGCGGTGTAAAGGGCGTTCTTTCCCACCGGACCGGTGAGGATGAAGCGGCGTCCCCGCCTGGCCCCGTCCGCCCGGTAGCCCAATTCCGCGATCCCCTTGAGGAGGGAGGCCTCGGCCGGCTCCATGACCCGGGGGCGGCGGGCGATTTCGACTATGTGCGACGACTTTCCCCGGTCGGGAAAAAGGCTTTGGTTGATCGAGAACATTTCCACCACCGGATCGCAAAGAAATTCGGCGGCGACGCGATCCATTTCCCGGAGCGAGAATCTTCCCCGGATAAAGTAAATTTTCAGGGATCTGGCCAGGGTCAATTCCCGCAAGCCGTATTCCTGGAGATCGTGGAGCGCGTTCCGGGCCTCGAAGTCGTTTTCCGAATTCTGGGCCGCCACCTCCACCCGGAAAAAACGCGGTTCCGAATCCTCTCCGCCGTTCAAGTCAAACATGGTGGCGCCTGTCAAAAAAAGTCGTTTTTTTCCTGGCCGCCGGGAAAATCGTCCGGCCCGGCGTCTTTCCCCTTGTGATTCGTCCGCCGGCTTTCAACGATCGCCGGGAGGCGTCTCGACCGGGGCGTAACAGAGCCGCATCAGGGGCGGGGTGATGAACAGGCTGGCGAACAGCACCCATCCCAGGGCGACGATGAATAGCCTTCCCAGGCTCGCCACCCCCTCGTAGCCGCTGACCGCCAGGGAGCCGAAACCGGCGAAATCGGTAAGCGCCGTCACCACCAGGGCGCGGCCGGTGTCGGAGACGATGATCGCGGCCCGGCGCCCGGATTCGAAAAACCGCTCGCTCAAGTGTATTCCGTTGTCGATGCCCAGGCCGATTAGGATGGGTATGACCATGATGTTGACGAAATTGAAGTTGAGGCCGGTGAAGTTCATGGTTCCCAGCAGCAGGATCAGGCCCGCGAGAATGGGCGACAGGCTCCAAAGAAAGCGGCTGGGATGGCGGATGAAGAATATCAGGATGATTAGGGCGCAAACGGCGAACACCGCCAGGGACATCCGGCGAAAATCCTGCTTGACGATGCCGGCCAGGTCGTGGGCCAGGATCGGCATGCCGGCGAGGGCCGCCCGGCCGCCCCCGGCGGAATCCACGCCCAGGCGTTCGCGCACCGCCGCCAGCCAGGCGTCGCCCATCGCGGGTTCGCCTTTTTCGCCGGCCGGAGGCGGATAAACCGATATTTTAACCGCCCAGCCCGAAGGTTCGAACACCGTCACCCGTTTCACCTGATCCTGCCAGTCCCGGCGGGGTGAATCATAGAGGGCGAGAAGCCCCTCCCGATCAAAAACCTCGCCGGCTTCGGCCGCGGCCTCTTCCCGCCGATTCAGCGCCGGGGCGGCCAGGCGGACGGGAAACCGGAGATCCCCCGGCAGATCGACCCGCAGATCGATTTGCCGCCGGCGCCGCGAAATGAACCGCCGAAGATAGCGCCACAGGGGAGTGGCCGCCAGATCGGAGGGGAGAACCACCAGTTCCCGCTCGGCCCGCCGGCGATGCTCCTCCAGGAGGGTAAGGGTGAAGGCGAAGTAATCCTCGTCCAATCCCTCCTCCTCCAGGGCCAGCCGGAATTCGGCGGCGGTTTGTCCGAGATTCGCCTCCCTTAGCGCTTCCAGCATCCGCGACTGCACCGAGGGCGGAGGCAGATAGCGGAGGAATGATTCATGCGCCGTGAGCAGCGGTCCGGCCCCCGTCCCGGGATCGGCTTTTTCCATCCCCAGGCAAATGTCCTGGAGGCGCGCCGCCTCCTCCACCGCCGCCGTCTCGGTCTCGCCGTAGGCCAACAGCATAAGGGAATTCGGATTGCGGTTGGAAAAGGCCCTGGCGATTTCCCCCGCCAAGTCGAAAACCCGTTCCGGCGGCCGGAGGCTGGCCACCCGCTCGTCGAAGAGGATGTAATCGGGGCGGCTCAGCAGCCGCCAGCCGCACAAGCCGAGAATTGCCAGCCCGAATCCCGCGAAGACGCCGGGACGGCGCTCGATCAGGCGCCCAAGCCGGTCCAGCCCCAGGCCGAGCGGCTTAAGAGAAACCCGGCGTTCCCCGTTCTTCCGGTAACGCCAGACGATCAGGGCGGGAAGGACGAAAATCATCACCGGGGCGGAAAGGAAAATTCCCGTTCCGGCCAGCAGTCCGAATTCCGCCAATTGGCTGAACCGGGTGGCTCCGAGGGCGAAAAAGGCGAAGGCGGTGGTGATCATGCCGATAATCACCCCCCAGCCGGTGTTTTCCAGGGCGATGGCGAAGGCCTCCTCCAGCGACTCCCCCTTGGCCCTTTCCCCGATGTAGCGGTTGTAGATGTGGATGGCGTAATCAATCCCCAGAGCCACCAGCACGGCGGCGAAACTGGCGGAAATGAGGTTCAATTGCCCGAACATCAGCCAGCCGAGGCCGATGGTCCAGGAAACGACCAGAACCAGGGGAATCCCGATGTAGAGGAGAACCCCCACCCGCTTGAAAATCACCCCGAAAATCGCCAGCACCCCGATTAGGCTGGTGGCCAGGGTCGAGAGGAGGTTGGAATTGACGTGGCTGGTATATCCCATCGCCGCTTCATAGCCGCCGCCGAACTCCAGGCGGATGCCGTTCCGGGCCGCCGCCGGGAGCAGGTCGTCGTAAAGGGCGGTCGCGGCCTCCCGGATGGCCAGGGAGATGTCCCGGGCGAAATCAATGCTTTGGGCCGGGCGGTCCGGTTGGATGACGGCAATCAGCATGGTGCGGTCGCGGTCGACCAGATAGCCGCCGTCCGGCCGCCGCCCCTCGTCGGCCGCCACCCCGTACCGCGCCAGGGCGCGCTGGAAAACGGCGCCCAGGCCAATCGCGTCCAGAAGCAGCCATTCGTCCAGATCGACGGCCCCGGACATGGCTCCGACCAGCTTGGACTTGAGCATCGCCAGGGAACGCCGGACCGACTCGGGGGACATCAGTTCCCTGACCCTGGGTATTTCATCCTCCCCGAGCAGGAGGAGCCCGTAGGAGGGGATGGCGTCGTAAAGCAGGTAATTCCTGTCCTCGGGCCGGAAACGGCGGCAGAAGGCGCCGCTGATCCGCGGATCCGCCTGAAGCCTTTCCACCAGGGCGTCGGCCACCCGGCCGGCCGTGGCGACATGGCGCGTCCTGGCCTCCCGGCGCCTCGCTTTGGCTTCCTCCCCGGCCAATTCCGGCCGGCGGGCCAGTTCGGCCGCCCCGGGTTCGCGTTCGTCCGGCTCCCCCAGCCAAAAAACCACCACCGCCTCGTCGATTGATTCAAAGTCCACCAGGGCGCGGGTGAAATCGCGGGCCGCCGGCACATCCGCCGGCAGCATGGCGGCAAGATCGAAAGGGGCGTGGAACCCGCCTCCGAAATAGCTGACCAGGGGCGGAGCCCAGGAGGCCAGGGTAAGGAAAACCGCGGACCATAAAACCGCTACATACCGCCGGCAGGCGATCCCGGCCACGGATCGAAGGATTTTCCTTTGCATGGTTGGTTGTTTTCGCCTCCGCCGCCGGTCAGGACGACGGCAGGTTTGCCAGGGCCAGGGGTGGGGAGGCAAGCGCCACCGGGGATTCGGTTGATTCGGATTCCATTTCGGCTTCGCTTAACGGCAGGTATTTGGTGTCGGCCGAGGCGGCGATGTCGAAATCCTCGTCCAGCACCACCGCGTTTCCCTCAACCGTCCGGAAACGCATTTCCATCAAGCGGTTGTCCCGCGGCCAGGCAAAGGAAATCAGGTAGGGGAACACCGGTCCGGCTTTCCGGCGGGATCCCGCGCCCACCCCGCCGTCGAGGCCGCGGTAGTCGCCGTAACTCCGGACGAGGATCGGGTCCCCCCCGGAATCAAGCTGGACGAGGGAGGCTATCCTGCCGGTGCGGCGTTCCAGGGTCAGGCGGAGGCGCGGGCGGTTGCCGGGAACATCCTCCTCCATGACCAGGGACTCCCCGGAATCGCCGGCCCGGGAGGCGGCGTGTCTCCACTTTTTTATCAATAGGGAAGTGTCGGGCCGGAGCATCTGCCGCAGCACCTCGTCCGGATCGAAACGGAAGGCGAAATAGCGCAAATCCTCGACTTTGCCGTGGTACAGGGTTCGTTGCGACGGCACGTAGAACCCGATGTCGTCCCCAAGTTTGACCACGTCGAACGCCTGGACGGCCCCGGCCAGTTTGTCGGCCCGGATGCGCAGGCGATCGGATTCGTCGGCCAATACGGCGGCATTGACGGTGAGCCCGAAGCGGTTTGGCTTGTCGACGATGCGCATGACGCCCGAACCGGCCAGGCTGGACAGGCTGGCCCGGTTTTCCACCGCGTTTTTAACCAGGAGGTCGGGCGGGGCGTTTTCGTCGATCGGCCCGGACGAAACCGGGGAATCGCCGGTTGAGCATCCAGCCACCAGAATCAGGGACAGAACCAGCGGCAGACGGTACGTCATGACTGGAATTCCTTGCCTTCGAGGCCATGAAAAATTCCGGGGCGGGCGCCGGAAATAAACCCGCTTCCGCGCCGGGTTTTTCCCGGGGAACCCCGTCCCGATTCGGCGCCATGATATTTTATTTTTTTTCCGGCCGGGCACAAGTCAATCCCTGGAAACGAAGCCGTCGAATCGGCCCCAAAAGCGTCCTTGACGTCCTCCCCCGAATTCGCTATAGTGGCGCCGCTTGAATTTTCACTCCATTGGATGGCCTTGACCGGGGGAAGGGCCGATTCGTCCATCGTCAATTCTTCCCGAAAACGCCGAAGGACAAGCCGATGCGTAAACTTTGCGCGATTGCCGTATCGCTGTTCGTGGTCTGCTCGTCCCGGTGGCTGGTTTTCGGCGGGGCGGAAATAATTTTCCGGGCCGGCAACATCCAGCCGGAAAGTTCCCCATGGAATCAGGGGCTGGACCGGTTGCGGGAATTGGTTGGCCGGTACACCGGGGGGCGAATCGAACTCATCGTCTACCCCAACGCCACTTTCGCCGCGGATCCCAATCTCATCAGACATTGCCAGGAGGGAACGCTTGACATGTATGTGGGCGATCCCGCCGCCGGCACCTCCGCTTTGGCCAAGGAACTCGAGCTTTTCGCCCTTCCCTTCCTGTTCCGGGATTACGAGCATTGGAAAAATGCCCTGGACGGCCCTCCCGGGCAGAAATATTCGCGGATAATCGAAGAGAAAACCGGCCTGCGCATTGTCGGCTACTGGGGAGGCTCCTCCCGGAATCTCATCGCCGTCAACAAGCCGGTGGCCTCGATTGACGACCTGAAGGAATTCCGGATCCGGCTGACCCCCTCGCTAATCAAGTTTCAGGTTTGGCAGGCCATCGGGACGCGGCCGGTGAACATCGTCTTCGGCGAAGCCTATGACGCCATGATTAACGGCTTCTGCGACGGCATGGAAAACGAATTGTCGGCCATCATCGTCAACAAGCTCTATGAACCGGCCCGCTTCCTGACCATGACCGAGCACGAAATAACCGTCCGGCCGGTTTTCATCAACGCCAAAAGCATGGACCGGCTGTCCCCCCAGATAAAGGCCGCCTTTATGCTGGCGATGGTCGAGGCGACCGACCATGCCCGCCGGGTGGAAAAGGAGATCGATGATCGCGCGATCAGCGACTTGACCGGGAAATTCGGAATGATCCTGACGAGAATTGATCGGGAACCGTTCAAAAAAGCCACCGCGGACATAATCCGGCGGTTCGGGGAGGAAACCGGTTTGACCGGCCTGATCCAGGAATTGAAGACCTTCCCCCGGGAATCGGGGTCGCCGACCGGGTGAGGGATTGCGGGCGGGCCAGGGACTCGTAGGGACTCGTAAAGATCCTTGTCTCACTCCTGCAGCAACAAACCCATCGCGGCTTCGGCCGCCAGCGCTTGGTAATCGATTTCGTTGGAGGGTTTGCGCAGGCAGGCGTCGACCCCGTTGCCGGGCGCCATGACTTTTTCGATTTTGTCGTCGTTGGCGGTGCAAATGATGAAACGGCAGGGAATGAGCTTGTGGTTTGTTTTCAAGTCGCGGCAGAATTCCACCCCGTTCTTGCCTTCCATTTCCAAATCGCTGATAATCGCCCGGGGCCGAAGCTTCAGCGCCAATTCCAGGCCGTCCCCCGGGTTCCCCGCCGATTCGGCGTGAAATCCGTGGTTTTCCAGAAGCGTTTTCAGCGAATCGCGCTGGTAGGCCGAATCCGAGACGATGAGGGCCTCGCGCCTTTGCTCGGCGGGGGGGGTGGAGAGAAGATAGGAAATCAGCTTGTAATTGGCCGCCAGCTTGGCCGCCAGCTTCTTGAAATCGCTTTCCAGCCGATTCAGGCCGTTCGGGTTTTCCGCTTGCGTACGGGAACGGGAGGGTCCGCTCAGGGCCCGGTCGATATAGTTGGCCAGGGACTCCGGATTGACCGGTTTGGCCAGGACCGCCGAGGCGCCTTCGTTCATCGCCATGATTATGTGCGGGATATCGGCTTCCCGGGGCAGGATGAAAATAAACTTCGGGGGGTTGCCGCCTTCGCTCACGGCCTGAAGAAGCTTGACGCCGGCGGCGTCCTCGACCTGGTAGTCTAGCACGACCACGGCCGCGCCGGAGCCGGCCACGGCCGCGGCGGCCTTTTGGGGATGATCGAAGGCGGCCAGGGGCGGCAAGAGACCGACCTGATGCTTTCTTTGCCGCAAATCGTCCGCCAGCCTCCGTTGTTCGACCTCGTCGGCCAGGCTTATCGATATGTTGGCCATGGGCGTCTCATTTCATAAGCATGTTTTCAAAGGATCCCACGAAATAATGGCGCTGGAGCTGGTTTTTGAAAAAGCGGTTGATGTCATCCAGGGGCAGCCGGGAGGCGAACATGATCTTGATCTTGTCCTTGACGACCCCCTTTTCGATGCGTTCCAGCGAAGGAACGGAATCGATGAGATCGGCCACCTCGGTCAGGCGGCGGATTATCAGGTAGGCCGAAAGGGAGGATTCCTGGAACGAGGGGAGCAGCCGCAGCAGGCTCTGGAAGACGTATACCCCCGGGGTTTTCATTTTGGCGTGGAAGACGAGGTTCCCCAGGGAGGAGAAATTGAAGGGCAGGTCGGCGGCGTCGCCCTCCTCGTCGCCCTCCCGCGAAACGGCTTCATGCTGGCGGTGGCTCCGCAGGGTCGCGAGAAGCTCGCCGTCGTTGATTTCGTAGCTTCGGCCGGCGCGGATTTCCGCCAATCCGGTTTCCAGGCTCTTGGCCGCGTCGAGCAGCAAATCGACGATTCCCTGGTCCACTTCCAGGGTCTTCTCCCGGATCCGGTCCAGGACGGATTCCACCTCGTGGACGAAAGCGCCCACATTGGCGAAGCCGGTCATCATGAAATTTCCCTTGATGGAATGGAAATGCCTGAAAATGGTGTTGATGCGCGGGAGGCTGCCCGGCTCCTTTTCCAGCTGGAAAATGTCCTCGTTAAGTTCCTTCAGGATATCGTGGATCTCCACGAAAAACTGTTCGGCCAGGCCGTCGCCCGCCTCCAGGCCGGGTTTGGCGGTCGCCGGCGCCGGTTTTCCGCCCTGGCGATCGGGACCGGCGGCCGGGGCCGGATCCGATTCGGCTTCCCGGGCCGGACGCTCGACTTCGACCTCCACCGAATTGGCCGGATTGTAGGCGTTGGCGTCCAGGGAAGTGCCGCAGGCCATGGCGATCAGCTGGAAGGGGTCGATGATCATGCCCAGTTGGCTGCCGCCCAGGATGGTGGTTCCGGATATGCCATTGGCCTTGAAGCCCTCGGGCAGGGGGATGAGAACCAGTTTCTGGGGGCGGATGAATTCCGAAACCTTGCAGGCGATGCGCCCGTTTTTGGCCTCTATTATCACGATGGAGACGGATTCGGCTTGCCGCTCTTCGGGCAGGGGGGTGCCTGACAACAGCCCCAGGAGATCGTGGAGGGGCAGGATCGAATCAAGATACAATATGCTCTCGCTTCGGCCCATGGTGGTGTTGATTTCGCTTTTCCGGATGGAATGGGTGGCGACCACGTTGCCCACCGGGATGGCGAAAAAACCCGAACCGGCCCGGATGATCACCGCGTCGGTGATGTTTACGGCGGAGAGTTGGGGAATTTTATAGGTGAAGGTGGATCCTTTTCCGGGGGCGGATTCGATGACGACCTCCCCCCCCAGCGATTCGATGGTGGACTTGACCACATCCATCCCCACCCCCCGGCCGGAAATTTCCGTCGCCACCCTGGTGGTGGAAAAGCCGGGAGTCATGATCAGGTTTTTGCATTCGTCCGGCGACAGGGCGGCCCCCGGGGGAATAAGGCCTTTTTCGCCGGCGATTTCCCGGATTAGGCCGAAATCCAGGCCCCGGCCGTCGTCTTCCACCGATACATAGGTGAACTCTTCCTTCTTGTGGGCGGAGAGGATCAGCTTGCCGGTGGGATCCTTGCCGACATGCTGGCGCTCGAGGGGGTCCTCCAGGCCGTGATCCATGGCGTTGCGTATTTGGTGAGCCAGCGGTTCATAGAGGCGTTCGGCCACCGTTTTGTCAACCAGGGTGTCTTCCCCCACGATTTCGAAGTTTACCTGCCGTCCGCGCTTTTTGGCGATATCCCGCACCAGCCGGCGGAACCGGAGAAACGTCTCCTTGATGGGCACCATCCGGATGTCCATCACCAGATGATGCAGATCGGACGAGATGCGGCTGGTGCTCAGGGTGGCCAGCTTGACCATATCCATGGTTTCCTTGTCCACTTCGGCGGCTTTCCCGGTAAGGTGGCGTTGGAGAATGGATATGTTGGAGGCGGCGATGATGATTTCCCCGGTCAGGCCCAACAGGGTGTCGAGGTGGGAAATCTTGACTTGCATGCGATCAAGTTCCGGCGCTCCCTTGGCGTCCGGTTTTTCCTTGTCGCCAACGCGTTTCGGGTCACCATTCATGATCGAATATCCTGACCAGGACAGTTTTAAGCATCTCCACGGACGGGGGCTTTACGATGTAATCGTCGGCCCCGAGGTGGAGGGCGCGGAAAATGTATTTGGCGTCGTCGTGGGTGGAGATAATCACCAAGGGAAGAGAGCGGTGGTTGGGCGAATTGCGGATGGCCTCGGTTAATTCAAACCCGTCCATTTCCGGCATTACCAAATCGCTTACGACTAGGTCGAACTTGCCGTTTTTCAGGATCTCCAGGGCTTCCAATCCGTTTTTCGCCTCCCGGGCGGAAGCCCCCAGCCCAGTCACGATATCCTTGATGGCTTTGCGTACCGCCGGATAGTCGTCGACAATGAGGATCGACTTGTCTTTCCAGGGGATTCCGGAATCGGTTGCGTTCATCTTGGCTTTCCGCTGTTTAAAGACGCGGGATGAAACTTCCCCCGTCACCGCCGGCGCCAACGGCCCGGAAAATTTTGCCCGCAAGGTTCACTGTGAAAGTATAACCCATATTTTCCCATTTGTCTACGTAAAACGGCAAGGTGGGGGGAGAAGGCTCCGGTAATTCAGATCGTCTCCGGTGTTTGTCCGGTTTCGGCCTGGAGAGCGGCCCTCATAAAAATCTCCAGGAAGCGCGGATCCGGGCGAATCGCCGCCAGATCCGGATCGTTAAGCATATTCCCGCAATCATGATAACCGTTGTCAACCGCCCGATCCAGTTGGTGGAGGGCTTCTTCCCGGTTGCCGGTCAGGGCCAGGCTGCAGGAAAGATTGTAAATTACCCCGGGATCCCCGGGGAAGATGTCGGCCAACCGCCGATCCAGGGCCAATCCGTCGGCAAAGTATCCTAGGCTGGTGAAATGCTGGGCCGCCACCGCCATGGCTTCCGGATGCCCGGGCCGGCGTTCCAGGATGTGATCGCAAAATTCCAGGCAAAACAGGAGATAGGCATGCTCTTCCTCGCTTTTGATCCGCCGCCGGCGTTCCTGATCCTGCTCTCCGGAGGGGGGAAAGATGGGCAAGGCGACCTCCCTGGGGCTCCGCCAAGCCTAAATCGAAAATTTAGGCTTGGCGGGGGAGCGCCCCCGGTTCATCCAGTTTCCGCCTTCGGGAAAACGAATCCCCTTTCGGCGCTAGCAAGGTTGGTTCCGCAACGCCATGTTTGTGGCGGATCGCGCCACAAATATGGCATGCGTAACAGGTTGTGATGTTTCGGCTGTTGATTGGGAAAAACAGTTGTGCCGTTGCCAATTCCTTATCCTTGCCATATTTGCGAAGTAATTCCCGCAAATATGGCAAGGCAGGATTAGGCCGGACCCGTCAATTGGTCTGTTCTTCCTCAAGTTCCAGTTCGTCCTCCCCATTCATTGATCCGATGCTTACCGAACCGGCATCGTCCCCGGCCGCCGTTCGCGCCAATTCGGCCGGACTGGCGGCCGAGCCGTGCACATAGGATCCCTCCTCCCCGAAAAAGTCCAGTATTTCCAGGAAGGCGGCGGATTCCCTGGGGGTGCGAATGTTGAATTCGGCCGCCGCCTTGAGGCCGCCGCCGTGCACGACTTCCAGCTTGGCGTTGACCCGGCGCAGGATATTGAACGGCAAACGTTCGCACTCCCCGTAGGTGAAGTTGACTACGGCCAAATAGTTGCCGCCACGCCGGTCGCTTATCTTGATGCTGCTCATAATCACCGCCTTTCGTAAAAAGTCCCGTATTATATACCCAAGTACACGGTAAATCCGGTAATTCTAAACCTCGGCCTTTACGGCGTAAGCCAGGGCGGCATAACCGACAATATGATCCGCCCGGCCGCCCGGCGCCGCCTCGTGGCTGTCGGTCCGGGCTAGCAGCCGCCCGGCCCGGCAACCCCGGAATCCGGCCCAACCCGCGGCGGCGGCGGCGGCTCCCGCCCCGCAGGCGCTATGATCCCGTTCGGCGGTCGGGACTATCGCCGCCAAGTCCATTTCCAGCAGTTTTTCAAGAAAACGCCGATCATTGTCGCGGGTCCAGGCCAGCGCCGATTCGCCGACTCCGGCCGGCATAAGCCCAAAGGCGGCGCCGTAATGGGTCAAATCGGTCGAAGCCAGGGCGATGACCCGGCGGCCGGCCGCCGCCGCCGCCAACCCGCCCAGGCGGTGGGCGTCCGGCCGGAACGGCATGGCGACGGGAACCAGCCCGGCTTCGGGAAACAGCCGGCGGATGAAGGGAATCTGCAATTCAATGGCGTTGTCTCCCGCGTGGGGCCGTTCGTCCGCCCGGCCGACGCCGGCTTCGATCAGGATGTCCGCCAGTTTCTCGTCCACCCGCACCGATCCCAGAGGCGTTTCCCAGGCACCCCTGGCCCAAATGGCTGGAATGCCTGGATTCACCCGGTGGCAGGCGCCGAACACCACGAAGGTCTCCACTTCCGTTCCCGCCCGGCGCAGCCAGTTGAAGACAGCCGCGGCCACGGCCCCCGAATAGGCCAATCCGGCGTGGGGAAGCACCGCCGCCGCCGGTTCCCCTTCGGGCCGGGCGGAACCGTAAAGCCGTTCCGCTTGCCGAAGGCAAGCGTCAAGCGCGGCCGCCAATTCCTCCGCCTCTCCGGGATACCAGGAACCCGCCAAGACGGCTGGACGATTCGGCATCTTGTTCCTCGCGAAGCCCTAGGGCGGCAATCAGGCCTTGCCGCCGGGTTGAAGCAACAACGGTCGCCCGAAATTCCGGGCCGCCCGCGCCGCCAAGGCCGAACGCGCGTCCGGCAGGGGGACCCCCCGGATTGTTTCCGGCCAGGCCGGTGAGGTCATGTTCGCCCAGACTCGGGCAACGGCCGCGAATCCCCGGGGGTCGGGGAGCGTGGTCAGGGCTTCGGCCGCCTGGAGGCGAATTTCCGGTTCCGGATGCCGGGTCAGCGGTTCAATGTCCCCGAAAGCCCCTTGGGGATCCAGGAAAGCCAGAGCCAGGGCTGAATGTCCGGGCATTTCCCCGGCCGCGATGCGATTTCGAAGAAAATCGATCGTTTTTCCCCCCAAGGTTCCAAGGGCCGGGGCGCAGACCCGGACAAGGCAAAGCCGGATGCCCGCATTCCTTT
This sequence comes from Planctomycetota bacterium, assembly GCA_031269935.1. Taxonomy (GTDB): domain Bacteria; phylum Planctomycetota; class SZUA-567; order SZUA-567; family SZUA-567; genus JAJBSZ01. The sequence continues at coordinate 14,481 of JAISYL010000025.1, forward strand.
CCGCCGCATAGCGGCGGAAAACCGTTTCCCCCAGTTCGATCGCCTCGGCGGTTCGTCCCGCCCGCCAGGCCTGTCCGGCTTGGTGGGAGACAAGGCGAAGGGCGATCAACCGCTTGGCCGGATCCTGGCTGTTGACATCCCTCAGGATTTCCCGAAGTTCCCTTCCGGCCAATTCGACCGCCGGGCGGCCGTCGGGGCGCTCCGGCCAAGCATCTCCGCAACCCGGCGCCGCCAGCCCGCCGGCCATGGCCAGGCCAGCGGCCAGCGCCAGGGCGAGTTCCGGCGATTTTCCGGGGGATATGCGCTTTCGGGCGGCGGCCGAACCGGCCGTCACCGCCAGCCCCTTTCCAGGGCGATGCGGAAATCGGCGGCCAGTAGGGGCAGGGCGAAATCGGCGAGATTGTCGTGGCCCGGATATCCGCCGCGATCCCCCAAAAGATGATTCTCCGCGCCGGGCAGGGGCATGCCCCGGCGGAGCCTGTCCCGATCCTGGTAATAGTTCACATGCCGCCAGAAACGCCGGCCATCGGGAAGGGGGGGGGAGTCATAAGCCAAAAAATTGGGTACGGCCACGGGCAGTCCCAGGGCGATGGCGTTTCCGGCGGCGCCGGCGGCGGCCTGGATGCGGCCGGTTTTGATCGCGTCGACGGTGAGCAGCAGGACCAGTTCCGCTTCCGCCTCGGCGGCGAGAATCGATTGGGCGAGGTCGCCCGCCACCCCTCCGCCTTCCCCGTGTCCGGCCAGGATCAGGCGGAGCGGATAACCGGAATTCCTCCTGGCCGCCAATTGTTCCCCAATCCATTCCCCCGCCTCCCTCTGCCGGGACCAATGAAAAACGGCCAGGGAACCCGGACCCGTACCCAGGGCGTGAAGGGCCGCCCTGGCCATGCCGTCCGGAAAGGGGGAATCGCCCGGCTGGGCGGCGACGAATATCGCCGTTACGCAACCGGCGGCGGTGTTTCGAAGCACCCGGGCGGACCCGTCCCCGGAAGCCGCCCCCGCCGCCCAGCCACTGAAAAGGGCGGCGGCCAGCCCGGCCAATACCGCCCGGGCGGCCTTATCCGCGATCACGGAATATCCCCCAGGCCACGCAGGCCGCCAGCAGCAGGGCCAGGGGAAAGCCGAGGCTGGCCAAGGCCATCGGCAGCGACACCCCCCCGAACAAGGGAATGATCCGCCCGGCCGCCAAGCCGCTTTGCCCGGCCGAAATGACAATGGAACTGCCGATGATTAGGGCGGCGGAGATTATCCCCAGGGTCAGCCGGTCCATCGATCTGCCGGTGCGTTCAACCGAGGTCCGGAGGTTGTCGTGCCGGAAAACGAAAGTGAGGTTGCCGGTCCTGGCCTTTTCCAGCAGATCCCGGAAGTCCTCGGGCAGGCGCTGCAACAGGGAAGTGAAGCGGGAAGCCGTCCGAAAGCCCCGGCGGGCCAGCGCGGCCGGCCGGCGCAGATTGAGCCCCAGCCGCTTGGCCGCCGGAATCACCGCCTCGTCCAGCCGGAAACCGGGGTCGAGTCCCCGGATCAGATCCGCCACCAGCACCAGGCTTCGAATCAGGAGGACAAAATCCCGAGGGAGGAAAAGCCCGTTCTTCCTGGCCAGTTCCAGCGCCTCCCGGAACATGGCGGCGAAATCGAGGCGATCGGCCGGGATGCCGTAATGCCGTTCCAGGAAATTGCCGAGATCGAAGCGGAAGTCCCGAATGCCCGAACCCGGAAAGAATTCCCCCAACCCGGCGATCAGATCGGCGAGATCGTCGGTGTCGCCCTCCCGCAACGCGACCAGCATTCGGGAAAGTGCCAGGCGTAGGTCCCCGGACAGGCGGCCGGCCAGGCCGAAATCGATGATCGCGACCACCCCGTCCGGTCGGTAAAGGAAATTGCCGGCGTGGGGATCGGCGTGGAAAATGCCGGTTTCGAAATATTGCCGGATGAAGCAATCGGCCAGAATCCCGGCCACCCTTCGGCGTTCGTCCCCCGACAGGGCGCCGGGGTTGGTCAAGCCGACTCCGTTCACCAGTTCCATCACCAGGACGTCGTGGGAAACCAGATCCCAATGGATGTCCGGGACCATGATGTCGGGGTTTTCCCGCATGGAATCCCGAAACTTGGCGGCCCGGGCGGCTTCGCCGATGAAGTCGAGCTCGTTCCGGAGGGAGCGCCGAAGCTCCCCGACCAGCATCCGGGGACGGATGGCCGCCAGTTCGGGAAGGTGGCGATCGGCGAGATCGGCCAGGGCCTCCAGGAGGGCCAGGTCATCCTCAACCATCTTTTCCACGCCCGGGCGCCGGATTTTAACCATGACGGAGGAGCCGTCGAAAAGTTCCGCCTCGTGCGCCTGGCCGATGGAGCCCGCCGCCCGGGCTTCGGCGGAGAAGCGGCGGAAAACCCCGTCCAGCGGCCGGCGAAACGCCCGCTCCATGACCGGTACGACCACCGTGTCCGGAAGCGGCGGCACCTGATCGCGCAACCGGCCGAAGGCGGCCATGAACGCCGGGGGAACCAGGTCCGGCCGCGCGGCCAGGAGCTGTCCCAGCTTGATGTACACCGGGCCGAGCTCCTCGAAGGCCAGAGCCAGGCGCTCGGGAATGTCCCGCCCGGCTTCCTCGGGCGGGGAATCGTCCGCCAGGCGGCTAAGCCACGGCAGCCGCTCGTGAATGTTCATCTTGTTGAGGAAGTGGGAAAAACCATGCCGCGCCAAAACAGCGACAATCTGCTTCAGGCGGCGGATATTGAGAAATGTCCGGCGAACGTCGAAAATATTCAAGCCGCCCGGCCTTTCATCCACCCGTGCCCGGCGCCGATTCGGCCGGGGCGTCTTATTTTTTCAATTTGTAGAGGCCGCGCCCGGTCTGCTCGAAATAGCCGTTCTGGGTCGCCAGAAGAACCGAAATGCGCTTGCGCAGAGCCGGCACCCCCAAGGCTTTCACCCTGGTTTTGGGCAACCGCTCGACGATTTCCCTGGCCTTGAGCGGCTCTTCCGACTTGTCCAGGATTTTTCTGACTAGGCTGGCCAGGCTGCCGGGGGACGGCTTTCTCCCCTTTCTGGCGGAGTCGATCGGCTGATCGGCGGCCGGCGCCTCCCCCTCGGCCGGCTTGGCCCGGGCGGCCTTGGCGGCTTTCCCGGCGGATTTGCGCCGGACGGGCGGGGCCGGGGAAAAATCCGCCCCCGCGAGGGCGGCCAACCTCTGATCCAGCTTATCCAGCGTCTCCGCCAGCTTGGCGCGTTTCTTTTTCAATTCAACCGCCCTTTTTCCGCCGAGTTTCTTCAAACGGATGACTTCCCGGATGTCCCGATCCGAAAGTTGTCCGGCGATGATTTTCAGATTGCGTTTCATGATGAATTTTCTCCAAATTTTCGAATCACGAATTTCCCGAAAACTCTTTTGAGCACCCCCTGAATGTTCTTTATATTTTTTGCCCGCGATGCGATCCCCGGGGTTTCGGGCAAGACGAATCGCCGAAAAATCGGGCGAAACGCCGCCGTCGAAACGTTCCCCGACCGCGGAATGAAATGCCGATTCATATCTTGCAATTTCAATCCGGGAGGCGGCAAAAAACGAATTCAAGAACGACAAGGGAAAAATTATAGGCATGAAAAACCCGGGGTAAAGTATTTTTTGCCGTTCGCGGGGCGAATTCGGCGCGGTCGGAAGTTTGTCCGAAGGCGGGTTTGGTGTTCGGCCGGCCAAATTCGCCGCGAAGCGGGAGGGGGAGGAAAAAACCTTTCTCAATTTGACTTGTCCGGCGGTTGACCATATATTTAACTGTCCCCTTCGGGCCCGTTGCCGGGGGGGGAGCGACGACCCGCCGGCCGGCCGGCGATGGGGGGCTCGATGATTGCCGCCGGGAAAAGGCGCGGGGAGGGTTTTCCAAAATACGGCGGGGGCTGGGTTGAATTGTTGCCGGGGATTGCCCATCGGCCTGAAAAGCCGGCTTTGTCCGCGCCCTTCATTGGCCGAATCCCCGGGGAGTCGTTGATGGCGGCCAAGATCGTGGCGATGATGAATCAGAAGGGTGGAGTGGGAAAAACCACCGCCACCGTGAACATCGGCGCTTTTCTGGCCCGGGAGAACCACAAACGGGTGTTGCTGGTCGATATCGATCCCCAGGGCAGCCTGTCGGAACATGTCGGCCTCCCCCCCCGGGACAACGAGGATTCGATTTATGACGTCTTGATTGAAGGAGTGGATCCCCGCCGGATAATCCGCCGGGTGCGGGGATTCGAGGTTTTGCCGGCCAATCGGGACTTGTCGGGCGCGGATCTGGAATTGGCCAGGCTGCCGAACTGGCATCTGCGCCTTCGCGACGCCCTGGCCGGAATCAGGGGCCAATATGATTTCATCCTCATGGACTATCCGCCCGGCCTGGGAGTGTTGACGGTTTCGGGATTGGCGGCGAGCGACGTGGTGGTGGTCCCGATGGAGGCGGAGTATCTGGCCCTGCATGGGATGAGCCAGCTTCTGGATACGGTTGCCCAGGTTAGGGATCGCCTTAATCCCGGCCTGGAAATCGGCGGGATCATTTTCTGCCGTTTCGACGGGCGCACCACCCTGGCCCGGGATGTCAAGGCGGAAATCGACAAATATTTTCCCGGCAAGGTGTTCGCCACCGCGGTTCGCCAGAACATCAAGCTGGCCGAGGCGCCGAGCCACCGGCTGACGATTTGCGAATACGATCCCAAATCGCCCGGGGCCGAGGATTACCGCCGGGTCGCGGCCGAATTCCTTACCCGTTTCGGTTCCCCCGGCCCCGCCGGGTGCGGGACGGGGGCGGGGGCGATCATCCCGCCGGGGGATATCATGGCCGAGACGCCGATTGTTCCCGATGAGGCCACCGGCCGGGGGGAATGGCAGCGGCAGCCGGTTTGGCGATAGGCGCGGACAAGGCGCGGGGGGAGGTCCGATGTATCAGGTGGTGGCGGCCATAGACTTGGAGACCACGGGGCCCGACCCCTACAAGGATCGCATAATCGAAGTGGGGGCGCTGATCCTCGAGGACGGAATGCCCGGCCGGGAATTTTCCGAACTTGTCGATCCGGAACGCCCCCTCGCCCCCGGCATCATCAAGCTTACCGGCATTACCCCGGCCCTGCTTCGGGGCGCCCGGGATCAGGCGGCGGTGCTGGAGGATTTTCTCGCCTTTCTCCCTCCCGGGGCGCTCTGCATCGCCCACAACGCCTCTTTTGATCGGCAATTCCTCCGGGTGGCCACCAAGGACAGGTTTTCCCACACCGTCCTGGACACCGTGGAATTGTCGCGCATCTGCTTTCCCGAACTCCACAGCCATAGCCTGGCCGTCCTCGCGGAGGAATTCGGATTCCGGCGGGACAAATCGTCGCACCGGGCCCTCGCCGACTGCGAAACCCTGACCCAGCTCTGGCTGACGATTCTGGAAAAGGCCGAGGAAATACCCTTGGCCGCGCTGGGGGAAATGAACCGCCTGCTGGCGGCCAATCCCCGGCATCCCTACCGCGATTTTTTCGCCCGCCTGGCGGCGAAACGCCTGTCGGAAGGCCTGGGCGCCGAAACCGATTTGGCCGCCCTCTTCGCCCCGGCGGGCAACTTCTCCCTCCGCCAACCCGCCGAGGGTTTCGAAGAGTCGAATAAACCGATCGAGGAGGAGGGGATACGGGATTTTTTCGCCCCCGGCGGAACCCTGGCCCGGATTTTCCCGGGGTATGAAAGCCGGGACGGGCAAATGGAAATGGCGGTTTCCGTCGCCCGGGCGCTTAACGCGGGCAAGCATCTCATGGTCGAGGCCGGGACCGGCATCGGCAAGAGCCTCGCCTATCTCGTCCCGGCGCTGGCCTTCGCGGTCCGCAACCGGGTCCCGGCGGTGGTGAGCACCAATACCAAGAATCTCCAGTCCCAACTCTTCGAAAAGGATCTGCCGCTGCTCCGGAAAGCCCTGGGGTTCGATTTCAAGGCCGCCCTTCTCAAGGGACGCGGGAATTACCTATGCCTCAGGAGGCTTCTCTACATTTTGGAGCAGATGGACGCCGAACTGGACGGCGAGGACCGCATGCGCCTGCTAAACCTCATCCCCTGGTCGGTGTGGACCCGGACGGGCGACATTTCGGAAAACATCGTCGCCGGCCGGCCCCATTTCGCGCCGCTCTGGGCCAAGCTCACCACGGTGGGCGACGAATGCCTCGGCCGGTCCTGCCGGAGATTCCGCCAGTGCTTTCTTTGGAAGGCCCGCTCGGCGGCCAGGGAGGCGGATTTGGTGGTGGCGAACCATTCGCTGATCCTGGCGGACCTGGGCTCCAAAACCCCGGCCATACCCGAATACCAGTGCCTGGTTATCGACGAGGCCCACAATTTGGAGGATTCCGCCACCAATCACCTGGCGGCGGAATTGACTCAAATCCGGATAGTGGTGGCGGTCAACCGTCTTCACCGCCCGGGCCGCAAGGGTTCGACCGGCTTGACCGCTAGCTTGGAAAAGATCCTGGCCGCCGCCGGTCCCCCGGATTTCACCGAACCGGGATTGGGCTGTCTCGACGGCATCCGGGCGGCGGTGCTGAAGACGCACGAGGCCCTGCCCGGCTTTTTCCAGGCGCTGGACGCGGCGCTGGCCTCCAAAAAATCCGGCGACACCGCCCGGTTTCGCGCCGACGACAAGCGCCTGGAGGTGTGGGAGCCGGTGGAGGCGGCCCGGCGCGCCCTTTTTTCCGCCCTGGCCGGAGTTTTGGCCGGAGTGGAGCGCCTTTCCGGGCTGCTCCGGGAGATGGACGAGGACACCCTTCCCCACCAAAGCGAATTCATTCGCGAATTGGAGGCCTCGGCGGCGTGGATCCGGGAAATAACCGAGGACGCGGCCTTCATCCTGGAGGCCGCCGGCGACAATTATGTTTACTGGCTGGAACGATCGGGAGGCAAAACCGGCCTGATCCGGGCGGTGGCGGCGCCAATCGAGGTGGGGCCGCTGCTTTTCGACCAGCTCTACCAGAAAAAGAGAAGCGTCGTCTTCTGTTCCGCCACCCTGACGGTCAGGAACCGCTTCGACTTCCTGGCCCGGCGGCTGGGGATATCCCTGATTCCCCCCGAACGCCTGGATTCCCTCGACGCCGGGACCCCCTTCGATTTTCCCGGCCAGTGCATGGCGGCGATCCCGATGTTCCTTCCGGATCCCGGAGTCCGGGATTCGGACTATGCCCGGGAATTGGCCGTGTTTCTTTCCGAGGTGTTCCGCCGTACCGAGGGGAGGGGCATGGCGCTTTTCACCAGTTACGACATGCTCACCCGGGTGGCGGACATGCTGGAGGAGGAATTTCTCGGCGACGGCATCAACCTCCTGGTCCAGGGCCGCTCGGGATCCCGGGAAAACATCACCGCGATGTTCAAGCGCGGCAACCGGGCGGTGCTGTTGGGAACCCACTCGTTTTGGGAGGGGGTCGACGTGGTCGGGGACGCCCTTTCCTGTCTGGTCATCGCCCGGCTGCCGTTCGGGGTGCAGACCGACCCGATCATCGAGGCGCGGTGCGGGAAGGTGGAGGCCGACGGCGGCAACGCGTTCATGGAATACACCATTCCCTCGGCGGTGATCCGCTTCCGCCAGGGGTTCGGCCGGTTGATTCGCTCCCGCTCGGACCGGGGGGTGGCCATTGTGGCGGACCGCCGGATGGCGGTGAAGCGGTACGGCCAATGGTTCCGGGACTCCCTCCCGGTCCGGGCGGAAAATTATCCGGACCGGGAAAGACTGCTTGACGACATCCGGGAATTTCTGGCCCCGGGAGAAGATTGAGGTTCCCCCCCAAGGATATCCGCATGCCGACCCGCATCGAGGACCTTCGCAACATCGCCATCATCGCCCACGTGGATCACGGCAAAACCACCCTGGTCGACGCCCTGCTCCGGCAATGCCACGTCTTCCGGCAAAACCAGGAGATGGTGGACTGCGTCCTGGATTCCAACGCCATCGAGCGCGAACGGGGGATAACCATCTTTTCCAAGAACGCCTCCATCAATTACCGGGATGTCCGCATCAACGTCATCGACACCCCCGGGCACGCCGATTTCGGGGGCGAGGTGGAGCGGGTGCTCAACATGGCCGACGGCGTCCTTCTCCTGGTCGACGCCTTCGACGGCCCCATGCCCCAGACCCGCTTCGTGCTTCGCAAGGCGCTCCAGGCTGGCCTGAAGCCGCTGGTAGTAATCAACAAGATTGATCGTCCCGGCGCCCGCCCCCACGAGGCGCTGGACGAGGTGTTCGAACTGTTCCTGCAATTGGGCGCCGCGGAGGAACAGTTGGATTTCCCGGTGATCTACGCCTCCGGCCGGCAGGGGGTGGCCAAGCTGGAAATCGGCGACAGGTCCTCCGACTGCCGGCCGCTTCTGGACGCCATTATCCGGCATATTCCCCCGCCGGAGGCGGATCGGGACGGCCCCTTGCAGATGCAGGTGGCGGCCATAGACTACAACGACTATGTCGGGCGCATCGCCATCGGGCGGGTGGGGCGCGGGCGGCTGCGGGAAAAAACCGAGGTGGCGGTGCTGTTCCGCGACGGGGGACGGCGGACCGGGCGCGTCGAGCAGGTCCAGATTTTTTCCGGGATCGGCCGGACCGGGGCGGAAGAGGTGGGGGCCGGGGATATCGCCCTGGTGACGGGAATTCCCGACATCGGCATTTACGACACCATCGCCGATCCGGATAATCCCGAGCCCCTGCCGGCCGTGTTGATTGACGAACCCACCCTGACCATGGAATTCCGCCCCAACGACAGCCCCTTCCTCGGCCGGGAAGGGCGGTTCGTCACCAGCCGGCATTTGAAGGAACGCCTGGAGCGCGAACTCAGGAGCAATATCGCCCTCCGGCTGGAGCAGACTCCGGAGGGTTTTTTGGTGAGCGGACGGGGTTTGCTTCATCTGGGAATCGTTATCGAGACCATGCGCCGCGAAGGATACGAGTTCGCGGTGGGCCGTCCCCACGTGATTTTTCACGAACGGGACGGGGAGCGGCTGGAGCCGATCGAACTGCTTTCGGTCGACGTTCCCGAGGATATGGGCGGCAAGGCCATGGAACTGGCCGGTTCCCGCCGGGGAGTGCTGGAAAAGATGGATCGTCGCCCCGACGGCCTGCACCTGTCCTTCAAGATCCCCAGCCGGGGTTTGATCGGCCTGCGCGGGCGGCTGCTCACCGCCACCCGGGGGGAGGCGGTGATGCACCACGTCTTTTGGGATTACGAGGCGTACCGGGGGGAGGTGCCGGGCCGTCCCAACGGCGTCCTGGTCTCGTCCTCCCGGGGCAAGTCCACCGCCTATGCCCTGGACGGCCTGCAGCTGAGGGGCCAATTTTTCATTCATCCCGCCACCGACGTCTACGAGGGGATGGTTGTGGGGGAAAATTCCCGTCCGGACGATTTGGAGGTCAATGTCTGCCGGGAAAAGAAATTGACCAACGTACGCGCTTCGGGTTCCCATGATCGGAACGCCGATTTGGCCCCTCCCCGGGAATTCTCCCTGGAGGCGGCGCTTGAGTATCTCGAGGACGACGAATTGCTTGAGGTGACCCCGGCGAGCCTGCGCCTGCGCAAGCGCATACGTTCCGAGAATGATCGCCGCAAGGCGGTAAGGCTGGCCAAATCGGCGGGCGAATAGCGATCCCGCCCCAATGCGGCCGTCCCTGAAAAAATGCGGTCAACCCGCGGAATCACTTGAAAAACGAAGCCGGGGCGGGTATGCGGGAGCGGCTGGTCCAAAGGCGAACATCTTTTTGAAAATCATAATGTTACAGCCGGATGGGCCGTAGGGTTTATATTGGAACATCCGCTATGGCATGTTGTTCTGGCGGGAGATATATGGAATCCCTGTTCGTGCTGGTCAAGCCGGCGTCAAGCGCATGCAACATGCGTTGCCGTTATTGCTTCTACGCCGATGTCGCCGGACGCCGCTCAATTCGGAACTACGGTATGATGTCACCGGACATCCTTGCCGCCCTGGTGGAGAAGGCGCTGGCCGAAACAACGAAGGCGTGTTCGTTCGGGTTCCAGGGCGGAGAGCCGACTCTGGCTGGGCTCGACTTCTACCGCCACCTGATCGATCTTGAAGGATTCCACAACAAAAATAACGTCCGCATCTTCCACAGCATCCAGACAAATGGCTTGGCCGTGACTCCCGAATGGGCGAAATTCTGGGCGAAAAACAATTTTCTCGTCGGGATCTCCCTCGACGCGGATAAGCGGCGCCACGACGAATTCCGGGTCGATGCCGCCGGAAAAGGCACGCACAACCGATGTCTCGCCGCCTGCCGCACGTTGAACGAGTACAAGGTTCCATACAACATCCTCGCCGTCGTAACCAGGGGACTCGCATCGCATCCGGACAAAACGTACTGGCACTACCGGGATCGCGGATTCCGCCACCTCCAGTTCATACCCTGCCTCGATGATTTGGGCGAAGGGCAATCCGGTTCGCCGCACTCGCTCGACGCGGAGACGTACGGCAAATTTCTGTGCCGGCTGTTCGACCTCTGGTTGCGCGACTATATGAATGGGGATTTCGTTTCAATCCGAATCTTCGACAACTGGATAGGCATGCTGCTTGGGCAGCCGCCGGAAAGTTGCGACCTGATCGGGCGCTGCCGGCCATACCTCCTCGTTGAAGGCGACGGAACCGTCTTTCCCTGCGATTTCTACGCGGTGGACAAGTACCGGTTGGGAAACATCGTCCGCGATTCCGTTGACGCCTTAATGAATTGCGAAGCGGCGAATCGCTTTGCCGCCGAATCCGTCCCCGTCCACCCCCGCTGTCGAAAATGCGAGTATTATTTCCTGTGCCGGGGAGGATGCCGCCGTCACCGTGAGCCGCTTTCCGAAGAACCCTCCCTCGACATGTACTGCGAATCCCACCGTCGCTTTTTCGCCCATGCCCTGCCGGGTATGCGGATGGTGTTTGAACTCCTATCCCGGCGGGGAGGAGGCCTGGGTCACTCCCGCGCCCATACGGGCGGATCCTCTTGAAAAACCTTGTCCGCAATCAACTCCATCGAACCCGTCAACGCCGCCGAAGCGCCGCGGGACGAGCGGACGATGCGGAGCGCGCCGCATATATACCCAAGCGCGCATGGGGTTCGGTTGTTTCTGTTTTCTAACCCTTGCGCGCGCTTGGGGCTTGGGACCAACGTCGCTCCGAAAGCCAAAACGCTTCCGGCGCAGCGCTCTTGCCCTGTACGACGCCCGCCCCTTCCAACACCCAAGCGCGGGATTTTCGTGGAGTTTCTCAAAGTAAGTCAACGATCAGCCGATCAAATGTTTTACCCTGTTCCCGGCCGGGAAAATATTGGACTTTGAGGTCAAAGTCAATATATTAATGGGAATTTTTGGAAATCCGCGGGAGGGACCTCCGAAAATGCGAATTTTGCTTCACCGGAGAGAAACGGCTTGGCGATTGTGTTTTTTTAACATATTGCGAAATTTGGCGTTGGCAAAGATCTAAAGCCGAATCGCGGAGATCTGGACGGACAAGGGGACCATCTCCCCGGTTTCCCCTGAATTCAGGGCGGCTCCGTCCCGGGATCAAGGAAAGGACTGATCGTGGCGCTCAAGGTGGCGGTGGTGGGGGTGACCGGGGCGGTGGGGCGGGAAATGCTCGCCTGTCTCGAAAAGCGCGATTTCCCGGTGGGGGAAATCAAGGCTTTGGCCTCGAACCGTTCGATTGGGAAAACCTTGAAATTCAAGGGGCGGGAGCTTACGGTGGCCGAGGCTTCCTCCGCCTCGTTCGCCGGAGTCGATCTTGCCCTGATGGCCGTCGAAGCGGAACAGTCGCGCGAATTCAGCCCGGCCGCGGTCAAGGCGGGCGCGGTGGTCGTGGACAACTCCTCCGCCTACCGGATGGATCCCGATTGCCCGCTGGTGATCCCGGAGATCAATCCCGAAGCGGTCAATCGCCGGCCCAAGGGCATTATCGCCAACCCCAATTGCTCCACCATCATAATGAATCTTCCGGTTTGGCCCCTGCATCGGGCGAATCCGGCGCGGAGGATAATTGTCAGCACCTATCAGGCCGCCTCGGGCGCCTGCCGGCCGGCCATGGACGAGTTGGAGGCCTCCGCCCGCGACTGGGCGGCCGGCCGGGCCATCCAGCCCAGGGTTTTTCCGCATCAATTGTTGTTCAATGTTTTTTCCCACGACACCCCGGTGGGGAACAACGGGTATAATACCGAAGAGATGAAAATGGTTAACGAGACCAGGAAAATCTTTTCCCTTCCCGATCTCATGGTGGCGGCCACCTGCGTCCGGGTCCCGGTGTTGCGGGCGCATTGCGAGGCAATCGCGATCGAATTCTCCCGCCCCATGAGTTCCGGGGAGGCTACCGCCATCCTGGCCGGGGCGCCGGGGATCCGGGTGCTGGATGATCGGGCGGCCAACCGTTCGCCCCAGCCGCTGGACGCTTCCGGGCGGGACGAGGTGCTGGTTGGCCGGATTCGGGAGGATCTCAGCCTCCCCGGCCGCGGCCTCATGCTGTGGGCGGCCGGGGATCAATTGCTCAAGGGAGCCGCTCTGAACGCGGTCCAGATCGCCGAACTTTTATAGGAAAAGGGGAAAAAATGGGGAAGACCGCAAGCCTTTTCGGCTTAACCCTCCTGGCGGCGTCCGGGGTCGCCCCCTCGGCCGACGCCTTGCCGGGCGCCGGAGGAGGGACGCTTCCGGAAATTCTTTTCTATTTAACCGTTCTTTGCAGCCTGGCCGGCCTTTTTTTCGCCTTCAAATTCTATCGGGAAATGAAACAGGCGCCCGACGGAACCGATCGCATGCGGGAAATAGCCGGCTATGTCCGGGAAGGGGCCTATGCCTATCTTTACGCCCAATACAAGACGGTGGGTCTGGTTTTTGTCATCCTTTTTCTGGTCTTCCTCGGCCTGGCCAAGGCCGGGATCCAGAACCCCTTCGTCCCGGTGGCCTTCCTGACCGGCGGCTTTTTCTCCGGCCTGTGCGGTTTTCTGGGAATGAAGACCGCCACCCACGCCAGTTCCCGCACCGCCCAGGGCGCCTCGGAAAGCCTCAACCGCGGCCTGACCATAGCTTTTCGCTCGGGGGCGGTCATGGGGCTGGTGGTGGTGTCCTTCGGACTCCTGGACATTTGCATATGGTACTGGATACTCGACAATCTGGTTTACACGGCGGAAAACCTGCGGGACGGCTGGCAATTTTACACCTTGTGGATGGTTAATCCCGGCACCTCCATCGACCAGAAATACGTCGAGATCACCACCACCATGCTTACCTTCGGGATGGGCGCTTCGACCCAGGCCCTGTTCGCCCGGGTGGGCGGCGGCATTTACACCAAGGCGGCTGACGTCGGCGCCGACCTGGTGGGCAAGGTCGAGGCCGGCATCCCCGAGGACGACCCCCGGAACCCCGCCACCATCGCCGACAACGTGGGGGACAACGTGGGCGACGTCGCCGGCATGGGCGCCGATCTTTACGAATCCTATTGCGGCTCCATCCTGGCGACCGCCGCCCTGGGCGCCGCCATTCCCTCGCTCATTCCCGGACTGCCGGCCCTGGAGGGAATCGGCCTGATAGTCGCCCCCATGATTGTGGCCGGCTTGGGGACCGTTCTCTCCATCGTCGGTATTCACCTGGTCAGGACCGAGGAGAAGGCCGACATGTCGACCCTTCTCGCCGCCCTCGGGAAGGCCGTCAACTGGTCCTCGGGCCTGATTGTGATCGTGATGATCACGCTCTGGGCGCTGGGCATGATCGGCGCCGGCACCCTGGCCGCGGTCATTGTCGGCCTGCTGGTCGGAATTGTCATCGGCAAGTCGACGGAATACTACACCTCGGACGAATACGAGCCGACCCGTTCCATAGTCGAGCAGTGCAAGACCGGGCCGGCCACCTGCATCATCGCCGGCTTGGGGGTGGGCATGCTCTCGGCGGCCAAGCCGGTGGCGGTCACGGTCGCGGGCATTATCCTCTCCTACGGCTTCGCCGGGGGCTTTTCCGGCGACAATCCGGCCCTTGCCATGGCGAAAGGCCTATACGGCATCGGTTTCGCCGCCGTGGGGATGCTTGCCACCCTGGGGATAACCCTGGCCACCGACGCCTACGGCCCCATCGCCGACAATGCCGGCGGCAACGCCGAGATGGCCGGCTTGGGGGAACAGGTAAGGGAAAGGACCGACGCGCTCGACATGCTGGGCAACACCACCGCCGCCACCGGCAAGGGCTTCGCCATAGGTTCGGCGGCTCTCACCGCCATGGCGCTGCTCGCCGCCTTTATCGAGGAGATTCGCGCCTGGATCGGGAAATTGGCTTTGGGCGGGGACGGGATGTACGCGGTCGGCAAGACCACCTTTTACACCCTTTCCTCCCTGGCGGCCCACGGTCTCGGGGAGGCCGACGCCCTGGCCAAGGGGTATGTCAACGTCTCCACCGCCGGCATCGCCGTCATAGCCGACGCCTACGACATCAGCATCATGAACCCCAAGGTTCTAGGCGGGTTGTTTCTGGGATCGATGATGGTTTTGGTCATTTGCGCCCTGACCATGCGGGCGGTGGGCCGGGCGGCCTCCAACATGGTGTCCGAGGTCAGGCGGCAGTTCCGGGAGATCGCCGGCATCATGGACGGTTCCGGCAAACCGGATTACGCCAAGTGCGTCGCCATCTCCACCAAGGGCGCCCAGAAGGAAATGTTGATTCCCTCCCTGGCGGCCATAGTGGTCCCGGTGGCGGTCGGCATGGCCCTCGGCGTCCCCGGGGTCATGGGATTGCTGGCCGGCGGCCTGACCTCCGGCTTCGCCATAGCCTGTCTTCTCAACAATGCCGGCGGCGCTTGGGACAACGCCAAGAAGCACATCGAAAAGCAGGCCAGGACCTATGCCGACGGGGATCCCGAACGCCTCCGCCCCCTTACCGGGAAAGGGTCGGAACAGCACAAGGCCGGGGTGGTCGGCGACACGGTGGGGGATCCCTGCAAGGACACCTCCGGCCCCAGCCTGAACATCCTAATCAAGCTGATGTCCATGGTATGCGTGGTGTTTTCCGGGGTGATTGTCAAATACGGGGATAAAATCATTCCCGCCCTTCAGCGGGCGGTTCAGGGCATGTTCAACAATTAAGGATCCGCCCTTATTTCCGGGCGAGCCCCGACTCCGCCAAAAAAGGATGGGCATGGAGGAAATCCTGAGGGGTGAATCGGTGATTCTTGGGGTCACCGGGAGCATCGCCGCCTACAAGGCGGCGGTTTTGGCCAGCGGCCTGACGCAGGCCGGGGCGCTGGTGGACGTGGTCATGACCGAGGCGGCCCGGGAATTTGTCACCCCGCTTACCTTTTCCGGTCTTACCCATCGCAAGACCTATACGGATATTTGGGAGGCGGAACGAAAGCCCGGGCATGTCGCCTTGGCGGAACGCCCGGATATTGTCGTGGTGGCGCCGGCCACCGCCAATACCATGGCCAAAATGGCCCAGGGTCTGGCCGACAATCTCCTGACCTCCATTCTTCTCGCCACCCGGAAACCCGTCCTTCTGGCTCCGGCCATGAATTCCGGCATGTGGGAAGCCCCGGCCACCGCCCGCAATCTGGAAAGATTGCGGGCCGACGGCATTCGGCTGGTCGGACCCAAAAGCGGGGGATTGGCCTGCGGGGATCGGGGGATCGGCCGGATGGCCGAACCGGCGGAAATACTTGCCGCCATTGGGGAATGGCTGGCTGAAATCGCCGCCGCCCGGTGGTGTTGAGCCGGTACGGGGATTGGCCGGAAACGGGGCTTGCCTTATGCGGCGGAGCGAATTTCGCGAACTTGCCGGGAAAAGAGTCCTGGTCCTGGACGGGGCGACCGGCACCGAATTGTTCAAATGCGGTTTGCCGCCGGGGGTTCCGCCGGAAGGATGGATTCTCGAAAATCCCGAAATCATCCGCCGCCTGCACCGGAATTATTACGCGGCCGGTTCCGATTTCGTCCTTGCCTGCACTTTCGGGGCCAACCGGATCAAATTGGCGCATCACGGCCTCGCCGGCGCCGCGGCGGACCTCAACCGGCGGCTGGTTGAAATCTCCCGCCGGGAGACCCCTCCCGGAAAGTTCATTCTTGGGGATATTTCCCCCACCGGGCAATTTGTCGAACCCTTCGGACCCCTGGCTTTCGACGAGGCGGCGGCGATATTCCGGGAACAGGCCGCCGCCCTTCTGGCCGGAGGGGCCGACGGCTTGTTCATTGAAACCATGATGGACATTCAGGAAGCCCGCGCCGCTTGTCTTGGGGCGAGGGAAGCTGGCCCGGACACCCCGATTCTGGTCAGCATGACCTACGAGGAAAACGGCAGGACCCTGGGCGGAACTCCCCCGGAGGCGGCTTTGGTCATCCTTCAGTCGCTGGGGGCGGACGCGGTGGGCTGCAACTGCTCCTCCGGGCCGGAGGGGATGCTGGCCCACCTGGAACGGATGCTGCCGCTGGCCCGGGTTCCGGTGTTCATAAAGCCCAATGCCGGTCTGCCCAGGCTGGTGGACGGGGAAAACCGTTACGAAATGGCTCCGGAGCCGTTTTCCGAGGCGGTCATGCGGGGAGTGGAATTGGGGGCCGGCTTGGTGGGCGGCTGCTGCGGGACCTCCCCCGAACATATCCGGACCCTCCGGCGCCGCCTGGATCGCCGGGGGGGAACCGGGCCGCGCCCGGCCGGGCCGGCCGCCGTCCTGGCCTCGGCCAGGCGAAAGCTGGCCTTCGCCGACCCCGGCGGGAAGCTTCCGTTGCTGATGGTGGGGGAGAGGATCAACCCCACCGGGAAGAAGGCGTTCCAGGCCGAGTTGCTGTCCGGGGATTACAGCCGGGTGTTGACCTTCGCCGAAGAGCAGGAAAAATCGGGGGCGGAGCTCCTGGATGTCAACCTGGGACTGGGCGGCCTTGACGAGGCGATCGCCCTGCGGCGGGCGGTCGGCATGCTGGCCGCGGCCTCCCCCCTTCCCTTGGTGATCGACACCGTCGATCCGGCCGCGATGGAGGCGGCTCTCCGCCTTTATCCCGGCCGGGCCCTGGTCAATTCGGTGTCGGGCGAGCAAAAGCGCCTGGAGGGGATTCTGCCCCTGGCCGCCGAATACGGCGCCATGATTATCGTGCTGCCGGTGGGGGACGGCTTCATTCCCGCCGGGGCGGGGGATCGCCTCAAGGTGGCCGAGGAAATCGTCGGACGGGCCGGAGAGGCCGGGCTGGGCCCGGCCGATCTGCTGGTGGACGGGGTGGCGATGGCGGTGAGCGCCGATCCCCTGGCCGCCCTGGCCACCCTTGAATTCATTTCGCTTTGCCGGGTTCGGGGGTGGTCGACCATTTTGGGGCTTTCCAACGTCTCCTTCGGGATGCCGGATCGCAAATGGATTAATTCCGCGTTTCTGGCCATGGCCATGGCCAACGGCCTGAACGCCGCCATAGTCAACCCGTCCTCCGACTTGTTGAGGGAAATCAAGGCGGCCGCCGATCTGCTTGCCGGCCGCCACGAGGCCGCCACCGCCTATATCGAGAAATTTTCCCGGCCGCCGGCCGGGACGGCCGATCGGGGCAAGGGGAGCCCGCCGCCGGGGGGAACCGGGGAGGCGTCTCCCGAAGCCTTGGCGGCCCGGGCCATTCTCAAGGGCAACCTCAAGCAGGCGGCCGAATTGGCCCGCAAGGCGATCGACGCCGGGGTGGACGCGGGTCGCCTGGTGGCGGACAGCCTGGTGCCCGCCATTGTCGAGGCGGGGGAGCTTTTTGAACGGAAAATATATTATCTGCCGCAATTGATGCTGGCCGGCGAAGCCATGCGCCTGGCTTTGGCCGAGGTGGAGCCGGACCTGGCGAGGGAACGGGAAGGCGGGGCGGCGGCGGCCGACGGCCGGATAGTCATGGCCACCGTCCGGGGCGACGTTCACGACATCGGCAAAAACCTGGTTTCCCTGATGCTGAGAAATCACGGCTACGAGGTTCTTGATTTGGGCAAGGACGTTCCGGCGGCCGAGATCGTCCGGGGAATCCGGGAACACCGCGCCGCCATCGTCGGCTTGTCCGCCCTCATGACCACTTCCCTCTCCGCCATGCGGGAAGCCATCGGGATGATCCGGGAATCCTGTCCCGGGGTGGGCATAGTGGTGGGGGGGGCGGCGGTTACCCGGCATTTCGCCGACGAGGCGGGGGCCGACGGCTATTCCCCCGACGCCGTCTCGGCGGTCAGGCTGGCCGGGGAATTCCTTAAGGGGAGGGGCTGATGGCCAAGAGCGCGGCGGCGGTCATGCACGAGCGCCTTTATCACCGGGAACCGGTGTTTTCCTTCGAATTTTTCCCCCCGAAGGACGAAGCCGGCCGGCTGACCCTGGAGCGCTCCCTGGAGCGGCTGGCCCCCCTCAATCCGGCTTTTGTCTCGGTCACCTGCGGCGCGGCCGGCGGCACCCGGGATCTCACCCGGGATTTGGTGTTGTCCATGCAGGGGCGCTACGATTTCGCGGTGCTGGCCCATATAACCGCCACCGGCTACAGCAAGCGCGAATTGGCCGATTTGGTGGTCGACTATCGCCGGCGGGGCATAATGAATTTTCTCGCCCTGCGGGGGGATCCTCCCCGGGATCGGCCGGATTGGCGGCCGCCCCCGGATCAGTACGCGCACGCCGCCGAGGTGGTGGAAGTGATTCGCGCCGCCGCGCCCGACGCCTCGATTGGGGTGGCCGGCTATCCCGAGACGCATCCGGAGGCTCCGGACGCCCGGAGCGATTTGCTGAGGCTGGCGGAAAAAGTGGAGGCCGGGGCGGATTTTGTCATTACCCAGCTGTTTTTCGACAATGAACTGTATTTTGACTTTGTCGGCCGCGCCCGGAAGATCGGGGTCCGGGTTCCCATCCTCCCCGGCCTCATGCCGATCACCCGGCCCGGGCAGGCGGAACGGTTCCGCGAACTCTGCCGGGTGGATGTCCCCGTTTCCCTGGCCGAGCTTTTGGCCCCGGGCGACGAGGCCTATGCCCGGGGCGTCGGCGTCTCCTACGCCGCGGCCCAGATGGCGGATCTTTTGCGCCGCGGCGCCTGCGGAATTCATCTCTACACCTTGAACCAATCCCGGACCTCCCACGCCTTGTACCGGATAGCCAGGGGGCTGGGATGGTAGGGATCCGAAAAGGCCGGCGTTGCGAACGCCGAAGTCCATTCGCTTCAGAATCCACCTCCGTCGCCAAGGGGGAACTCGCTCCCCCGGAGGCTGAAACCGGATTTCCCCGGGAGTGCCGCCGCCATGATGGACGCCATCGGCAAGATGACCATTTCCGAAATCACGCTTCTTTTCGTTCTGTTGTTCGTCCTGCCGGGAATGGCCGGTCTCCTTTTCCGCCTGCGCGAGTACGAGTCGCGGTCGGGGGATCCCCGGGGCTCGAAAAAGGGTAAAAGAAGGGAGCCGCCGCCCCCCCCGCCCCCGGCAGATCGGGTTCCCGACGATGTTTTCCCCTATCGGCGGCGGCCCTTCCTGTCGCCGCCGGAATTGGCCTGTCTAGCCGCCCTGCGGGAGGCGCTGGCGGCCGACGAGGTCGATGTTTTCCCCAAGGTTGGCCTATGGGAACTGGTGGAACCGACCGACAAGAACCCCGGTTACGCCGCGCGTTTGTCCGCCCTGGACTTCGATTTCCTGGTCTGCGAGCGGCAAACCAGCCAGCCGATTGTCGCCATCCTGTTCACTCCCGCCCGGGACAGGCCCGCCGGACCGGCGGGCCTGCGGGAAAAAATCTGCAAGGCCGCCGGCATCGACGCGGTTTTCATTGATTTGGAGGAGAAATACGAGGTGAAAAGGCTCAAGGAGGTTTTGGGCATAGCCGAAGCGAATTTGTGAGGCCATGCGGATATACCTGCGTTACCTCTTGTTTCGGGTCCTGATAGCGCTCTGCGATCTGCTGCCCCAGCGCTTCCTCTATTTTGCCGCCCTGCGCCTGGCCGATTTGAATTATTATTGGCTGGATCGCCGGGGCGGGCGGGCGGTGGAGGACAATTTGCGGGTGGTCCTGCCCGAAGCCTCCCCGGAGCGCCTGGCCAAGGAAGCCCGATGGGTGTTTCGCAATTTCGCCAAGTATCTGACCGAATTTTTCCGCTTTCGCCATTTCGGACCGGCTTTTTTCCGGACCAACATGGCGATGTTCGGCCTGGAGCATATTGAAGCCGCCCTCGCCGCCGGCCGGGGCTGCGTCGTTTCCTCCGCCCATTTGTCCAATTGGGAATTGGGCGCGGCCGGACTGTCGATAATGGAGGGGAAGAAAATGACCGTGTCGGTGGCCATGCACCGCTACGGCAGGATAAACGACCTTTTCATGCGCGAGAGGGAGCGGATGGGCCTGCGGGTGGCGGACATGGAAAGGGACGCCGCCAGGGCGCTGCTCCGCGCCTTGCGCCGGAACGAGGTGGTGGGGGTCATGGGCGACCGGGATCCGACCGAGCAGGGGGTGATCATCCGCTTTTTCGGGCGGCCCTGCCGTTTCCCCCAGGGTCCGGCCCGGCTTTCGCTGGCGACCGGGGCGCCGCTCGTTCCCGCCTTTTGCCTGAGGCGTTCCAACGACAGCTTCTCCTGCGTGTTCCATCCCCCCATCCCGATACCCGCGGCCGGGGATCGCGCGGAAAAGGTTTGCCGGATGACCCAGGCTTTCGCCGACGTCATCGCCGAGACCATCCGCCTGCACCCCGAGCAATGGGCGGTGTTCTATCCGTTTTGGGAGGGCAATTGGCGGCCGGAATAGAGGCAAGCCGCCTCGCCAAGGGCATGCCGCGAATCGGGAAAAATGTTCAATTCATCCCTTGCCAAGATTTTTTTTTCCGATAGGGTACGCCGTTGCGGCGGGCGGGTCATCGGGCCGATTTTCGCGGATTCAAGGGGAGGGGGGAAATGGAAAGCTGCGTATTCTGCCGGATCGCCAGGGGGGAAATTCCGGCCGAGGTGGTTTACGAGGATGCCGGCAACCTGGTTTTCCGGGACATCAAACCGGCCGCGCCCGTTCATCTGCTGGCCATTCCCCGGCGGCATGTCGCCCGGCTGGCCGATTGTTCCGGGAAGGACGCCGATTTGCTGGCCGCCCTTTTCCTGGCGGTCAACCGGGCGGCGGCGGCGGAAAAACTCCGGGATTTCCGCCTGATTGTCAATAACGGGGCCGGGGCGGGGCAAACCGTGTTCCATCTCCATGCCCATATCCTCGCGGGCGGGAATATGTCGGAAAAACTGCTGTAGAATCCCCCTTCGGCGTCCCCGGAACTCGTTTTCGGATAATCTTGTCAAGGTTTTTGGCATCGGGAGGGGAGTATCATGTCTAGCGCCAATGTGGTCGGGCAGCGCATCCGGGGCATCCGGGAAGGCAGGCAAATGACGGTGGACGAACTTGCCGCCGCCATTCCCGGAGAGAAGGCCGCCAACATGAAACTGGTTGACAGCCTCGAACAGGGGGAGCTGGTGCCGTCGCTGACCCCGCTTCTCCAGATAGCCCGGGCCCTGGGAGTCCGTCTGGGCAGTTTCCTGGACGATCAGGCCGGCCAGCCCCTGGTATTGACCCGGGCCGGCAATCTGGCGACCGCCACCCGTTTCGTCGGTTCCAACCTGGGCAAGGCCAAGGCGGAACTGAATTTCCACTCCCTGGCCGCCAACAAGAACGACCGGCATATGGAACCTTTCCTGATCGACGTCAATCCGCATGACGGGGAACCGGTCCTTTCCTCCCACGAGGGGGAGGAGTTCATCCATGTGCTTGCCGGGGAGATCGAGATTTCCTACGGCAAGGACAAATTCCGGGTGGGGACCGGGGATTCCATCTATTACGATTCCATTGTACCCCACCACCTTCATTCCGCCGACGGTCGGAAGGCGAAAATCCTGGCCGTGGTTTACGCTCCGTTCTAGTGTTACGTAAAGTCCAAATCCTTGATTTGGACTTTACGGGGAGCGGCCCCGGTTCAGCCGAATTCCGCCTCCGGGGAAGTGAATTCCCCTCCGGCCTTGGAGGTTGATTCTGGAGCAAACGGACTTCGGCATTCGTAAAATCAATCTTTCCGGACCACTAGGCGTGGACGAGCATGCCGTTCGCCTCATGCTGGAAGGCGGGGGTGGCGCGGCGGGCCGCCTGCTCCGGGCCGGCCTTTGGTTTCCGGGCCGGGTTTACGGGGCCGCGATGCGCTTGCGGGCCGCGGCCTATCGCCGGGGGTGGCTGCCTTCGGAACGCCTGCCCGTCCCGGTCGTGAGCGTGGGAAACCTCACCGCCGGCGGTTCGGGGAAAACCCCGTTCACCATCATGCTGGTTCGGGAATTGGCGGCCCGCGGCTGGCGTCCTGGGGTTCTGTTGCGTGGCTATCGGCGAGACGCGGAGGGGATTTCCGACGAGGGAGTCCTCTATTCCCGCCTAGTTCCGGGGACGGTGGTCCGGGCGAATCCGGACCGGTTGGCTGCGGCCAGGTCGGCGATGGCGGGCGGTGCCTCCATCCTGGTGTTGGATGACGGGTTCCAGCATCTTCGCCTCCGGCGGGACATGGATATTGTCCTGGTTGACGCCACGGCGCCCTGGGGGGGGGGCAATTGCCTGCCGGGAGGGTTGTTGCGCGAACCGAAAGCCGCTTTGAGCCGGGCCCGGGCGGTAATCCTGACCCGCTCGGACCAGGCGGACCGGGGCAAGGCGCTTGAACTGCGGCGGGAAATCGGCGCCCTGGCTCCCGCCGCCGCTTTTTTCGAGGCCCGGCATCGCCCCGCCCGGCTTTACCGCCTTGACGGTGCCAAGCTGGCTTGGGAATCCCTGCGCGCCCGGGAGGCGGCGGCCCTTTCCGGAATAGCCAGGCCGGAGGCGTTCCGGCGGACGCTTGCCGATTTGGGCGCCCGGGTGGTTCTCGCCTTTTCCCGGGGGGATCACCGGAGTTTCGGACGGGAATATCTCGCCCGGGCCTTGGCCGAGGCGGAACGCCGGGGAATTCCGCTGATCATTACGGAAAAAGATTACGGGAAGAAGATTTTTCGGGAAATCGCCGATAACAAGGCCAAGGGCGGCAAAAACATCTGGGTGCTTGGAGTCGACCTGGAAGTCGAGGGATTGGACGGCTTGCTGGGACAGTTGGAATTGGCGGTCAAATGAAAAACATGCTTGCTTTTTGCCGCCCCCGTCGCGATATTATATACGCGCGGGCGATTTGTCAACTAGCTTTCAGGAAGCGGGCTGGCGAATGTCATCCATTTCCGCGCCCTTAGGAGAAATGTCCGTATGTCCTCCCAACCCTTGGAGTTGCGGCCGGAACCGCCGCCGGCCAGCCTGGATCAGGCGATCGACCGGGTCATCGCCCGCTTCAAGGAACGCGGACGCATCGACATGGGGCCGGAAATCATCCGCGCCGCCCTGCGGGATCGCTTGGCCCGGGCCGGCTTCGAGGAAAGGGAAATGCGCCTGCTGGAAGTCAACCTGCTGGGCAACCTTTCCGGCTGGATGGAGTTCATCCTGGAAGAGCGCCGCCTCGGCCGCAACCTGATCCCGGATTTCGCCCGCCATCTCCGCACCGCCTTCCTGGCCCACTGCCGGGAGCACAAGACCGATCCCGAGGATTCCCTGACCATGTCCGTGGAATTGGCCACCTCCATCATGGAACTGGCCTGCGCTTTCCGGCGCCAGTTTTCCATCGGCTCCTCCGGCATTGACGCCGCGGCCGGCAGGGAAAACAAAGCCAATGGATGACCGCCTTGGCCGGCGGGATGAGGTCAAAGCCGCCCGCCAGGGAGACCCCGGGACGATCGAGGAGGAAGTTTCGGCCCTGCTGGCGGCCGGCGCCGGGGCCGGAAACCGGGCCGGAATGTGGGCTTTTCTGGCTTTTTTGATCCTGGCCGCGGCCGTCCTGCATTTTTATTTCTCCGATTCCGGGGGGAATTCCTTTTTACTCCGTCTGGACGCCGATCTCCTGGCCCAGGCCCGGCTGTCCCTGGCTGCGGCGGAAGCCGAGTCGCGCCTGGTGGTGACGCCGTCCTGGCCGTTCGAGCTTTATTGGTCCCTTCGGCGGGAGATGTTTTTTTACCTGGCCGCCGTGTCCCTGGCCGCGGTTTTCGGCTTCCTGTCGGTCCGTTCCCGGGCCAGGCGGGACGCCTACCTGGCCCATGAAAGGTTTTCCGCCGAGCTGGCCAGGCTGCGCCCGGGCCGCTCCGAAGTTTCCGAATCCCGGGGGGACGGCCAGGCGAAAGGATGACCGGTGGCAGCCTATAAGCGCATTCTGTTGAAGTTGTCGGGAGAGGCCCTGGGGGGCGAATCCGCCCGGGGGCTCGACAAGGCTGCCCTGCAAATGGCGGCGGGCGAGATCCGCGACGTCTGCTCGGCCGGCATCGAATTGGCGGTGGTGGTCGGGGCCGGCAATTTCGTCCGGGGGGCCGAGAGTGCCGCCCTGGGGATCGAGCGGGCCACGGCGGATTACATGGGCATGGCCGCCACGCTTCTCAACGCCCTGGCCCTCCAATCGGCGGTGGAGGCCATGGGCTATTCCACCCGGGTTCTCACCGCCATCAAGGCGGACGAGATGGCGGAGCCCTATATCCGCCGCCGGGCCATGCGCCACATGGAAAAGGGCCGGGTGGTGATCCTGGCCGGGGGGACCGGCAATCCCTATTGCACCACCGACACCGCCGCCGCCCTCCGGGCCATCGAACTCGACTGCAAGGCCATCCTCAAGGCCACCAAGGTCGACGGCGTCTACACCAACGATCCGCTGACCAATCCCAACGCCCTGCGTTACGATAGCATCAGCTATTCCCAGGCGATCAGGGAAAATCTCAGGATCATGGATTCCACCGCCTTCACCATGTGCCAGGAAAATCGCGTCCCCATCATAGTTTATTCCATGAAGATTCCCGGGAACACCATCAAGGCCGCCATCGGCCAAACCATTGGAACCACGGTGGCGGGCGGTTGACCGCCCGGCGCCGTCAAGGCGGCGGGGATTGCCGTTCCCGCCCGTCCGGGCCGGGAAGCGTTCCGGACATCAATTATTGAAAGGAGAGCGTACATGCCGGGGGACAGCGTTTTGGCGACCGTCAGGGACGGCATGGAGAAGGCCCTGTCCCATCTCCAGAAGGAGTTGCGCCTAACCCGCACCGGCAGGCCGAATCCGATTCTGCTTGACGGCATCCGGGTAAACGCCTACGGTTCGCAGGTTCCGGTGAAGCAGTGCGCCAGCATATCGGTTCCCGAGGCTAGGCAGCTGCTGCTGAAGCCTTTCGATTTGGGCCTGCTCAAGGAAATTGAAAAAGCCCTGCTTTCCTCGGACCTGGGGGTCACTCCCCAGAATGACGGCAAGCTGATTCGCCTGATCTTCCCCCCCCTGACCGAGGATCGCCGGAAAAAACTGGCCCAGGAGGTGAAATCCAAGGGGGAGGACGCCAAGGTGGCGGTGCGCGGCGCGCGCCGGGACGGCATCAAGCTTCTGGAGGACGCCCAGAAAAGGAAGGCCCTTAGCGAGGACGAGCTGAAGCGCCAGAAGGACAAGGTTCAGGATCTGCTCAAGGATTACGAGAAGAAAATCGATCGGGAAGCGGATCAAAAAGCCAAAGAGATAATGGAAATTTGAAAGCGGTTTTGGAATTTCTCGGCAGCGGCACCTCCACCGGGGTTCCGGTTCCCGGCTGCCGATGCCGGGTGTGCCGGTCGCCCGATCCCCGGGACCGGCGGCTTCGTTCCAGCGTCCTGATTTCCCTCGGCAAGCGGCGCCTGGTCGTCGACACCGGACCCGAATTCCGCATCCAATGCCTCAGGGCCGGGGTGGAGCGGGTCGACGCGGTTCTCGTCACCCACCACCACGCGGATCATCTTTACGGCCTGGACGACATTCGGGCCTACTCCTTTTTCAAGCGCCGAACCATTCCGGTGTGGGCCGCCCCCGCCACCCTGCGGGAAATCCGGAGGCATTTCGCTTATATTTGGCGATCAAGCCAGATCGGCGGCGGTTTGCCGGACATCGAACTGCGCCCGGTCGAGGGCGGATTCAAGGCAATCGGCATCGACATCGTTCCCATCCCCATCAAGCACGGGGAGTTGGACATCCTCGGGTACCGGCTGGGCAATCTGGCCTATATGACCGATATCTCCCGCCTGCCCCCGGCTTCCCTGCCGCTCCTGGAAAACCTGGACGCCATGGTGGTGAGTTGC
This sequence comes from Planctomycetota bacterium, assembly GCA_031269935.1. Taxonomy (GTDB): domain Bacteria; phylum Planctomycetota; class SZUA-567; order SZUA-567; family SZUA-567; genus JAJBSZ01. Next base: position 40,556 of record JAISYL010000025.1, read on the forward strand.
GTCCGCTGCCATTCGCATCCCACCCATTTGAGCCTGATCGAGGTTAAGCGGCTGCACCGGCTTCTGCGTCCGCGCCGCACCCTCCTAACCCATCTGGCGCACCGGTTTTCCCACCGTGAACTGCTGATGGAACTGGCCCGTTTCGACATCTTCCCGGCCTATGACGGATTGAGGATAAACCTGGACGGGGTCTAACCGAAAAATTCCCGGTGCAATTCGGTTATCGCCCGCTTCATCTGGGAGTCTCCCACCACCAGGGCTATGTTGATTTCGCTGGCTCCCTGGCTAATCATGCGGATGTTGATTCCCCCGGCCGCCATCGCCCTGGTCACCCGGGCCGCCACCCCGGGGGTGCCGCGCATCAATTCCCCCACCACCGACACCAGGGAGAAGCCGCGTTCGACCTTCACCTCGGCGAAATTACGGATGGCTTCGGCCGCCGATTCGATGTTTTCCGAATCGGGGGTGGTGACGCTGACGGTCACCTCGGAGGTCGCGATCATGTGTACATCCACCGAATGGCGATTGAACACCTCGAAAATTTTGGACATGAACCCATGGGAGCCGAACATCCGGCCGGTGGTGACGGTGATCATCGCCATTCCCTTCAGTACGGCCAGCGACTTGACGATGTCGGCGTTCCGCCGGGAGGGAATGCGCTTGCGGATGATCGTTCCCGGGTGGTCGGGGGCGGAGGTGTTTTTGACCAGGACCGGGATGTCGCTTTCAATGGCGGGGATCATGGTGGCGGGGTGCAATACCTTGGCGCCGTACCAGGCCAATTCCGACGCCTCCATGAAGGTGAGTTCCGGAATGCTCCTGGCTTCCGGCGCCAGGCGGGGGTCGGCGGTCATCACCCCCGACACGTCGGTCCAAATCTGCACCTCCTCGGCGCCGACGATGGCCCCGAAAATGGTGGCCGAATAGTCGGAGCCTCCCCGCCCCAGGGTGGTTATCTGGCCGTCGCGGGTCGAGGCGATGAAGCCGGTGGTGACCAGCGCCTCGAAATCGAGGCCGGCGATTTGCTTGGCCACCGCCGGGTAGCAGTCCGGATCGGGATGGGCGGCGCCGAAATTGGCGTCGGTCCTCAGCCCAAGGCTGATGGAGGAGCGGTAGACGGATCGGATTCCGAAGTCCCGGCCGAGCACTTCGTTCAGGACCCGGCCGGACATTCTTTCCCCGAAGCTCATCACCACATCCATGGTTCGGGGGGTCAATTCCCCAATCATGGCTATTCCGGAAAGCAGCTTGTCGAATTGATCCAGGAGGAAGTCGATGCCGGCGGCGGCCGAATCGATCCCCAATTCCCCGCAAAGGCGGCGTTGGGCGGTGAAAATCAGCTGGGAATCCGGCTTGCCGTCGCGGGCCGATTTGGCCGCGGCCACCAGGGCGTCGGTCATCCTGAATTCCGGCGAATTATGGGCCGACACGATTACCAGCGGCTTGCGCTTCAACTCGGCCCCGATCAACCGGCAGGCCTGGCGGATGTTGACGGCGGTGCCGACGCTGGTGCCGCCGAATTTCATGGCAATCATGGCGGGGGTTTCCTTTCCCGGGCGCCCGCGAACCTTCCCCGTTTACTTTAGCTTGCCGGGGACGGGACGTCAAACCCAAATTTCCCGATCCCGATTATCCCGCGGAAATCCCCGGAGGGGAGGGTCCCCCGGCAAGATTGGGCGGCTTCGAAAAAGACGGGCGCCGGGGATCCGGCTTGACCGGCCGGGGGGGAAGGATATAATTTTCATCTTTTCCGAATCCGGTTTGAGAGGGTGTGGTTGAATGCCGTCTCGTCGGGTCATACGGCGTCAAAAGCCGCTTCCCGGATGATTTTCGCCCCTGGCCGCCGGCCAAAAATCATCCCGCCAGCGTCTTTTTCCTTGTCCAACCCGGACGATCCGGCATTTGGCAACACCCTCCGAGGGCCGGGGGAAATGGTTTTCGGACTGGCTGGAGGTTTCAAGAACAGGAGCGGCATTATGGCGACGATCTATTACGAAAAAGATGTCGAACGGGGCGTTCTCGAGGGCAAAACCATCGCGATCATAGGGTATGGCTCGCAGGGCCACGCCCACGCCCAAAATCTTCGGGATTCCGGATTCAAGGTCGTGGTGGCCAACCGGCCGGGCAGCCGGAACGCCCGCCTGGCGGAGGACCACGGCTTCACGGTCCACACGGCGGCGGCGGCGGCGGAGCAGGCCGACGTCGTCATGATGCTGGTGCCGGATCAGCATCAGGCCGCGGTTTACCGCCAGGACATCCTGCCCCACCTCAAGGAGGGGAAAACCCTCATGTTTTCCCACGGCTTCAACATCCATTTCGGGCAAATCGTCCCCCCGGAATTTGTCGACGTCTCCATGATAGCCCCCAAGGGGCCGGGCCACTTGGTGCGCTCGGAGTTTGAAAAGGGCGCCGGAGTGGCCTGCCTGATAGCCGTTCACAACAATTATTCCGGCAACGCCCGGAAAATATCCCTGGCCTACGGCCTCGGCATCGGCGGAGCCCGGGCCGGCATCATTGAAACCAGCTTCCGGGAGGAAACCGAAACCGACCTGTTCGGGGAGCAGACCGTCCTTTGCGGAGGGGTGTCGGAACTGGTGCGGAGCGCCTTCGAAATCATGGTCGAAAACGGTTACCAGCCGGAAATCGCCTATTTCGAGGTGCTCCATGAGTTGAAGCTGATTGTCGACCTCTTCTACCAGGGCGGCCTGAGCTACATGAACTACTCGGTCTCCGACACGGCGGAATACGGCGGCCATACCAGGGGGCCGCGGGTGATTGGCGAGGCGTCCCGCGACGCCATGCGGGAGATCCTGGAGGAAATCCAGAACGGTTCCTTCGCCCGCGAATGGCTTCTCGAATGCCTGGTCGACACCCCGGTGCTCAGGAAGATGCGGGAGCGGGATCATGTCCATCCGGCCGAGGTGGTGGGCCGGAAGCTTCGCAAGATGATGCCCTTCGTCAATCCCAAGGAGGTTTGAGCGAGTTGACCGCCGCCCCGGGGCCAATCATTTTCGGACGGGCGGAGCTTTCCGATCAGGGGAGGCTCGCCCCCCTGCTGTTGGAGGTTTACGGCCCGGCCCTGACCCCGGAAAACCTGGCCGCCGCCCGGGCCCGGTTTCCCGTCTCCGGCCTGGAGGAGGAATTCCTGGCGGCGGACGACTTCTATTTCAGTTCCATAGGCCTCATGGACTGTTGCTGGCTGGCCCGCGACGGCGAGGAACTGGCCGGCGCCGCCTGCGTCAACCCCTTCGTCAACGAGTTGCACTACGTGGCGGTGAGGCCGGCTTGGCGCCGGCGGGGAATCGGCCGCAAGCTGGCGGAATTGGCCCTGGCCGAATTGGCCCGCCGCGGATCCGATCACGCCAGGCTGGAGGCGTCGCTGGCCCTGGCCGACGCCGGGGGGCGGACATTCGCCGAGCGCCTGGGATTCCATTTGGTGAGGCGGACGGAGATCATGGGCCGCGGGATTTGAATTTGGGGTCGTCGAAAAATAGCCGCGGCATGTTTATACCGCGTCACCAACGCCGCTCCCGTAAATTTTAGTCCAGCCACGGGCGAAAATTTACCGCCGCGACTTCGCGCCTTGTCTAAGCGGGCAGTACTTGTTTTTCGATGGTTCCTTAGCCGGCGAAACGGTAAAGGGCGTTGAGAAAGGCCAGAAACACCGGCTCGAACAGCCTGGGGAAAAGCCGCCAGGCGACCAGGATCCCGATCAGGGAATAGGAGGCGAAGAGCCGCTTCCAGCGGAAGCGCTCCTCTTCCCTCCCGATGAACAGGTACCAGACTTCCGAACCGTCCATGGGGGGAAGCGGAATAAGGTTGAAAACGAAGAGCACCAGGTTCAGGCGGAACATGACGTCGACGACGGTGGCCGCGATTGAGCCGACCGCGCCGGAGTGGGCCGGCGCCACTAGGGCGTTGACGCCCGCGAAGAGGCCGGGAACGAAAACGCCCGTCCGCAGGCCGAGTGCCATCAGGCTCCAGGCCGCCAGGGCGAGCGCCAGGTTGGCCAGCGGGCCGGCCAGCGACATGAGGAAGGCGGATCGCGGCTTTCTGGCCGCCCACAGGGGATTGTAGGGGACGCTGG
>JAISYL010000133.1 GCA_031269935.1 Planctomycetota bacterium
CGCATTGGCGGGGAAGCGTGATCGGGTTGATTTATTCCGGGGATAGGGTTCAGCCGACGGGCCGGAATCGACAAGGAGGCAATTCCATTTCCCGCAAGGCCCGCAAAGGATAGCGCATGGCTTCCAGCAAGCGCATCGGTAACGAATCCCCCTCTCCCCTCGACGCCCGCATCTACACGGTGCGCGGCCGACGGGTGATGTTGGACAGTGACCTTGCCGAGGTGTACGGGGTAGAGACTAAACGCATAAACGAGGCGGTGAAACGCAATCCGAATCGATTCCCGCTAAATTACTCCTTCAATCTCACCCCGGATGAATGGGAAAACTTGAAGTCGCAATTTGCGACTTCAAGATCGTGGGGCGGCCGGAGAAAACTCCCCCAGGCTTTTACGGAACATGGGGCGGTCATGCTGGCCTCTGTTTTAAGTTCGCCAAGGGCAATTCAGGCCAGCATAGTAGTTGTCGATGCCTTTGTCCGCCTCCGTTACGTGTTGGACGCAAACCAGGTCCTAGCCCGGAGAATCGACGAACTGGCTGCCAAGGTGGGCGACCACGACAAAGCCTTCGCGGTTGTTTTCGAGGAATTGAAGCGGCTGACCGTGGACATGGCGCCCGAAAGGCCCAGGGAGCGCATTGGCTTCAAGACAAACCGCGAACGGGGCATAACCGGCAGGGCGCGGGGGAAATAACCGGCATGGCCGGCATCTGCGCGGCGATGCCAATTCCGCGCCGGGAGATGACCGGAATAGAGGCGCTAAACCATTTCATCGAACATGGCGTAGAGTTAATTCCATGCTACCCGAGCGGCGCGTCGATTGCGCCATGGGAGGGCGTCCCGTCACCTTGGACATGCGATCCGGCGGTGATTGCCGACCTGTGGCATGGCCGAGGCGACGCCGCCGGCCGGGGATGGGGGACGCCAATTGAACGGTTCTTATTCCTTCCGGCGGCGGCGGGCCTGGTTGGCCTGGACATTGACCGCGGCCATGCCGACGGCGTTGACGGGCTGGCTCAATTCTACCAATTATTCGGCCGGGGCAGCCTGCCCGCCATGTTGCGCAATCTTGAGGTCGGATCATTTCCGTGTTACACTAAAACACCCAGGGGAGGCTTCCATGTCCTCTTCAAATATTCCGGCCCGCCCTTGCATCCATACCGAGGAATCCTTTGCCCTGGCGTTGAAGTCAAGACCGGCCGCCTTGGCCTGACCGCACCGGGCAGCATGAAGGGCGGCCGGCCCTACGTCTTGTTTGGCAACCTTGGCGACGCGCCGCCGCTTCCGCCGTTTTTGGCCGCCGCAATCGCGGCGAAGACAGCGCCGCGCTCATTGCCTTCCCGCCGCCAGCGTGTTGCGCCATGGGGGCGTCTGGGGCATAGAATCCCGCTTGAACGGCTTGCCGGGGAAGCGATCAACACCGCCGGGGGGGCGCATCATTTTTCACAACTAAACTTTGCCAGTAGGGCCAAACGCTGCGGATACGACGCGGATGATGTTTTGGCTCACGTCGCGGCCAATCCGGACACGTTCGGCACGGGGCGGGACACCGAATCAACGATCTTTTCCATTTACAGATAGGCCAGATGTTGCCATGTCAACAAATAACTCCCTTGAAAATCAAGGGGTTGAATATAGTAGGGGCAGCGGGACTCGAACCCACGACCATCGCCTTAAAAAGGCGGTGCTCTACCAACTGAGCTATACCCCCGTATACTACCTACGCATGGAGCGAAATTGTGAAAACGGGGAGAGGAGAGTTTACCCGGTTCCCCCTTTATTTCCCTGATTCGTATCTTGCCGCGCGTAGTCCGGGGAATCACAATTTCACATCGGCAATAGTATATGCCGAATTGGTTTGGTGGAGTTTCTTCTCTATTTTAATTGCCGGACGGTAGACAAACTCCCCAAGGGAAAAGCTTGGTTCATACTATCAATTTAATGTACAATTATGTCGACGGCGGTCGATTTGTCAACAGTTTCTTACGCCTGTCGGTGGGTCTTGTTAAATGCCGAATCGCCGAGTCATACTTCGTCAAAATCGCTTCCCGGCATATTTTCGGCCCCAACCGATGGCCGGAAAATAAGCCCGCCAGCGATTTTCTCTCGTCCAACCCGAAGGTTCGGCACTTAACAACACCCATCCGGAGGAGAAGCCGGGGGATAAAAAACTTTCCTTCCCTCCTTCAGGCATCAAGGATATCCAACGCCTCCCGGCGATAGCAATCCATCAGATAAGGTATGCCGGTCACCTCGGCGCATTCCCGGGTCAAACTCATCAATTCCCGGCGGGTGATTACGGACAGCTTGAAGCAGCGGGCGCCGGCCATGAGTTGTTGCAAACCCACCTTCAGCTTGTCGGCGAAGCTGTAAAAACCAATGGCCCCCAAAGGAACGTTTTTGATCTCGTCCGCTCCCAGCATGGCTTTTACCGTTTCGTAGGTTACGAATATTTCCTCGGGAGTCTGGCCGTATTCGGCCACGGTTTTCGGCAAATCCCGGTTTTTTAGCCATTGTGCGATGTTCTTGCCCACCATGCCGGGAATCATCAGGGCCCGGCCCATGCAAATCGCCTTGACGTACGGGGCTCCCAGGGCCAGACCCTTGAATACGCCGTCCTCGGAGGAAAAGCCGCCGGCGAAGGCGAGATCCGGCGCTCTTTCCCCCCGATCGGCCAATCTCCGGGAAAATTCCCAGGCGGCGCTGTGGAGATAGAGCGGCGGCATCCCCCATTCCTCCATCATCCGCCAGGGGCTCATGCCGGTGCCGCCGCCGGATCCGTCGATGGTCAGGAGATCGATTCCGGCCCGGGACGAGTATTTAATCGCCATGGCCAATTCCCGCAGGCCATAGGCTCCGGTTTTCAGGGTAATGCGCCGGAAGCCGAGTTTCCGCAAGCGCTCGATTTCCTTGAAGAATCCCTCCTCGGTAACGAAACCGAGGCGCGAATGCCGTTCAAATTCCTTGACGGCGCCGGAATTGAAGGCGGCCCGGGTCACCGGATCCGAGGGATCGGGAGTGACTATGTAGCCGCGCCGCTGCAACTCCAGAGCCCGTTCCAGCCGTCCCACCTTGATCTCGCCCCCGATGCATTTGGCGCCCTGTCCCCATTTGAGCTCAATGGTGTCTATCCGGTGCTTGTCGATGATGTATTCCGCCACTCCGAGATTGGTGTCCTCCACATTCATCTGAATGAGGATTTCGCCGTCGCCTTGGTGATATTTTCGGTAGGCGGCGATTCGCCGATCCATGTCGGGAGACTTGGCGACCTTGTGTTCCGGGGTCAACTCAAGCTCCGGGTCGATGCCGCAGACGTTTTCCCCGCAGACGATGGTTACCCCGGAAATGGCCGCCCCGATCGCGAAGTGCTCCCAATTTTTGCGGGCCACCTCGGTGGAACCCAGGGCGCCGGTGAAAACCGGGAGCCGCATTTTAACCTTGCTGTCCCAGCCGTATTCGGCGGCGGTGTCGACCAGGGGGAAACGGGCGTTGTCCGGGGTCGGCGCCACTCCCGGCGGGAGTCCGTTGGCTCCCACGGCATACCCTTGGATGTTCAAGTGCGAATAGTCGACCGGATAGTTTTTGTCTCCGCCGGCGGTTATGTCCCCGAAGGGACCGGGATAGATAAGTTCCCGGCCCCGGAAAGAGGCCCTGAAAATCTCGCAGTTTCCCCGGCATCCGTCTATGCAGCGGGAACAAAGGCCGCTGAAGGGCGCCACGTTCCGGGAACGGTTGGCGGAACGGGTGGCGTCGTTGCCATTGGGAGTTTGGGTGTTCATTGGAAATCCTTTATTCAAGAAACGAATGGTTGGGCCGGCCTGACCACGACATAACCGCCGGCCGGTCCGGGAACCGAACCCTGAATAAGCAGCAAATTCTTTTCCGGAATCACCTTGGCCAATTTCAAGCCCTTTTGGGTAACCCAATCGCAACCCATATGACCGGGGTTGGGATGCCCCTTAACCACCCGGGCCGGAGTGAGGGAGCCACTGGAACCGGGAATGCGGTGGTGCGTCTTGACGCCGTGGGTGGCCCGGAGCCCATGGAAACCGTGACGCTTAATCACGCCCTGGAATCCTTTCCCCTTGCTGCGGGCGCTGACTTGCACCTCGGATACGTCGGCCCAGTTTTCCACCGTCATAATTTTGCCGGGTTCGAGACCGGACGCGGGTTCGCGCAGGCGTATTTCCCGGATGAAACGTTTGGCCTTGGCGCCGACCTTGCCGGCGTGCCCTTTCTGGGGTTTGTTGGCGCGGTTTTCCTTGCGATCGTCGAAACCCAGCTGGTAAGCGTCGTAACCGTCCGCCTCCCTGGTCTTCAATTGAAGTATCGGGCAGGGGCCGGCCTGGACCACGGTGACCCCAACCCGTCTTCCATCCTCGGTGAAGAATTGCGTCATGCCGATTTTTTTGCCGAGTATTCCTCGCCACATGATTAAAAATCTCCTCTTTTCTGCCCAGGTCAAATCGATTGGCGTCGCGCCGGCGACCGCGCTTTTGCCGGCGGGCAAAGGCAACCTGTTCGGGCCGCCCCAAGGGAGCAAGATGCCTGTTTTCGAGGTTCCCCGGATCTTGGCTTAAACGCGCGGCTTTCGCCGCCCCGGGGGTCTTTACCCCCCATCCCGTCCCGGCGCGAACGGGATACGTTTCAACTCGCGAATTGCTTGACATTAAGGTTTACCCCGCGCGGCGGCACCACCCGGCTGATGGAATCCAGGGTCGAGCGGGTAAGTTCGGTTATGTAGATTACCCGTTTGTGGGTGCGCATCTCGAATTGTTCCCGGCTTTTTTTGTCGACGAAGGGGCTGCGCAGCACCGTGTAGCGCTCAATGCGGGTGGGCAGCGGTATCGGGCCCGAAACCAGCGCCCCCGAATTCCTCGCCGCCTCCACTATCTTGAAACACCATTTGTCCAGCATGTCATGATCATAAGCCTTCATCCGGATGCGAATCTTTTCCGCCATTTCCTCTCCTTCCAAAGGGCCGCCGCCGATGAATCCGGTTGGGGCGGGAAAAATTTACTCGACGATTTCGGTTACCACCCCGGAGCCGACGGTGCGTCCGCCCTCGCGGATGGCGAAGCGGAGTTGGGCCTCCATGGCGATGGGGGAAATCAACTCGATATTCATTTG
>JAISYL010000056.1 GCA_031269935.1 Planctomycetota bacterium
CTTTCCAGCTATTTGACATAGGCGTCGATTATGCGCCGCAGGCTCTGGACGTCGAAACCGATGGGCTGGGTGAATTTGGTCAGGGCCACCAGCCCCCCGTCGACGGTCTTCACCGAGGCGATGTCGCCGGCGTTTTCCTCTTTCAAGCCGCCTCCATAAACCACATCCGGCCTGAAGCCGTGCAATTCCTCGCAGGTTTCCTTGATGAAGGCGGAGATGAAGGCGATGTAGTCCGGACCCGGCGGCGTCTTTCCGGGACCGATGGCCCAGATCGGCTCGTAGCCCACGACGATGTCGAGTTTGTCCTTGAAGGGCGCGGCGCCGTCGAGCCCGATCTTCAACTGGGATCGGACAACCGCCTTGACCCTCGGCTCGTATTCGGAAGGCCCCCCCAGCCCTTTCTGTTCCGCCGTCTCCCCGACGCAAAAAAGGAGGTTGAGGCCGCGGGACAGGGCGCATTTGTTCTCCGCGTTCAGCATGCCTTCGACCGCGGCGGCGGCCCGTTCCCCGAGCTTGCCGTCCCGGGCGGCGCCGGGGTCGTAGCAGGCGATCACGCCCAGCTTGTCGCGCCGCTCTTCGCTGTGGCCGTTCATGGTCCAGCCGCAGCCGAGGCCGGCCGCCGCCGCCGCCGGACGATTGGAGGAAAACGCCCCGAAGTTGCCTCCGGCAACCACATCCTCGCGGTAAACGCCCTGGCAGCCGACGCCGATCCGGGCGTCGGGCGGACAGGCGGCCAGCGCCTCCAGCGCCGGGGCGATCAAGGCTTCCGGAAGCAGGTAGGCGACCTTGACGCCGGGAATCCGCCCTAGTTCCCATTCCATCGAACTCTTGACGACGCTCTTCATCCAGGCTGTCGGATTGTCGTCCGGACAAATGCCGCCCAGGGATTTCGCCACCTCGAAACGCTTCAGATTGACAAATATCCTCTTCATGGTCTCCCTCTTCGTTCAATTGATATCCAACAAGGAATCGCCTTCCAGAAGCTCCGATTCCACGGTCACCTGTACGCTTTTCCCCCTTCCGGCGGCTTCGCGCTCGGACAGACGCCGCAAGGCCAGCTTGCCGGCCTGTTGCCCCATGCGGTACGAATTCTGGGATATGCAGGCGATTACCGGCTTGAAGACAGGGGGCGACATGCCGACCGTGTCGTAGGAAACGATGGACATGTCGCCGGGAATGTTCATGCCCAGTTCGTACAACGCCTCCATGGCGCCCTCGGTCATCAGCTGGTTGAACGCCAGGATGACGCTGGGGCGCCCGCCGCGCCCGGGTCCGGCGAAGAATTTCAACACCTGGCGCCTGGCGCAAGCGCGATCGAAGTTTCCCCTGAGATGGAGATTACGATCAATCGGCAGCTTGTGATCGCGCATGGCGGCGAGAAAACCCCGATAACGCTCCGTACCGGTACTGATATTCTTCCCCTTCAAGACCAATATCCGCCGGTGACCTTTTTCGATGATGCGCTCCGTCATGGCGTAAGTGGCGTCGAAATTGTTCCCCAGTACCGCGTCTATGTCCGAATCGGCGATGCCGCGATCCAGAAGCACCAGGGGAATGCCCCGCTTGCGAATCGATTCGAAAATGTCCGCCCTGGTGGCGGCGGTGATGTCTATCACCGCCGCCACCAGGCGTTCCTGGAAAAAACGGAGCAGCCTGGCCTCTTTGCCGACGTCATTGTCGGTACTGGAGATGGTCATGAGGTAGTTGGATTTTTCGAGAATCGATTCCACTCCCTTGATCATCCGCATGATGGTGGGGTTGATGATGCTGGAGGCGATGACGCCTATCATGCGGGAATTGCCGGTCTTCAGGCCGCTCGCCAGGATATGGGGGGTGAAGTCGAGAGCCCGAATGGCGGCGTTGACCCTGGCGGCGGTCTCGCGGCTTACCGGGTAGTTGCCGTTGACGACCCGGGACACGGTGGCCACGCTCACCTTGGCGTAGCGGGCGACGTCCCTGATGGTGATGTTCCCCGTCGATGGGGTCATTTTTCCGATTCTTCCATGCCATTCACCGGGCGGAATCGTAAAAGGATGAAATCGCCCCGCCGCTCCGGATTGTCGTTGTCCCGGCTTCAAAACCCTCGGCGCGTTCTCCGGATCAGTCGTCCCTCACGCGGATAATGGCTTTGAGGCAGTCCTCCGGACGCGCCACCAGTTTTTCCAGGAATTCCGGCGCCTCGGCCAGCGGCACGGTGGTCATACTCAGTTTTCCCGCCTCCACTTTTCCGCCTGCGATCAGGTCGATGGATTCGGGGAATTCGCCATGCGAATTCCTTGAGCCGAACAAGTCTAATTCCTTCTTGAGGAACCAGGAGAGATCGAGGGTGCATTCGGCCTTGGGCCAGCCGACAAACACCACCCGTCCGGCGGAACGCACAAAGGTGGCCAGGGCCGCCACCGCCGCTCCCGAGCCCGAGCAGTCGATCGCGACATGGGGCAATTCCCCGGCGCACACGCTCCGGAGGCGTTCCGCCAAATTCCCGGCGGCATTGTTGAAGACATGCCGGATTCCCAATCCCCGGGCCAGGGCCAGGCGGCTCTCGATCGGATCGACCAGAATGGGAACCGCGCCATAGGCCTGGGAGACCAGGGCGGCGAGCATGCCGATGGAGCCGGCTCCGACGACCAATACCCGCTCGCCGGCTTGTACTCCGGCGCGATGATTGGCGTGGATGCCGATGGTCAAAGGCTCGACCATGACGCCTTCCTCCCAAGTCAGGCGTTCCGGCAATTTGTGGATATGCGTAACGGGGTGGCGGAATTTGGTCGCCATCATCCCGGGGCGGTGAACCCCGCAGGTGCTGAGATTTTCACAAGCGTTGTAGCGGCCGAGCCGGCAGGCGTAACAGGCGCCGCAGCCGATGTACGGCTCCATGCATACCTTGTCCCCGATCCGAAGCCCCTTGGCGTTGGGGGCCACTTCCACAATCCTGCCCGCCGCCTCGTGCCCCATGCCGACCACCGGATACCGTATTACGGGGCTCACGCCCTTGAAGCCGCCGAGGTCGGTTCCGCAGACGCCGCAGAGTTCCACTTCGACTATGGCATGGCCGTCCTTCAATTCCGGATCGGGGAATTCCCTCACCGACGCCTTGCGGGGCGCCTCCAAATACAGGACTTTCAAGAGCGATCCTCCTCGTGGGCGGGCCATAGTAACCGTTTACTACGGCATTGGCGCCCGCGCTTGACATTTTACAACCCGCGGGGCATCATTCGCTTGAATCCAGAAACCACAACGCCGGGGCGGTATCAAGTCGTCCGAAGTCCGCGAAGCGTTTCCAAGGGAACAAAAACGAATCGGAGCGGGAGTAGCGGCAGTAAACGTTTACTATGCCAAAAACAAAATCGTAAGCGTTCAGGCGGCGAAAGCGTCATTTTTCGGGGGTATTGAAGGCATAACAGGTCAAGAAGGCCCGACTTTTCGGGAGATCCCGGGCTTTTCGCAAAACCAGCGCCCAAAAAGCCGGGCAAAGCGATCTTTTTGACGGATGAACGTTCACCCAAAATCAAGGCAAAAATTTTATAACCCGGACCCGGCGAACTGTCAAGTTTTTTTATTGTTTTTTTTATCTTTTTCGATTGCTCCGGACTTGCGCCTCAAAAATCTCGATCAAGGGCGGATAAAAACCGCCGCTTGCGGTACGGTTTACGCTCCGGGCTCGTGTCCCGGCCGCCCAATCTTAGGCACCCCGCCAAAGACCGGATGCTTTTCGGGATTGCCGATCTCCCCAGGCCGGCTTTTCCGGTAGCGGCAGACAAAACTGCGTCCGTAGCAACGTTTGTCGATTGAGGACATTCCCGGCCATTCGGGAGGATTCACTCCCCGTTCCAACCTCAGGATCAGGACTCCGTCATCCTCCATAAGCCGGACCAGGTTAATCGGTATATCGCCGCTTCCCCCCCCTCCCGTCCATTCCCGGCAAATCGAAAAAGGGGGATCGACGAAGATCAGGCCGTAGGCGCCGACGGCTCCGCGCAAAAAAAAGCCCGCCTCGGCGCATTC
>JAISYL010000141.1 GCA_031269935.1 Planctomycetota bacterium
TCGTCCGTCGGGGCGAAATGGCGGGTCCGGCCATAGGGGTTGATTATGAACCCCGGGTCCCGCACCTGCCGCTGGCACCATTCCAGGTAGTCCCAGGCCCGGGGAAAGCTTTCCCGATAGCTCCCTATCCAGGTTTTCGCATCCTCCGGGGTGCAGGCCACCCCTTCGCGCCTTACCGCCTGGCAAATCGCCTGGGCGCCCCGGCCGTAGGGAATCCCGAAAATCACCGATTTGGCGGCGGTCCTCAGGCCCTTCAGGCGCTTGCCTTCAACTCCGCCGGACTCCATGATTGCGGTCGCCTCCTCCGGCGGCATGGGCAACTTGAAAAACTTGCACATGGCGACGGTGTGGAAACTGAGGGGATTGCCCGCCCCGTCCCGGGCGGCCAGGGCCGCCTTGAAGCCGGGATCGTCGGCCAGATGGGCCAGGGTGAAAAGCTCGGCCGATTTAATGTCGGCCTCAAGGTAAACTCCCCCCGCCGGGGCCTGGAGTATCGAACGGATGGGCGGCAGCTTTTCCTCCCCGAAAATCCGGGCGTAGACGCTCTCCTTACTTTTGGGAAGATTCATCAGGGCCGGATCAAAGCTCCGGTAGCGGCCGGTCTCGGCCAATTGGGAAATGGTGGTCCGGACCCGGCCGTCGGGGTCGATATGAGCGGCGAGGCCTTTCTCGTGGGTGGGCGTCCCGGATTCGTCAGGCACGGGTTCGGTGAGCAGGTTTCTGGCCATGGTGTTCACAGTCCGGTAATCCCGCAGCCGGCCGACGAATTCGCCGCCGGAGTCGGCGGCCAGCAGCGCCAGCGTTTCCGCATCGGTGGAGGGGGAGACGGGGTTTCCCAGCCAGCCCTTGCCCGGTTCCCAGGCGACCTCGCCGTCCCGCCGCAATTGCGCCCAGGATCGCCCGGGTTTGCCGGACGACTTGACCGGGGTCAAGCCCAGTTGCAACCTCCGGCTTCCGCTCCGCGTCCCCGTCGCCAAACCCTCAGCTTGGGGATCGCCAAAAAGGATCTCCTTGACCTGGGCCGGGCTGTCGGGATTGAACTCCGGGTCGCCCGCCAATTCCCGCAACTCGGCGTCCAGCCGATCCCGGCGGCGGCTGAAGGCCTGGGTCAAAGTCCGGAGCCGGTCCTGATCGACCGGCAGCCCCTCCAGTTCGATTTCCTTCAGGGGAAGGGTGGCGGCCATTACGACATGCCGAAACAGGGTCCAGAGCGAGGGGAAATAGCGCAACCCAAAATCCGGGGCTGCATCGGGTCCTAGCAGGGTGTTTCGCCAATCGACCGATTGATCCGCGATGACTCGGAGGTGGTCGCGCCACAGGGCTTCATGCAGCACCGGATAAATCCGCATCAAGGCGTCGACGTCGGCCGCCGCGTAGGGCCAGAGGACTTCGTCCGGCAAATCGGCGTGGGTCAAGCCCCGATCCAGCAGGCGCCGGGCCTCGACGTCGTAACGCCCCATGTCGCTGTAACGGAGCGTCAGGGAAGTCAGATCGTGGGCATCCCCTTCGGCCAGCAGATGCGAAGCCAGCATGGCGTCGAAACCCCATTCGGCGTAGGCGGAGGTCAGGTCCAGGCCAAGCGGGATCAGCCATTCCAGATCCGCCCGGAAATTCTGGCCGATTATCCTGAGGTCCGGTCGCAGGAATAGTTCCCGGAGCATTTCAACCGCCGTCTCCGGATTGGGCGAGAATTCCCGGCCGCTGGTTTTCGAGCGGAGAACGACCACAAAAGCTTCGCGGGCAAGGACGCTGAACTGGATGGTGAGCAGCCGGCCGCCGGTCCGGGGGGATTCGCCCTCCCATTCGCAGTCCACGGCCACATACGAGAAATCCCGGCAGTAATCCAACACCGGGCGAAGACTGTCGGCGTCGAGGAGGTAGTGGTAGGCGGGCGGGGAATCTGTTGTTCCGGCGCCGGACAGGCTGCGGGCCAGCAGGCGCATATCGGCTTCCAGCCCTGGCAGGGTCTCGGGATTTTTGACCAGGCCTCCCAGGTCGGCGGTGGCGAGAAGGCGCAGTCCCCGGTAAGGGATCAAGGCGCTCCGATAGCTTCCGAGCTTCGCGTTCCTGCTCAGCAGGAATTTCAACGGCTTGGCCCCGCACACCAGGACGATTTCCGGCCGGACCCGGACCAGTTCCTCCTCGAGAAACCAGCGGCATTCCTCCGCCCAGGCCGCCGGGATGGAAGGCATGCGCGGGTAAGGGTCGGCGAATTTGATCGCCCCGGTCGCGTAGGCCCCGTTCAGATCCGCGTCGCATTCGCCGCCGACCCTGGCCAGCAACTGTCCGGCGTCGCCGCCGAGATAGCGTCCGGCCGACATATCCTGATATCCGGGCTTGTCCACCAGGATAAAGAGTCGCGCCTGCCGCCGGGGACCAAAGCGGTGCCCGGACCGACCGGGTGAGTCTCCGATATAGCCGCCGGGAAGCCAGTGGGCGGTTACGGCGGCATAACGTCCGGATTTCGGCAGGCGGAATAATTGGGAGTTGTGAAGGCCGTCCTCCAGCACGGTCGCGGTCGCGGCTTCCCGACTCAGGCCCCCGGCTTTTGCCCGGGTTTCGATAAGTTCCCCGGTCGCCGGTCCCGGCAGGGCCTGGTTCGCAAAGCATTCCGGCGCGGTAAGCGCGGATGGGTCGTCAAGCGCGGTCATGCAGAATCTCCTCAATCAGACGGTGGAGCTCCGACGATGCCAAATCGCCGGGGTCGCCACGTTCAAACAAATGCAGGCGTATCCGGCCGGGATAACGGTATTCGCTCCGTAGAGCCCGGTAATTTTCCAGCCAGGCCGCAGCCGCGTCGTCGCTTTCGGTCGAGGCGTCGCCCAGCAGGACCAGCCAAGCCTTTTTCCCTTCGGCGGCCTGGCATAACAGCCGTCTTTGCTCGGCCGACATGGCCTTGCCGAGAAGGGCCACGCCCCAAACCCCGATTTTCCAGACATCGGTAATTCCCTCGGCTATTGTCAACACCTCGTGTTTTTGGGCCTGGTCGAGGTTGTAGAGGAAACGTGATTTGGAAAAGCCGCGGGCGTTGAGGTATTTGGGCTCGCGGTAAGGCCAGGACTTGCCAGGCGCGACAAGGGTCAGGCGGCTATGCCCGGGTATGGCTCGGGCGCACCAGCCGACTTCGGTCCGACTGAAAAACACCGGCGCGAGGAGGCGCCGGCGGGTCCATTCCCATCCCTCGCCGGTATAGCCGACGCCGAAATGCCGGGCGAGATAGGCCGGGTCGAAACCGCGGCCAGCCACATACGCCACCGCCGGATGATCGGCCGGCAAATTGTCCAGCCGGCTAATTCCGGCCAAGCGCCGAGGATCGGCCGCCGCTCCCGCGCTTGGGTTTTCGGTGGGGGAAGCCTCCCGGGGCAAATATGGAAGCGGTTTCGCCCATTTTTGGCTTTCCAGAAGGGACAGCAGCCAGTCGGAGAGACCCCGGCAGTCTTCGTTGAAGCAGTGAATCAGGTGGCGCACCTCAATGCCGTCCACCTCGGTTCCGAAGGCGTGATTGATCGAGCAGCGCTGGCGGCGGTCTCCGCACAGCGGACAATCGACCAGGTATTCCTCGCCGCCGCCCAGGCTCTGGACAAGCGGCGGTTTTTCCGGCCGGGAAACAAGGCGATATCGCAGGCGCATCCCGGGATTGCCTATCCGGACCTTGCCGCGGAATTCCCGCCGGAGGAGATCATACAGCCCGGGATTCAAGGGCATGGTAATGGCTCCCTCCCATCGGAATGCCTGGCTGGGCGCCGTTCCGGCA